>CAWJDN010000127.1:0-9819 GCA_963840985.1 uncultured Acidobacteriaceae bacterium
GCGCCTTCACCTTGAACCAGATCGGCGTCCCTCGGAATCCGAAGGCTGCTCGAATTTGGTTTTCCAGGAAGCGCTCGAAGCTGAAGTGCAGCTTGATCTCCCGGTCGGTGAACAGCACAAAGGTCGGCGGAGCCACGGCGGCCTGCGTCATGTAGAAGATTCGAATCCTTTTAGCCATCGGCACCGGCGCTCTCTGAAAATCGATCTTCTCCAGAAAGCGGTTCATCTGCCCGGTCGAAACCCGTTTGCGCCGCTCCGCCGCCACGGCCACCACCTCGTGTAGCACGCGCAGCATTTTGGGGGCTTCAGGACCCGTCCCTTCCAGCGCGGAAAGAAAAATCACCGGCGCGTAGTTCAAATATTTCAGCACCCTGCGCAACTGAGTTTCAAAAACCTCCCGATCTGCCGGAGGCTTGCCGTCCGTCCGTCCCGTGGTCACTAAGTCCCATTTATTCACCACGATAATCACGCTGCGCCCGCTCTCGTGGGCATAGCCGCCTATGGTGGCGTCAGCCCCCGTAACGCCATCCGTCGCGTCGAGCACCAGCAGCGCCACATCCGCCGCCTCCAGATGCCGCCGCGCCATTACCACGCTCATCTTCTCCGCCATCAGATGCGTTTTGCCCTTGCGCCGTATCCCCGCCGTATCGACAAAACGCAATTGGCTCCCTTCGAAGTCAATCACCTCGTCCACCGCGTCCCTGGTGGTCCCGGCGATGGGTGAAACAATCGCCCGGCTCGTCCCGGTTAAAGCATTGAGCAGGGTAGACTTGCCCACATTCGGCCGCCCGATGATCGCCACCGAGGTTTCGTGCTGCTCAAACTCTCCATGCGTCCGATGGGGGGACTGCGCATCCTGCGAAACTTCTTCAGCTTCGTCGCTAGCCTGAGCTTCTTCAGCAATCAGGGGCTCGTCCTCGGTCCCAGCCCCTGTCTGCGCGGGAATCGCCTCAGCAATGGCATCCAGCAAGTCGCCAATGCCCAAACCATGCTCGGAACTGATAGAAAACACGTTGCGAATGCCCAACTGGCGGAAGTTCTCCGCAATCTGGGACATAGCTTCGCCCTCAACCTTGTTGACCGCGAGAAACAACGGCTTGCCGCCGCGAATCAGCATCCGCGCCAGGTCGTAATCGGGGCTGGCCAGCTCGGTGCGCGCGTCCACCACCATCACCAGCGCGTCGGCTTCCTCCAGCGCCACCTGCGCCTGAGCATAAATCTCAGTTGGAATCACCTCCGCGTCGTCCGGCACCATACCGCCGGTATCCACCAAGCGATAGTGTCGTCCCAACCACACATACTCGCCATAGATTCGGTCGCGTGTGATCCCCGGCTCATCCCCCACAATTGAGCGTCGGCTGCCGGTGAGCCGGTTAAAAAGCGTGGATTTGCCCACGTTGGGGCGGCCAACAATGGCCACCAGCGGAAGTGCGCCCGCACGCGACTTGGCCGGCATGACCGATTTGTGATACTTCGACAAGATTTGTCTCCGATTGCCGTGCAACCCTTGCATGAACCAAACGGCATCTCACACTCCTCAAAGTGTAGTCCACCTGACAAAGTCAAAACGAGAAGCCATTATCAGCGAATATGTAATAAGTGTTTTCTTATCTTTGCGGCAACATTCCGGCATGCCGATTGCCTTCTTGCTTCACGGGAGAGAACGATGCATATCCACGGGAACTCCATGACCGTCAACGCGGCGAACTTTTACTCCGCCACCCAGGAAGAAAAAGCGGCGGCGGCGCAACGGGCCGCCAGCGTCCGCAAGAAGTTGATCAGGAGCGCATCCGAGATAGAGGGCGCGGCAAGCCCCGAAGAGACTCTCATGATCGGCCAATGGATGGACTCGCGACACAGCCAGGTGCAGAGCGGTGAGCAGTATTCCGATAGCGTCTCCGGCAAAGACCCCAACTTTGGATGAAGCGCGGAGTGGAGGGTTTGGTTGCCGGTATGCGCCGCTGCCCAGGCCGGCAATTTGGAATAGTGAAAGTGGTGAGGTATAAGTTACCGGCTTTCGTACAACGTGAAGCTATAGCTGATTGGTTTTGGGCGGAATGTGAAGCAATAGTTCACCGGTTTTGGGTAAAGCGGTGAGCTGGGGTGCTCCGGTTTTTCGAACACCGAAGAGGTACAGCTCACCGCAAAATGGACCACTGACTGCAAATCTCTCAGCAGTTATTTTTGGGAAGTGATAGAAGGAAGAGCGAATATCCCCGGTTCAGCCTGGTGAGGGGAAGTTTTTCGGGGGAATTCGTGACTGTGGCAGTGGCCAGAGATCAGGAGTCAGAAATCAGGGATTAGAGCTGGGCGGATCGACGAAGTCCGATGTTGGGATCTGGGAGGGCGCCGCCGTGATCTCGCCGCCAGCCTGTCCAAAAGGATTCGATCTCCACGGTTCCTTCGATTCCTGTTGCATAATGGCGAAAGCTTGACCATGCCCAGTCTTCTGGCTTCTCGACTAGACCACGCACCACTGGATTGCGGTGCATGTAACGCAGCTTCTCGACTCGCTTTTCTTCGTTGTGCACGTTGAAGTCGTAATAGCGCGGCTGCCAGAAAGGTCTTTCCTTGCTTTGCACGGATACAGATAACTTCAGTGCTTGAATCGCCTTTGAAAGGATTGCCTTCTTCGGCTCGCTGACCAGCAGATGAACATGTTCCGGCATAACGACGTAGCCACAGACTACAAAGTCATAGCGCCTTCGCATGGCTTCAAGTGATCGCTCGAATAACTCGCGCGCCGACACTGTGCCCAGATGCTGAAACCTGTGATAGCAAGTGAAGCTGATGAAGTGAAAGCAACCGCATTTCTGATAACGGACAAGGCCCTTCGGCATGACAACATCCTATCTCTCGGGGTCTTGAAATGTCGATTTGTGTTCATGAAATTGGGTGGCCCAGGTCTCGCATTTGAGACCTGGGAATCCGCGAACTCGTAGTTTCAGGGAATGGAAACAACGCGGGTTGGGATACATCGTTCCCCACATCTCAAAAGCGAGATGTGGGCCACCCAACTTTATTGGTCAGACCTGGGCCACCCGCGTTTCCATGACGGAATCAGTATAGCTGGAGAAGAATGGGAGCCGGAGGGGCGGATCATTGCCCGGACGAATCCCAAGTGCGGTATGCTGGTAATGCGCGCCCGTAGCTCAGCTGGATAGAGCGAACGCCTCCGGAGCGTTAGGTCGGGAGTTCGAATCTCTCCGGGCGCACCATACCTATCGCTCTTATACTGAATCAGGGCTGGTGTATCACTTCTTACAGACAGCCCGGATAAGGCTCAAATGCAACTCAGTTTCGATTTTTTAGTCCGTCAGATTGCAATTATTGAACGGATTATCTGGACGCTGACCTTTGCCGCACAATTGGTCTTGCTGGTGATCCTGATGGGCCGTGACCGAGCGAGGCGCTATCCGTGGTTCACCACCGGTATCGTGCTGATGGCCCTGCGGCTGATGGCAGAGGTTTTACTTAATGGCCGCATGGCGAAGCTGCCATTGCAGGAAGTACTCATCACACTGGGCGACATGTCAGCGATTGTGGGCCTTTTGGTTGTAGTAGAGATGGCGCGGCGAGCCTTTGCCGGAATTCAGCGCTCAATTTTCATAGTGAACACTTTGGGACTACTGGTGTTGTCCGGAGGGTTGCTTACCGCTTTAGGACCGTGGCCGGTGTGGAAAAAATTGGCGACCTCGGATCCGACGATGGTAAAGCTCTACCTGATGCAACTTGCATCGCAGAAGGGCGAGCTGCTGGTTGCCTTGCTGACAGTGGGGTTGGGGCTGTTGGTATTTCTCTTTGGCCGCCGATTCAAGGCCGGCTGGCGGAGCCAAACACAGAGTATCGTGATCGGGCTTTTTGCCGTAGCCGTCTCTCTGCTGGCGTTAGAGGTGGTGATCATCCGGACGTTTCATTACACACAATCCGAATCAGCGAGCGTGATGCGCCTACGGTTGAGTCTTGCCTTCGCTCACGAGTTGATGTACCTGGCCGCGCTGGTGTGGTGGATCGTGTGGTTATGGCGGGACGAGCCGGGAGCAGCCCAGCCGGAGCCGGCCGCCGAGTAATACCAAGGCTATGTTTATGATATAAAGTGCTTGTCCGCGCGAGTATGTGTTGAGCTGTGCGTGCGGAACACTGGATAGAGGTTCGCGCACCCATGCTCGACGTCCATTTGCCGCATAAGGGAATCCGCGGATTTTCAGAGTTCCTGGTTCATCTGTTTACGATCACCGTGGGTCTGCTGATCGCGGTGCAGATCGAGAGCTGCGTGGAGTGGCGCCATCACCTTCATCTGGCCGAGGAAGCGCGGGTGGCGCTGCGCGCGGAGATTCAACATAATCTGGGCGAATTGAAGGCTGCACAGCCGGGGCTGAAGGCATGGCGGGAGCAGATTGACGCCGATTTCAAGGTGATGCAACGCATCCAGGAAAATCCGAACGACTCCAAGGCCCAGCACTCCGCCCTGTCGGTCAACTACAGTTTCATAACCTTGAGCGACACGGCATGGAGAACGGCGCAATCGACCGGCGCACTGGCATATATGCCCTACGAAGAAGCTGAACAATACTCCAGCATCTATCAAACACAGGCGGCGCTGCTGAGTCTACAGAGCAAGCCTACGGAAGATGCCGTCGGCATCATCGGCCTTACCGCCCGCTACAACTTTCATTCCAGCCCTTCGAGCAGGCTCACCGCGGAGCAGGCTGGCGCCCTGGCGGAGAGATTCAACCAGATGCGCACGCACCTGATGAATGGGAATCTGGTATTGCGAGAGAGCATCGAGTTGAATCAGGCATTCCTGGAGAATCGCAAACCGAGCGGGGACTTCACAGAGCAGCTGCACTGAGGCACAGAGGCCTGATTCCTGATTCCTGAAACCTAAATGTGGCAGCTTGCCTGGCCGCGCTTTTCGAGGTAGCGCTGGTGGTACTCCTCGGCGCGCCAGAAGGTTTGCGCCGGTTCAACTTTCGTGACGATGTGCTTCGGCTTGAAGCGGCCCTCAGCGGTGAGTTGCTCGATTTTGGCACGAGCCTGCGCTGCTTGCTCCGGGGAATGGAAGAAGATGGCCGAGCGGTATTGTGTGCCCCAGTCCGGCCCCTGACGATTGAGGGTGGTGGGGTCGTGTAGTGCGAAGAAGGCGTCAAGCAGTTGTTCGAAGCTGATCCGCGTGGGGTCGAAGTCCACCTCGACCACCTCGGCGTGGCCGGTCTTGTCAGTGCAGACATCCTTGTAACTGGGTCGCTCCAGCGAACCTCCCTCATAGCCTACGGCCGTCGCCGTCACGCCGGGGATAGCCGCAAAGGCCGCCTCGACTCCCCAAAAACATCCCGCTCCGAAGGTTGCTTTTCCCTGACTCATGATTGTTTAGATGCCTGGTGGAAGCTACTGGTGACAGTTTAATCCGGTGGCGCCATAAATTCGTCGCAGCATGGTGCTAAAAAAGCCGAGTTAGTTCTCTGAGAAGCCCGGTTATTCTTTGAGTGCAGAGAGTAAAAACGCCGACAGAACTTGTGTCTTGGAAACTTGAATGATCTCACTATCCCAAATTGGTTCCACGCAACCAGATGATTACTTTCCAGAGCGTGATATGCGACTGTATATTTCACATAACAAAGCTGATACAAGAACAGGGAAGACTCAGAGCGAACATGAGCTGACCATCTTCCAGGCAAGCTTGACAATGCCTGAACTCGCCGTTCGTAAGTTGACGGATGTATTGACCGTTGCTAGTCTACACTTTAATTACCGAGGCCTGCTGATAAGGCGGGCCATGATGCGCAACTTGAATGCGGTTTATTCATTCCGTGAGCAATCCAGCCGCTAGGCAACCGTCCTTTTTTCGGCGGAGATGGTCTGTGGATAGCGACCCCATCTAAGTGAGGAGAGCGAAGCTATGCTCAAGAGTTGCGTCGGATGTAACTTTCAATAAGTTTTGCGCGGCTGTGCTGCGTCGATTGTCCAGTGCAGGTGGAATGCAGGCCTATATCATGATGAGCCCACTGAGTACCGGAGATGAGGAATCCACTTGACTGAAGAGAATGAAACTCAAACCGGCCGTCCTGGTGACAGGCTTGCCGGAGGCGACGGTTTCTTCGATCTCGAGGACCAGGTGTCGCTCAGGGAGCTCGCGCTTGTTCCATGGAAACGAAGAGTGGTTGTGGCAGTGTGCACCGGTTTTTGCGTGGCAGCGGCGATTCTCATTTGCTTTATTATGCATCCGAAGTACAGAGCCACCGCCACCATCGAGCTCAATGCGGAAAAAAGCAGTGGGGCCGATATGTTATCCAGCCTGGCCTCGCTGACTGGGGGCGACACGGATGAACTGAAGACAAGGATCGAGACCGAAACAGCAGTCATCCAAAGCGATTCGATCGCTCTGGCCGTGATGGATAAGATGGGGATGCTTCGGCTTGAAAATTCTGACCATTACAGCCAGGAAGAGGCTGAGCGACGGGAAGGCATGGTTGGCAACTTCAAGGCTCATTTACAGGTTAAAGAGGTAGGGAATTCACGTCTTGTCACAGTTACTTGTACAGACAGGGATCCTGTTCAGGCCGCAAAGATTGCCAACCTGGTTGTTGCCGAGTACAAGTCTTATCTTCTTAACTCGAGCTTCAGTGCATCAAAAGAGGTGTCGCAGTGGCTTTCCGCGCAGTTGGGCGATCTATCCGACAAGGTTGCCAAAACTCAGCAGGCAGTAGCGGAATTCGAACGGTCTCATAACCTATCCGCCGCGATGCTGGGCCTGACTACGCTTGGAGGCGGGTCTGGATCTCCACTTGGCGGCGGGGGGGGCGGCGGCTCTGTGAGCATACCGGAGCTGGAGCGCCTCGCAGTATTGAACAATGAAGTAACGCAGGCGGAAGCCGTGCGCCTTGGTCGTGAAGCGGTCTACCGCCTTACGGCAACGGAAAATCCAGACCTGATCTCCTCGCTCGCTTCCAGTTCTCTTCCTGGCCTTTCCGACTCGACAGTTCTCTCCCAGGGCAGCGGCCTAGAGACTCTCAATATGCTGCGGGCACAGGAGGCGACGTTACGGTTATCGTATGCCAATGCGGAGACAAAGTATGGTCTCAAGAATCCTCATCTGGCTGAGATCGCCAATCAATTGAAGTCGCTACACGACCAGATGCAAACCGAGATCGGCAAGATCAAAGTGCGGGCAAAGAACGATCTTGTCCTGGCGCAGGAGAATGAAAAAGCGCTGCATTCCACATTTGAGTCGCAAAAACGAGTGACCAGCAAGATGAACGATGACGTCGTGCAGTTGGGAGTGTTAATGGCGCAGGCCCGCTCCAGCCGCGATCTATACGACGCCCTTTATGGCAGGCTGCAAGCCGCTAACATAGACGCGGGCAACAGCGCAACGAATGTGACCGTCGCCGATCCCGCGCGCCCTCCGGGCAGTCCCTGGATGCCGCAACCTTTTTTATTCATCACTATCGGTTTTTTGGGCGGTCTTCTTCTGGGCGTCGGCATGGCCTACCTGCTGGAAAGCCAGGATGATACTCTCACGGACAGCTTCCATGTGGAAACGCTGACGAACCTTCCTGTTCTAGGCATGATTCCCTTTCACCGCATGGAGACAAAACCGCGTGAAGGCGCCCTGGCCGCGGAATCAAGTTCTTTCCTGGTAGCTCCGGAAAGCGCCACGGCTGAAGCGTTCCGCAGCTTACGATCGGGACTGACCCTCTCAGGCGTAGGGCGTAAACTGAGGGTTCTTTCCATCACCAGTGCTCTGCCCGGAGAAGGCAAGTCTTATACCGTCTATAACCTGGGACTTGCTTTTGCCGCTGCCGGCATGAAGGTTCTCATTCTCGATGCCGATCTTCGCCGTCCCCGCCAGCATGCCCTTTTTCGCGTGACGCGGGAAGATGGGTTAGCGGATGTTCTAGTTGGCCTGAAGTCGTTTGACGAGGCTCTGATAGCCCATCCCGTGGAGCCTAATCTGACCCTGATGCCCGCCGGCCGTCATTCCCCGCTCGCGGCGGAGCTGCTGGGATCGGGCGAAATCGAAAAGGTTTTTGAAGCCGCCAGGAAACGATTTGACCTTGTGCTGGTGGACAATCCGCCCTCCCTGGCAGTGGCCGACGCGATTATCGTGGGGACACACTGCGATGGAACCATCGGCGTGCTGCGCGCAGGTCGAACTTCTCGAAAGGCGTTGCAGCGCTTTGTCCAGACTCTTGCCCGGAACCGCATTCATCTTCTCGGCCTGGTGATTGAAGCAGTGGATATGTCCGCAACTGAATATCGGAGCGTGTATGGTTACAACGTACAGAGTTATTATGGCAACACGTAGGATTGTTTTCAGCATCGGCCTTCTGCTCCTGCTCAGTATTTTTTTGCAGTTGGGGCTGATGGCTGTGCGAGGAAATGCCCAGGCTGCAGGGAGCAGTAGTTTAGGCTCTCAATTGCCGCCCCCCGCAGCAAGCACGGCGGCCTCCTCTTCCAGCAGGGCTGGTGCCGCAGCTCCAGGCGGTGGGCCAATCATCGTGCCCAAAGATATTTCTGAGCTGCGTATCGAACCCGGAGACTTATTGAGCGTCAATGTCTATGACAATCCCGAGTTATCCAGTTCATATCGCGTGGACCTTGCGGGAGACCTGACGCTACCCCTGTGCGGCAAGGTGAATATTCGAGGGCTGACATTGACAGAGGCGGCAAAGCGTCTTGAGGCGGCTCTCAAGGACGGCCAGATCCTGAACCAGCCGCAAGTGAATCTCGATGTGCTGCAATATGCCGGCCAATACGTAACGGTGCTTGGCGAGGTGGCCGTCCCGGGGCGGGTAGCGCTGATCGCTCCCACTATGCTCGGTGAAATCCTTGCCCAGGCCGGTGGCGTGACTCCTTTGGCGGGCGCGCGCATCAAGATCCGCCACGGCGCCGATGACGCTGCGCTGGAGGAGGAGGTGCCTTATTCCCGCAGTCAGGCCACGCGCCAGACTGCCTCCATACTGGTGCGCCCCGGCGATTCGGTTATCGTTCCGCGCGCGGGCATTGTTTTCATTGGAACCCGGCGGGCGCGCTGGCCGTGACTTGCGCCGCGGGGGTATGTCTCCCATTCTGCGCGCTGTTTGTCATCGTTGGGCTTTACCTGGCCGCAGGAGAAAAAGACGATTTTCAGAAATCGATTGTCGTCCGGTCGATGCTTTGGGGCATCGGCGTGACTCTTATGGCCACCACGTTTTGGGGAGCCCTGGAGATTTCGCTCACGTTCCCTCGATCGACGTGCACTGGGTGCAATTTGTTTTCTTTCCCTCTTTTGGAATCGCTGCCCTGGTGAGCCGGTGGAGGTACCGATGAAGAACCGGCTGAAGGTTCTGCGCGCGGAGCGGACTGGTCGCAGGCGGATCTGGCAACGGCTCGAAGTCTCGCGGCAGAGCGTGAACGCGATCGAGACCGGCAAGTTCGATCCCAGCCTGCCGCTGGCGTTCAAACTGGCGCGGCTATTCGGGTTGAGGATTGAGGAGATTTTTGAGGACGGCCAGTGACGGCGTGTCGAGCTTCGTTCGCCCACCCATTTTTCGTGGCGAGTTGAAGGGTAGAGCGTCGAGAGTCAACTCTCTCGGCAAGGTACCCACTCACGAATCTGCTATCTGAGCAGGGCTGCGGCGGCCCAGAGGATTGGCTCCTGGCCGTGGAAGTCGCCGGTGCGGCGCTTGCGCGCGAGGTAGTAATCGAGACTGTTGTTTTTTCCGGTACCCTCGCAGACCCCGGTCACATTGTTGTTCTGGTCGATGAAGCCGGTAACGGCGATCCATGCGTTGCGCGCGGCGGAGCCGTAGGTGGCGGCGTCGAGCTATCCTCTTT
>CAWJDN010000128.1:0-16892 GCA_963840985.1 uncultured Acidobacteriaceae bacterium
GTCATACCATTCGCCGATCCACGTCCAGAATGCCTATGAACTGCTGGCCCATCCCGGCGACTGGTATTTGCAAGCGGCCTCAAACACCGTTTATTATATTCCGCGAGCCGGTGACAACATGACCAACGCGGTCGTTGAGGCGCCCGTGCTCGAACGGTTGATTTATTTGCAGGGCACGAAAAAATATCCGATCACCAACCTGCGATTCGAGGGACTTTCATTCCAGATGACCACGTGGAATTTGGTGGGGCCCGGTTGCGGCTTTCCCGAGTCACAAGCCAACCAGCCCGAATACAGCCCCAGCAACTGGGTGGTGAAAGCCGCAGTGGATGGCTCCTGGCTGCGTGATGTGGACGTTGGCCAGTGTCAATTCATTAATCTCGGCGGCAATGGCGTTAATATATTATACGGCTCCAAATCTGTCGCCATTGACCACTGTCAGTTTTCCAATCTTTCGGGCGGTGCCGTCCAGGTCGGCCTGGTTGGTCACCCGATGGCAGGGTCTCGGCCACCAGACCGAGCATTATCGAGAACATCTTGATCGCCAACAATACGATTCACAATGTACACCGACTATCCTTCAGGGTGCGGTATTTTCGCCGGATACACCCGAAATTGCAGCATCATTCACAATCACCTTTACAACCTGCCTTACGCGGGCATTTCGTTGGGCTGGGGCTGGGGCCAAGGAGTACATTCTGTCGGTAACAAAATCCTGAACAACAAGATCCACGATCATCTTCAAGTTCTGGCAGACAGCGGCGGCATTTATTGCAACGGTGTTCAAACAGGATTGGGCTCATTGAAGGCAATTACATTTACCATCAGGGCAACCTTTATGGGGACATTTATCTTGACGACGGCAGCACTCATTGGTGTGTGCGCCACAATGTTTGCAAATCAGGCAAGGAGGGATCGACAATCTGACCGAGGTGCGCGGCAACCACACACTAAAGCTCGGCGTGGAGCTTCGCCGCATTCAGCTCAACCAGGGAAACACGTCCAACGGAACCATTTCTTTCTCATCGGCAGCTAACTTTCTGATCAACTCAGTCAGTTCCGCAACCTATGCCCAGGCGCTGCCGGTCAACGGCCTGCGCAAGACGGAGATTTACTCGTACGCAGAGGACGAATGGAAAGCGAGACCGAATCTCACCCTCAATCTGGGCGTCCGTTACACCTTCTATAACCTTTTCCACGAGGTGAACGGCAAGGCTATTCCCTTCGACTTTGCGACCTGCGGAGCGGTTGGCTTCTGCGGCGCCGGAGCCAGCTTCGGCTATCCCAACACGCTCGACATCGATCCGCGCATCTCGATCACGTGGGCGCCCGCCTCTCTGGGCGGCAAGACCGTTGTCCGCGGGGGCTTCGGACTCTATCATGGCGACGGCCAGCTCGACGACCAAAACCTGCCCATCAGCAACGAGGTTGGCCAGTACTCACTCAGTTCGAAGACCATTCCCACGCTCTCCTATCCCGTGACGCCTTTTCTAAACGGTCCCGGAACGGTCTCGGCGAGGGACGATGATCGCCGCCGCAAAGATATGTATGTCAGCCAGTGGGGACTCTCGGTTCAGCAGGCTCTGGCGCGCGAAATGATCGGCACTCTTTCGTATGTGGGCAGCAAAGGCACGAGTATACTTACGACCTCATACGTTAACCTGATCGATCCCGCCACCGGCCAGCGCCATTATCCAGCCTTTAGCCAGGTGCAATGGCGGGGAAACACCAATAGCAGTTCCTATGAGGGATTTGTCGCCAGCTTGCAGCGCAGCTTTACGCGTGGTTTTTTGCTTTCCGCTAACTACGTTTACTCGCATGAGATCGATCAGGACGCGGCCGGCGGCGGCGATGCTGATTTCCCTGAGAACCCGGCCTGCCTCTCCTGCGAACGCGCCTCGGGCGACTACGACGTTCGCCATGTCATGACAGTCAACGCCGTTTATGATCTCCCCTTCGGACCTGGGAAGGTGCTCTTCATTCAGCCTGGATTTACAAGTACAGTCTTTGGCCACTGGAGACTGACCATGATCGATACGGCGCGCAGTGGCCTGCCGGTCAATGTTACCGAAGACCGCTCCAGCACTTCGGTGGCCACCGGCTACACCACCAATCAGCGCCCCAATCGCATGCCAGGAGTTTCCCTAACACCTCCCGGCGGAAGAACAATAAATCAATGGATCAATCCAGCGGCCTTCTCTCTGGTGACTAACTCGGAGTACGGCAACGCCCCTCGCAATATCGCGCGCGGCCCCAGTCTATTGCAAACCGATATTGGCCTTGCCAAAGACATTCGCCTGACCGGGCGCGCTCATTTGCTCTTTCGCGGTGAGTTCTTCAACATCTTCAACCGTGCCCAATATGGACAGCCACTCGCGGACTTATCCGCATCGACCTTTGGTGAGATCATTACCACTGTGAATACAGGCCCCGTGGGAACAGGTACGCCGCGTCAGATTCAATTCGCGTTGCGCCTCGAATTCTGATCTTACAACGTGATAATTTTGCGCCAACAAATGGATCCTTGAAACTATAGGAAAGCCAAACATATCATTTTAAGGACAGGTCAAAACTTCGGTACATTTGAAGATAAGAGAAAGTCCAGTTTTTCGTCCCTAAGCAGCGCCAAATGAAGCACTCAGAATTAGACTTTTGTTTGGTTCGGGAGCAGGGGGACGGAGGTTCAAATCCTCAGTCCCTGACCATTCTGTCTCATTAGCTTAATAAACAACCGGGAACGCCGTTGTGAGAGAGCCTCGTGTATTCCTGCGCACAGCAGCGTGAAAATTGCTTTTCTTGTCTAGACCGGAATGCAAGGCCATCTACAAAAACATTTACAATCTTCGCAGTCAATATCACCACATCCGAACAAGTTATTGATTTGATATGGTAGGCGAGGCGGGAATCGAACCCACAACCCCCGGCTTAGAAGGCCGGTGCTCTATCCGATTGAGCTACTCGCCCACATATAGCTATTTTAGCGTCGATTTGGCCCCAGCGCATCTGCGAATGCCGCCACTGCAGCCCCCAGGTTCTTTGCCGCCTCAGCTGGCGACTCGGCGCTAGAGGTCAGGTAGACGGAGATTCCCAGGCACATGAGTTCCGCGGTGATGAAAGCACGGCGAATCACCAGATCAACGCGGCAGCAGCGGAGCGGGACAGCGCTGAGGAGGCCGCAGATGCGCGTGCAGGCCTTTTCGGCCGTGGCTGGCTGAGTCCACTGCTGATCGCTTTTGGGCAACAGATCAATGAAACAGCCCATGGCGTGGACTGTACAGCCGCAAGGCGCATCCAGCTCATCGGCGTCAAACTCATCCGCTTCCAGATGCGGCCAGAAATCGCATTTCGAGGTCCAGACCGGAGAACCAGCGGCATTCAGCCTTGCCAGTGCCTCGCCTAATGCCGGAAGCTGAGCGGACTCCGGCAATTGCATGGCTAGTTCCGGGGCGCGTTGCAGATCGACAAATCCCGCCCAGTGCGCTTCGATCACCGGCGCATCGCCACCCACCTCGAACTCCCAGTCAGCTTCCATTTGATTCGGCCGTCGCTACTTTTAGGAACCGTATCACGGTCGCCTCTGCCCAGTGAATCTCGTTGCCGGGGTCGCGAGAAATGTAGGCGCAGTGGCCGCCGTAGCGGGTCTCTACAAAACTTATGTGCGCATTGGCGAGAAGCTTGGCGCGGGTTTCGGGCAGCAGGCGAATGAAGGGGTCGTCCTGGGCATGAAGGATCAGCGTGGGAACCGCAATCCGGTCCACCACACGGGCGGCGGCGGCGCGGTCATAGTAGTCGTCGGCATCGCGAAAGCCCCAGTAACGGGCCACTATCTTGTCGTCGAATTCGCGAATGGAACGCACCGGCCCGATGGACTTTCGGCTGGCATAAATGCCGGGAAACAGCTTCGTCTTGCGATTATAGCGCGCCAACAAACCGTTTAGAAAACGCCATTCGTAGACGCGGTTGAACCCCTCATGCAGGGCGTCGGCGCCGGGGGCCAGGTCGATGGCCGGGCAAACCGCGGCCACGGCGACCAGCGGTGCATCGCTGCCCCACTCCCCGGCTAGCTTCAGTACCAGGTTGCCGCCCATTGAGTAGCCCGCCAGCGCCACTCGCTGCAAGCCGAACCGCTCCGCATAATGGCGCACCACCACGCCCACATCGTCCGAGAGTCCGGAGTGATAGAGCGTGGGTGTCAACGTCTCCGTGCCGCCACAGGTGCGCATATTCATTCGCACGACATTCCAGCCGGCAGCCCAAGCGCGCGCGGCGATGCCCTGAATGTAGCGGGAGTCCGACGAGCCTTCAAGACCATGAACCAACACCAGAGTAAACCGTGAGGACCGATGCGGTTCCTCTTGCCAGTGGCAATGACAGAGCACACGGCTGCCATCCGCCGGGTCCACCTCGACCGTCTCAGAGACAGCCGTCAGGCGGAAGGCCGGTCGGGGGTAAAAATTCCCGGCAATCGTCTGCAGGTGGCCGTTGCTCAGGCCGCGGCACGGAACAAACGCGGGAAAGCCTGCCGGCAATTCGGAGGAATTGTTGTCAAACGCTGTATTTTCTTTGATTTTCAGGATCACAAAGACTCGGTAATCGAGAAGGTTGGCTCTGGCGGCAAGTGCAAATTGGGGCGGCTAGTGGGGATCGAACCCACGACATCCTGAGCCACAGTCAGGCGTTCTGCCGCTGAACTATAGCCGCCGTATACACCGATTGTAGCATCGAATCAGTATTCGGCCTTGGGGAGAAGGCGAAACCAGTAGCTTCATTGAAGCAAACCTTGTAGACTGTTCTTGCTTCCAAGGCTAAGCGTTTCTCCCAGGAGGAGCAGATGAAAATACCCGCCAAGAACATGGTTATCTCCGCATTTTTGACTTTGGCAGTAGGCCTGTTCATGCAGGCATCCGCGCAGAACGCGAGGGCACAATCGGTCGCCAGCGTATCTGGAACTACCTGGGTTGGCACCGATTCCGATGGCGATTACTACGAGTACACTTTTCAGGCTGATGGTGCTTTGTACTACAAATCTCCGTCAGGGTTTTGGAAGAACGGCACTTGGAAACAGGATGGAGATTCCATCTACATGGAGACGAACAATAAATACTCCGAATATCAAGGTCGTATCATAGGAACGCATATCGAAGGCAATGCCTGGAATATCAAAGGGCAAAAATGGACCTGGGTAGCAGACCTGCGGAACACACCCACGGCCTCGGCAAATGGCGGTGTTGCAAGCATTGCTGGGAGTTCCTGGAACGTTATAGAGACAAATGGCGATCGAGATGTGTTCAATTTTCTGGCAGATGGCACTTTGTCTTACTCGTATCAGAATGGGTCTTACACAAACGGCACGTGGCGGCAGGATGGGGCTTCGATCTACATCGAGATGAACAATAAATACGTCGAATATAAAGGTCTAATTACAGGTACGCATATCGATGGAACAGCCTCGAATGTCAAGGGGAAGAACTGGACATGGACAGCGGACATGAAATCCTCGGCGACGGCGCCAACGCCCTGACAACTTGATTTATTGCGACGTGCGTGGCAATGGTCCAAGCACCTTCGCTCCAACCGGGAGCCAATCCGCGTTACAATCGAAGAGTGTCGGGGCGTAGCGCAGCCTGGTAGCGCATCTGCTTTGGGAGCAGAGGGTCGGGGGTTCAAATCCCTCCGCCCCGACCATTATTTTTCAATTATTTACGGGTACGAAAGTGGGTTTAGAAATGGACCCTCTGCTTGTAACGTAGATGCTCTATGTCTGAAAGGCCTGTCTTTATTGGGATTTCTGCCGCGAGAAGGATGCACGGGCAGCTACAAATTCGACAACAGTCAATATGTGATCAACGATCAATAATAGTTAAACGCAGTTCTTCCGGTCACCTCCTTAAATTCAATGGTATGTAACTTTACATCTGTTCTAACCTCTTGCGGCGCCCATGGCTCCGAATTCGCCAATGTGGGGCCCTGAGTTGTCATTATCGGTTGCCGTTTATGAACCGCTTTTCTTGATTATCTGCACGCAGCTAGTAGTATTTTTGCCTACAAAGGTAAGCGCAATGAGAACTGCGTCAGGAGGCAATTTTTGCCGAGCCACAGGTAACAGCCCGAATGGAGCTGAAAGGCTTGACAACTTTTTGCGTCTGACGATACGCCGTTCAAGCGCGCTTGCGGAACGGCTCGCTGTGTATGATGCCAGATCCTTCGCGAACTGTCAGGATCTGGTCGGAATTCACGTCGTTCAACTTCGTAACCGCGCCGCTGGGCCAATGGATCTCAATCACGTTTGCCTTTGTTGAGGCGCCGAGGCCGAAGGTCAGAACCAGCTCGCTCGACGACAGGTAACTCGATCCACTTCGTAACATCTGCTTCTGCGAGGTTGTATTGGACTGAACCCATACCACCGAGCCGATGCCGTCGCGATTCGATCTCGTCCCCACCAGCTTGATGCGCAAGGCATGATTGGTAGTGCCTTCATTGAGGAAGAGCAGTGCGGGGCCATTGTTCGTAGTGATCAAGATATCCAGTGCACCGTCGTTGTTGATGTCTCCATAAGCGGCGCCGCGGGCGACACGCGGCTTATCGAAATCGGAGCCCGCCTCCGCAGCCTCGTCCACAAAGTTCTTGCCATCGATGTTGCGATAGAGGTGCGGCGGTTCCGCGTAGTGAACGCGGTGCTGGATTGTTTCGATGGCGGAGTCGAGGTGGCCGTCGGCAATGTAGATGTCGGGCCAGCCGTCGAGGTCGTAGTCGAAGAAGAAACAACCGAAGCCGAGCGTGAGCAAGCTGGTGCGGCCTATCGATGAAGTGGGAGCCACATCGACAAATAGGCCGTTCTGCTGGTTCTGGTAGAGCGCGATCATCTGGTTTGAGAAGTTGGTGACAAGCAGACTTGGATAGCCGGAGCGGTTGTAGTCGATGGCGTCGATCCCCATGCCGGCGCGCGCCACTCCGTCTTCGCTGTAGGCGATGCCCTCAGGAATCCCGTTCTCGGTAAACGTGCCGTTCCGGTTGTTGATGTAGAGCTTGTTTGGCTGGGTGTCGTTGCTGACGGCAATGTCGGGCCAGCCATCTTGGTTGGCATCGAGGATAGCAATACCCAGGCTCTTTGAGGTTGGATCGTAAAGGCCGGAGTTCCTGGTCACGTCAGTGAACGTGCCGTCGCCGTTGTTGTGCCACAGGCGCAACGATGCACCCTGATAGGATTCCGGCGTACAGAAGGACTTGTGGACACCGTCCATGGTGCAATACAGGTCAGTCTGGGGCGTCCACTGGACGTAATTTGCGACCAGCAGGTCGAGATGGCCGTTGCGGTTGATATCGACCCACGCGGCGCTGGTACTCAGCTCGTGCGGCCCCCAAAGCCCGGCTTTCTTGGTCACGTCAGTGAACGTGCCGTCGCCGTTGTTGTGGAAGAGATGGCTCTGGCCGTAGGCGGTCACAAAGAGGTCGTCATAGCCGTCATTGTCGTAGTCGCCCACGGCAACGCCGAGCCCGTACATGGGTATATCGAGTCCTGCCTGCTTGGTTACGTCGGTAAAAGTGCCGTCGTGGTTGTTGCGATAGAGGGCGGGCGTGGTCACGCGGCCGGGTTCGCCGGGCCAGCCCGTGCCGTTGACGAAAAAGAGGGACTGCCAGCCGTCGTTTTTGTAATCGATAAAGGCGACGCCGGGGCCGAGCGTTTCCGGCAGATATTTCTTGCCGAATGCGCCGCTGTTGTGGACGAAGTGGATTCCCGCGGCACGTGTGATGTCGACAAAGCGGATATGCTGTGGCGGATCGGCAGGCGGAGCCGAGGCGGCAAATACTGCGGCCAGCAAAATGAACCCCGAGGCGGCGAGAGCAGCGGCTAAAACCGGCAAAGTGCGAGAAGCCCTCAACGTGCACCTCCCCCAGACCGAGCCACCTGGGTTGGCGGTGACGCCGAAGTTTGATTTGCAACCGCTCCCTTGGCCGGCAGCAACCCCACAACGTCACTTTCCGCGCGATTGTTGGCGTTTGCTCCAGCCAGTGGAACCGAGTCGTGCTCGTGGATGGGCTGCCGTTGCAGATTCTCGAAGGGATGTTTGGCGCGGTACGGACCGGTGAGAGTCTGCGACGCCTCATCCGCCTTGAAACGCATGTATCTCTGCTGGTAGGCCGCAGCTTGTTTGGCGTCGCCCAGGCCGGTATAGCAGAGCATCAGGTTGTAGTTCGCCTCAAGGTCTTCCGGATCGACGGCGATAGCCTTCAGGAATTCATCGCGCGCCTGCGCATATTGGCGCTGCAGGAAGAGCACGCGGCCGAGATCGTTGCGAACCACGCGGTCGTAGGGATACTGCGCGGTGACAATCTGTAAGTGGGCGATGGATTCGGTGTACTTGCCCTGTTGGCGCAGCGCGCGAGAGTAGAAATAGTGGGCGCGCGCCAAATTAGGCGACATTTGCAGGGCCTTTTCCAGCACTTGTGCGGCGCCGGCAAGATTGCCCTCCTGCAGACGAACGCGGCCGATGTTCACCCAGCCGTCGGGATTGCCCGAATCAGCCTCGGTCACGTGGACAAATGCCTCTTCCGCGGCCTTCAGATCTCCCTGCAGTAACAAGCCGATGCCGTAATCGTTCCAGCGATGCCAGTCGGCCTTCTGGGTAACGGCTTTGGGCGCGGGCAGTGTCGAGCCGGGCCGCATCACGGTGAGCTCCGCAGTGGATTGAGCCATGACAACAATGGGCAGGTTGGGTACGGCCTTGATCTTGCCGGAGACGTCGCTGGTGCTGGCGGTGAATACCATGCGGCGGTCATCGTAGTCCGGCGTCACGTCCTTCGGGCCGGTGCTCCCGAACGCGCCGGCAAAGGAAAACTGCGTGTTCACCCATGCGAATTTGCGGTAGTTGAGCCGCGCTTCCAGATGGATGCGGCCACGCGCGTCCTTTGGGATGCGCAGACGGAAGTGGACCGTATCCGCGGCGCCGGGCGGAATGAGATGCGCGTAAACCGTGGCGCGCGCCGCCCACGCATTGCGCTTGTTGATGGCATTGGCATGCGCGTCGATGGAGAGCGAGCGGTAGAACTCCGCACCAGGATCGACAGGGCCTTTGCCATGATTTTCTGCCATACCGCTCCAGAAGAGCACCTTGCCGTTGTCGTCGGAGGCCTTCAGTTCCAGCCAGCAGTCGTAGGCATCCACGGTGCCACCGGGGAAGAAATGGCCGACCGCGAGGGTGCGAACGACCACATCGACGCGGGCGGTTTCGCCGGGAACGACGGCTCCTGCAACGCGATCGAGCGGCGCGGTCACAGGGGCGATGTTGGTCTCGCCGGTCATGCCGACCGTTTCGTGCTCGGCCTCTTCGCCGACGGCGAAGGTGGTTTCCGCCTGCATGGGCGACGCAGCCGTGGACTGTACGATGCGGCTCTCGCTGGTTTCCGGCGAGACAGAGAAGATGTCTACGCTGACCTTGCGATCCTGGAGGAAGTGCACTGTGTCGTCGAGCTGAGTCTGATCGCTGTTGACGAAGGGCAGAGCGGTGTTGGCGCCGATAAAGCGATGCGAATGAATCATCCCGTTGATGTTGCCCGCATCGTTAGAGCGGACCTGCCCCATGTGACAGTCGACGCAGTCTTGCGAATGGGGCGGATAGTAAAACGAGCGAGCACCGAATCCGGAGACGCCGCTGGCCTGCCAGTTGTCGTAATCGTTGAAGCCGCGCACCCAACGGTAGTGATTCACCGGCACGTCGAGGTGAACTTTGTGGCATGAAGAGCAAAAATCCGCCGTATTGTTCTTCATGAATGGCTTGAGGAAGGTGCGGCGGTGCGGCTCCGGATCTTCCTCGATGAGAAAGTCGATAATCTTGCGGAGAATGGGATTCTTGGTATCGACCAGCTTGAAGAGGGCCGGGTATTCGATCGTGTAGTTGCCGTTGCCCATGGTGCTGCGCACATTGCGGATGGAGTGGCAAACCATGCAGCCGATGCCCGCCTGCGCCGCACGCGTGTTGACGCGGTCTTTGATGGGAGTATTGAAGTTGCCGGGGAAGAAGAGCGCCGCATCGTGACAACCCGCGCACCATTTTGAAGTCTGAACGCCATTGACATCCTGCATGTAGACGATGGATTGGCGATACCACTGATTGTTGAACGACGAAAAGTGGTGGGCGGAGCTTTCCCACTCGTGGTATATCTCGGCGTGACACTGTTTGCAGGCTGCCGAATCGACGAAGTAATCCTCCGGGACGGTCTTCCCCGTGGAAGTCTCCGCGGAACTGGGGAAGAATTCGCTCTTTGGCCCCGCGCCTTCGCTGTCCATGGAGGCTGGCGCAATGGAAGGATTGTGAATTCCGTACGCATGCTGCCACGGCACGGTGCGCACCAACCAGGCTCCAGCCGCTATGCCTGCCGAGATGGCGAGGCAGCAAGCCAGCCGGAGCGCTTCGCGCAGGTTGCTGCCGCTGAAGCGCCGGAACCATCCCTGGCGCCCACTCCACACAAACATCAGCACCGCGCAACCGGCAATGGAAACAAACTCGTGGGTGTACAGCACGGGCCACATGTTGCGGCGCGCGCCTGTAAACAGGAGGGCGGTGCCGGCTGCTCCGCCGAGCAGCACCACTACCCAACCGATCTTCTCCCACAGGCTGCGGCCGCGCATCAGCCGGGCTATCCAAGGCACGCCGATGACAAGGAAGATTGCTCCAAGGAGAATATGGAGCAGAACAATGCATTCGTAGAAGATTGTGGCCGACGGAAACGCAAACAAATACAGTGCGCTCCCTGCAAGGCCAAGAACCCCTGCAATCAGAAATCGTCTCATTGACTCTTATTCCAAACTCCAAATAGATTGGTATGGCTGTGCAGATCGAGACCCCCAATCGACCTCACTGCTGATCTGCACTCGAAGCATAGCCGCTCAGCGTACGCCTGACATCAATCTTTCGGTGGAGATTTCAACCTATTTCTCTCCAAATACCCATCTGGCCAGAACATGCTGTGTTTTCATTCGCATAGGAGCCTTGGTTTCGGAGCCTTGGTGTGCACTTAAGGGGACTGTCAGAGCTGTTAGGAGGAGGCCACGTTATTTCGGACAGGATTCCAGAAAAGCGAACCGTTCGCTGTTGTATGGCCGATTTCCTTCTAGGCGATAACGCGAACCGCCGCTCAGTTACATTCGGGTGTAGTCGATTTTGTAATTATCAAAGCACACAAGACCCACAAGGATTAACAGGGATCGGGAAGCTCGCTCTAAGTATTTCAATCAAAATCACTTATTTTCACTTAATTTCAACAGGTTTCCCCAAACTTTCTGACCTGCTTTGGGGGCAGAGGTGTTGAAACTTATCGAAGCCTGTTGAACTGTAGTGTTGACGAGGGAGTAAACCTTGGCCATCTAACCGAGGGCAACTTAGTAGGAGTCGCTCTCGTATCAATACCGTGAAGTCGGCAAGTATCATGGAATCTATCAGATACGTTCGCCTTGACGGAATGGCCTGGCACTTGTGCGTTTATCATTACAAATCCGTGGTTGCGCAGGTAGTTCACAGATGCATTTAGAACTGGCTTACGATGAATGGTTACTGTTCGGAATCGAACACGGCCGCGCCGGAAGCGGTCACTTCAATCGCCGACTGTCCGCTCAATTTCGCCGAAATGCTTTGTTTTCAATCCTCTTGAGATTGGTTTCTTTGGCACGGCAAATGCTGTATCCAAGGTGTGATGGATATCGCACGCCCAGACTTATTGCAAAAGAGGAAGCGCCGCTTTGTGGCATATGTAGCTGCCGCGGTTGTCGTATTGACTTTGGGGTTGATAGCTGTGTACCGGCTCAAGCCGGCCGCGCCGACGGTAGACCGCTCGACGATCTGGCCAGATACGGTCAAACGCGGGCCAATGATCCGGCAGGTGCGCGGCTCGACCGGATCATTGGTGCCACGCGAGGACTCGATCGAGTTGATTCCCGCGCAGACCGATGCAACCGTCGTGCGCATCCGCGTATTGCCCGGCGCCAAGGTCACTCGGGATACCATCCTGATGGATCTGGCCGATCCACAGCTTCAGCAGGAGCTACTGAACGCGAAGCTTGCGCTGAAGGCCGCGGAGGCAGATTACAAGAGCCTTCAAGCCACGCTGGAAAGCACGCTGATGGACAAGAAGGCCGCTGCCGCGCAGATTAACTCCGACTACACGCAAGACCAATTGCAGGCGCAGACCGACAAAGCCCTCTATGAACTCGGCGTCATCTCCGGTCTTGCATATCACAAGTCAAAGAACACGGCCGACCAGTTGACCGACCAGCATCAACTCAGCCGTCAACAGCTCGAAGTGAACCAGAAGGCGATCGAAGTCCAGCTTGCCTCGGCGCAGACCAAGATCGACCAGGCTCGGGCTCTGCTCGACCTCTATCAAAGGCAGGCGCAGGCGCTTGAGGTCAGGGCCGGAATCTCTGGCGTGCTCGCTCCGCTTGCCACCCCGCTGCAGGTGGGCCAGCACGTAATCGCAGGAACCTCGGTGGCCGAGGTAATACAACTCGATAAGCTGAAGGCCGCTCTCCAAATCGCCGAAACCCAGGCTCGCGACATCCAGATCGGTCAACCCGCCTCCATTGACACGCACAACGGCATCATTCCCGGTCATGTTACCAGAATCGATCCCTCTGTGGTGAACGGGACGCGCACGGTTGACGTAGCACTGGATGGGCCGCTGCCTCCGGGAGCAGTCCCGCAGTTGAGCGTGGACGGGACCATTGATCTGGAACGCATGACGAATGTTCTGTATGTGGGTCGGCCCGCGTTGGGCAACGAGAACTCGACGCTGAGCCTCTTCAAGATCGACACCGACGGCAAGGGCGCCACGCGCGTTCCGGTGAAGGTGGGTCGCGCCTCGGTGAACAGCATCCAGGTGATCGAAGGCTTGAAGGCTAACGACACAGTGATTCTTTCCGATATGTCGCGCTGGGATAACGTAGACCGCATCCGGCTGGAGTAAAAACTGTGGTCAGCTATGACGACCGGCAACATACAACTGTTCACTGGCGATTGACCGCTGACGACTGACAACTAACATCTGACAACTAACGAGGGGGGATTGAATGGCATCGAATGGCAAGCTGATTGAAATTGAAGATCTGACCAAGATCTTCTACACCGACGAAGTGGAGACGCACGCGCTCTCCGGTATTCACCTGAGCATCTCGCGAGGCGAGTATGTGGCTATGTCCGGTCCTTCAGGCTGCGGCAAGTCCACGCTGCTTTCGATTCTGGGTCTGCTCGATACGCCCACGGAGGGCAGGTACCTGCTCAACGGCTACCCGGTCGAGAATCTGAGCTTCGGCGACCGCTCGCGCATTCGCAACCAGGAGATCGGCTTCATCTTCCAGAGCTTCAATCTGATCGGCGATCTGACCGTGGAAGAGAATGTTGAGCTGCCCCTGACGTATCGCGCTGGAATGCCGTCGGCGGAGCGCAAAAAGCGCGTGAAGGAAGCGCTGGAGCGCGTGAATATGGCGCATCGCATGAGGCATTACCCGGCGCAGCTTTCCGGCGGTCAGCAGCAACGTGTGGCCGTGGCGCGCGCGCTGGCGGGTGCGCCGTCGATTCTGTTGGCCGACGAGCCCACCGGCAACCTTGACTCGAAGAACGGCGAGGCGGTGATGCATCTGCTGGCCGATCTGCACCGCGAGGGCTCGACCATCTGCATGGTGACGCACGATCCGCGCTTCGCCCGCCACGCCCAGCGCGAGGTGCATCTCTTCGACGGCAAGGTTGTCTCGGAGCAGGAGTTGAAGAAACTGGAAGAAGAAGTGGAGGCGTAGTCATGCTGCTTCAGGATCTACGTTACGCGCTGCGCCAGTTGCGCAAGTCGCCGGGATTTACGGCCGTTGCAATCGTCGTGCTTGCTCTCGCCATTGGCGGAAACACCGCCATCTTCACCGTTGTACGGGAGCTGGTTTTCAGCCCGCGCCCTTATCCTAATGAAGCGCAGGTCGTCCAGCTCTACACACAGGGCCGGAAAGATCCGAATGCCTTCCGCACGTTTTCCTACCCGACCTACCGGGACATTCGTGAGCAGAACACTGTTTTCAGCGGCGTTCTGGCTCACAACCTGACCATGGTGGGAGTCGGGGAAGGTGATGGCTCTCGCCGTGCCTTTGCCGCCATCGTTAGTTCAAACTACTTCAGCACACTGGGTGTGCCGCTGGCGCAGGGCCGCGCCTTTCTTCCCGCGGAGGAGCAACCCGGCAGCGCCGCGCCCGTCGTTATCGCCAGCCACGTTTATTGGGAGAAAACCGGCCGCGACCCACAGCTCGTGGGAAAAACGATCCGCATCAACGAGCGCCCGTTCACCGTCGTCGGCATCACGCCTGAGCATTTCACCGGCACGATAATGCTCTTCGGCCCCGAACTCTACTTCCCGTTGGGCGATTTCGACCTGCTCATCAACAACTCCCAGGCGGCTGACATACGCAGTCTGGATCGCCGCGATGCCTATAACCTTTATCTCGTCGGCCGCCTCAAGCCCGGCGTGACGGCGGCGTCGGCCGAGGCCGCCTTGAACGTCCTTGCCAGCAATCTTGAAAACGCCCACCCAGTCGAGCAAAAGGACCAGACCTTCACTACGCGTCCTCTGCCCCGCTTGGGCACCAGCGGTGGCCCCTCCAGTGAAAAAGACAATATGAGGCTCATCAGCACGTTCTTGTTTGGCATGGCTGGCGTAGTACTGCTTGTCGCTTGCCTCAACATCGCCAATATGTTCCTTGCCCGCAGCTTGTCGCGGCGCAAGGAAATGGCCCTCCGACTTGCCCTGGGCTGCGGCCGCGCCCGCATCATCCAGCTCATCCTGACCGAGGGCGTCGTGCTTTCCCTTGCAGGCGGCGCCGTGGGCTTGCTGCTCGGTCTCGTTTCCTCCAATCTGCTTGTGGCCTCGCTGGGCGCGCATATGCCGGTGGCGATCTTCTTCCGCAGTGGCGCCAATCCCGCAGTCTTTGCGGCCACTCTCGGATTCTGCGCTCTGGCTACGCTATGTTTTGCGCTGTGGCCCGCGATCAAACTCACACGCACCGACCTGCTGACCGACCTTAAGGAACATGCGGGCGAGGATGCCGCCCCGCACCGCTTCAGTTGGTTTACACGCAATGCACTTGTCGTGGCGCAAATCACCCTCTCGCTCGGCCTGCTCACCGCCGCTGGATTGTTCGCCCGGAGCGCGCTCAAAGCGGGCAGCGTTGAAACCGGTTTCCAGGCTGATCCCACCATCCTTGTCGAGGCCGACGCCAGCCTGGGCGGTTACGACCAGACCCGCAGCCTTCAGCTTTTTCGCGCCGTGAACGACCGCCTTGCCGCGCTGCCGGGGGTGCAGTCCGCCAGCATCTCTGCCATCGTGCCCTTCGGTTCCGAATACATCAACCGCTCTGTACAACGCATCGGCGTGAAGCCCGCGCCCAATTCTCATCCGGCTACTGCCGCGGATGGCCTGGCCTTCTCTGTTCGTTGGAACAGCATCGGCGCCGATTACTGGACGACCATGGGTCTGCCGCTGCTGCGTGGCCGGGCCTTCACCAGGAATGAGGCGAAGAGTCCCGATTCCTTGCCGGTCGCGATCATCGACGACGTACTGGCGAAAAAACTCTGGCCGGACGGCGATGCCCTGGGCCAGCGCATCCAGTGGGCTGAGGGCGGCAGCCCGACTGACTACAGTGGCAGCGGTAACGGGCCGGGAACCAGTAATTTTTATTCCAAACACGACGGCGACGCCCAGTCACTGGAGATCGTGGGCATCGTGCCCACAACGCGCTGGGAACTCTTTCAGTCTGAAGTCGGCGGCCATATTTATGTGCCCTTTGCGCAGGGATTCCACAGCACGGTGTTCTTTCTGGTGCGCACCGCTCCGAGGGCTCCGGGAGCCGACACCGCGTTGTTCGATCTCATTCGCCGCGAAGTCCGCTCGACCGCGCCCGGTTTGCCGGTCATTTCGGTTCAGTCATTTCACCAGTATATTGACAGCAACGTGGAACTCTGGGCGGTTCGCGCAGCAGCCACGATGCTTTTGATCTTTGGCGGTCTCGCCCTGACTCTCGCCGCCGTCGGCGTCTACGGCGTCAAGGCTTACGCTGTGTCTCGGCGCACGCGTGAGATTGGCATCCGCATGGCGCTCGGCGCGAAGCCTGGCGAGGTGGTGCGCATGATTCTGCGCGAGGGCATCGTAATGACTCTCAGTGGGGTGGTGTTGGGATTCCTGCTCGCGCTCGGTATCGGCCGCGTGTTCAGCAGCATGCTTTACCAAGTCAGTCCGGTAGATCCCGTCGTCTTCACCCTCGCTCCCTGCGTGCTCCTTTCCGCAGCGCTCGTGGCCTGCTGGCTACCCGCCCGCCGCGCCGCTTCCATCGAACCCATGCAGGCACTGCGCGCCGAATAACCCGCTATCGAGGAGATAGAACGATGAACACGCTGCTTCATGATCTTCGCTACGCACTGCGCCAGTTGCGCAAGTCGCCGGGATTCACACTGACCGTGGTGCTCACGCTGGCGCTGGGCATCGGCGCCAATGCCGCTGTCTTCACTGTCTTCGACCAGGTGCTGCTGCGCATGTTGCCCGTCGAGAGGCCCAAGGAGTTGGTGCGTTTCGTGTGGAGCGGAGACTTTTCGGGTTCTTCCAGCAGCTTCGGCGGCGGTATGTACAACTACTTCTCTTATCCCATGTACAAAGATCTGCGCGATCAAACCCAAGTCTTTGCGGGGATGCTGGCGGCCGACAGGGCCAACGTCGGCGTAAGTTGGCGCAATCAGGCCGAGAACGAAGACGCCGAAGTGGTGAGCGGAAACTATTTTCAGTTGCTGGGATTGAAGCCTGTACTTGGCCGGCTACTGACTCCGCAGGACGACTCCGCCAAGAACGCCAACCCCGTCCTCGTCCTCAGCTTCAGC
>CAWJDN010000129.1:0-10495 GCA_963840985.1 uncultured Acidobacteriaceae bacterium
GATGCGGATATTGCCGCTGGTCCGATGATTATCAAGTATGCCCAAAAAGCCAGCATAAAGTGATACATGGACTGCACATCAGGAGCGGATAGCAGCGTTGGAAGCAGAGGGCAAGCGTGTCGACTGTCAGACTAGTTTCCAGGCTTGGGCAAATATTCCGCGTAAGGAAATGGCTTCCTGGTGAGTTCAAGTAGGTTTTCGCACGGTGAAGGAGCGGGCAATGGTGTAGCGGTGCCAGGATTTGCTGTTAGCGGAATTGGTAAGGAGAAAGACATGGAACAAGAAAATGCCGGGTGTGAGCCGCAATCCAAGACCGTTATTCAAGACAAGCCGAAAACAGCGCTCCGTATCATGCAATTGTTATTCGTGGGTCTCATATTAGGGCTCATATTAGCCTGGATCATTAGACACTTGCATGGAACCAACAACCCGCTGTTCCATTGGCAAGTTATCTTTGCTATCGGTATTGCCATCCCGCTTTTTCTGAATTTGCTCCCCTCCCTCTTTGATTGGACAGTCGGCGCCCCTGATCTGGTCCAGATTTTTTCTCCGGAGTTCGAGCAGCGCGCCCGGAAGAGGTATCAAGCCAAAATGGCCCTGCTGACAAACATGGGCTTCGACCTGGCTTTTTTTGTTGGAGACTCCACATCGGTGTTTCGCATGCTGTTAATCCTTCCGGCTATTGTTGTTTTTGATATGCGGCGCGGAGGAGTACCGATGACGATACAAAATGGAACGAGGCTTCTTACCGGAAATCCGGTGTTCATTTCGCGAGACAAGTCTGCTTATGCCCATCCCAATAGCCTTGGTTTCACCTTCCATACACGCTTTCAGGATGGAACTGTTCTTGTATCAAAGAACTTCGGGGACGACAGCGGGTATATTCCCGCGATTGTGGGCAATACCTGCCCAGCAGCCAGCGCTGGCGACACATGGGCAGTGCATCAGAAGCGGATGGAGGAGCTGGTGGCAGAGGGCAGGCGCATTGACCTTCAGACGAGTTTCCAAGCCTATAGAGAAATCGTGCTCAAGGAGCAGACAGGTCGTTGACTGTGGCCGAGTGCCACATCCTTCGCACCCTTTGCGAAGCGAGGGAAACAACAAGGCACGTAGAGCAACCTCAAACACGCGCGCCCCTCGGCGAATCGAGAGGCGGGGTGTGATTGAGTTGAGAAGAGCTACTCTTTTGTTTCCGCAGCTGACTCGGCAGGTTTGGCTTCTTCTTCTGTAGCTTCGGCCAGAACTTTGACCTTCACGTGCGCGGTGACTTCGCGGTAGAGGCGGATGGCCACGCTGAATTCGCCGATGGACTTGAGAGGCTCGTCCAGGTTAATCTTGCGGCGATCAACCTCGAAGCCCTGAGCTTCAAGCGCAGCAGCAATGTCTGCCGACGTAACGGAGCCGAAGAGATGGCCGGCCTCGCTCGACTTGCGAGTGAATTCGAGCACAACGGGCTCGAGCTTGGCGGCCTGCTCCTCGGCCAGCGCCTTTTCCGTGGCGTAGCGGCGCGCGGCGGCGGCTTTCATCTGCTCGATGACGGCCTTGTTGGCCTGCGTTGCCTGCAGCGCCAGCTTGCGAGGCAGCAGATAGTTGCGGGCGTAGCCGTCGGCCACTTTGACCAGATCGCCGCGGTTTCCCAAATGCAATACATCTTCTTTCAGAATGACTTCCATTGTTAATTCTCCAGTGTGCGGGTTGCTGCCGGCGCCGGGAGCGCTCTTCAGCCCCGGCTAAGACACGCCGCACTCAGTTCTATTCGGCATCCACAATATTGCCTGCCGCCAAAATAGCTTCGCTCCATGCACCCCCGGATTCGAGAGAGCGCGTGAGCCGGCAGAAGGCAGCCGATGGTTACGGCGATTCCAGAAAACCTACGACTGGAATCGCATTAGTGCCGCGTGGCAAACGGAAGCAGGGCGATGTTGCGGGCCTGCTTGATGGCGCGGGTAAGGCGGCGCTGGTGCGTGGTGCAGACGCCAGTGAGCCGCCGGGGCACGATCTTGCCGCGCTCGGCCACAAAGCCTTGCAGCAGCCGCACGTCGCGGTAAGGAATCGCATCGATCTTCTCGGTGCAGAATTTGCAGACCTTCTTGCGGCGGAAAAATTTGCCGCGTCCGCCAGCGCCACCGCCGGCAGGCCTTCCGCCGGGCCGTCCGCCAGAGCGGGCATGGGCAGAACCCGAACCTGGGCCGGGTGCTGCCAGGGGAGCTTCAGGCGCGCTCGTCTCGGGCGCGTTTACTTCAATCTCTTCAGACATGCTGTTTCCTCTTTACTCTCATGTGAACAGTTGTCAGTGGTCAGTGAACAGTGGTCAGAAAATACGTTCCTGCCAGCTGTTCTCAACTGATCGCCGACCTCTGGTTAAACCTATGCCGGCTCGGCGGCTTCTTCCGCTTCCAGGACAGGCTCGGCCGCAGGGGCATGCACAGCGGCCGGTGTTGCGCTCCGGCGAACGCCACGCAGAGCCTTGACTTTGGCCAGGCGCTTCTCTTCCTCGTCGACGCGCACGGTGATGAACTTGATCACCGGCTCGGTAACACGCAAGCGGCGCTCCAGCTCCAACACCACCGCGCCGTTGGCCTCGATGGTCAGCAGAATGTAGTTGCCGTCGTTGAACTTGCGCACCATATAGGCCAGCTTGCGCTTGCCCATCTTTTCGACCGTCTTCACCACGCCGCCACCCTTAGTGACGTTCTCGGAGAAGCCGGCGATCAGCTTGTCGACATCTTCTTCGGCCGCATCGGGCCGAACAATGAACATGACTTCATACACACGGGACATCCGGTTTCCTTTTCCGCTGGAGCCGTTTGACTCTAGCCGCTGCCGCCGGTAAAAAAACCATAGCGGCAATTTCGCTGTTGCAAATCAAAGAAAGCTCTGAACAAGTCATTGCCACGATTCAGCATTCCCTCAGGGGCTAAAGCCCCCGTCGATTTTGCTGTCTTGGCGGCACGACTGAAGTCGTGCCCTTTCAAAACATCGACTGAATCAGAAACTCCCTATTCTCTGTCTTTCACTCCTCCGCCGCGCCGTTTCGCTCGCGACGGTTGAACTCGTTCATCGCGGCTGCCGGCCCCGCTTCGAGAATGCGCCGCGTAGCTGTTGCCACCCGGTCCAGCACCTCGTCGAGCATCGTCAAATCCGCTTTGCGCATGGGCGAGAGCAGATAATCCCTGCCGGGCCTTCTGCCGCCGCTTGCCGCAATGGCTTCAGGCGGCAAATCGAGCCCCACGCCAATGCGAATGCGCAACCACTCCTGAGAGCCCAGAGCGCCGGTTACGCTGAGGGCTCCGTTGTGCCCGGCAGGCGATCCGCGCTCCCTGATCTTGAAGCTGCCTAGCGGCAGGTCCAACTCGTCTTGAATCACGAGCAGATCCCGTGCCGGGTCAGCCTCAAACTCCCGAACCAGCGCGGCCACTGCCAGCCCGCTCAGGTTCATAAACGTCTCCGGCTTGGCTAGAACCACCTCGCGCCCCGCCATGCGACAGATTGCGGTAACGGCCTTGCATCGCCGGTTCCCGACCACAACGCCCTCTTGCTGTGCGATGCGGTCGATGGCCATGAAACCCGCGTTGTGCGGGGTCCACAGATACTCGAGTCCGGGATTGCCCAACCCCACCACCAAAAAGGGGCCGTTGCGTTCGCCGGATTTGGGGCCCCCGGCGAGCGATTTTGGCTCGCTGGGGTGAACGATCTGGCTTTCCTCGGCCAAGGGTTACTTCTTTCCCTCGGGTTTCTTTGCCGCGGCACCCGCATCGGGTTTCTTTCCTGCGGCTGCCGCGTCGGGCTTCTTGGCCGCATCTTCCGCCGGCTTGCCACCCTTCCTGGCAACTTCCGGTTCGACTGGTGCTGCACCTTCGGCTGCTGCTGCCGCTGCTGCTGCTGCCTCCGCTGCCTCGACCTCTGTAGGCGTCGGCGCTTCTTCGCGAATGGTGACAACGTGAGCCACGGTCGCATCCTCGGGGTTGATGTACTTGATCTTCTCCGAGTGAGGCAACCCACTGACGCGTAACACCTGATGCAATTCCAGATGGCTGACATCCACATCGATGTGGCCGGGGATGTCCGCCGGTAAGCACTCGATCTCCACTTCGCGCATAACCTGGTCGAGGATGCCGCCGGTCTTGACGCCCTCCGGAATTCCCAGCAGCTTTACGCGCACCTTGACGTGTAGAGCCTTGTCCATGGCGATGCGCTTGAGGTCGAGGTGAATCAACTTATCTTTCAGCGGCTCACGCTGCCAATCGACAATCATGGCCTTGGCCGCTTTTTGGCCGGCGACTTCGATATCGAAGATGGTATTGTGGCCGGTCTCGGAGAAAAGTATCCGGGAGATTTGCTTGGGGTCCACCTCGATGGCCACCGGATCGTGCCCCGGACCATACAGCACAGCAGGAATCTTGCCCGCGACGCGAACTCGGCGCGCGGCATTCTTATTGAACTTGCCCTCACGGGGCTTAGCTACGACTACTTCTGGCATTCGATCTCTCGTTTCCTGGTTTCGGGCACGGGCTGTTGAGGTCCGCTCCCTTTGTTGTGGCCAGCTGATAGCTATCAGCTAACAGTTATTCTTTGACAGCTTAGTTAAACAGCGAACTTACGCTGGTCTCCATGTGAATGCTCTCGATGGCCGCGCCCAACAGGCCGGCAATGGAAAGCACTTTGATCTTGGGCAACTTCTGGGCCGCCTCGCGCAGGGGAATGGTGTTGGTAACTACCACCTGTTCCAGGCGTGAGTTGGCGATGCGGTCGATGGCCGGGCCGGAAAGCACGGCGTGACTGGCGGCGGCATAAACAGCGGCTGCTCCAGCCTCGTTGAGCGCGTCAGCAGTTTTTACCAACGTGCCTGCGGTATCAATAATGTCGTCAAGGATGAGGCAGCTCTTGCCCTTCACGTCGCCGACCACGTTCATCACCTCGGCAACATTGATGTCCGTGCGGCGCTTGTCCACGATGGCCAGAGGCGCTCCCATCTTCTGCGCGAAGAAACGTGCGCGCTCCACGCCGCCGGCGTCGGGCGAAACCACCGTCAGGTTGGGAAGATTCAACTCGCGGAAGTAGCTCACCAGCACCGGACTGGCGAAGAGATGATCGACGGGAATGTTGAAGAAGCCCTGAATCTGCGCCGCGTGCAGGTCAACGAAGAGAGCGCGGTTGGCTCCGGCGGTGTCGAGCAGGTCGGCAATGAGCTTGGCGCTAATGGCCACTCGGGGACGGTCCTTGCGATCCTGGCGGGCGTAGCCGTAATAAGGCACCACCACCGTGATCCTGGCCGCAGATGCCCTCTTCAGTGCGTCGATCATCACCAGCAGTTCCACCAAGTGCTGATCAACCGGGTAGCAGGTGGGCTGGACGACAAAAACATCGACGCCGCGCACGTTCTCCAGCAACTGAAAGTAGACTTCGCCGTCGGCAAAGCGCTGCATCTTGGCATCGCCCACCTTAACCCCAATATGAGCGGCGATCTCTTCGGCCAGCGGCCGGTTGGCCGAGCCGCTGAAGAGCTTGAAGCGTTTGTCCTCGCTCAGGTTGCGGCTCCGCTTGCGCTCGCCAGATTTGGCTTCTTTGGCGCGGGCAGCTGCATCCGGGGACGATAGAGCGAATCCCACGGGGGCTGACTCTTTGCTCGCGCCGTCGCCCGGCGTTTTTGGCTCGCTCTCTGGCTGCTTGTCTTCCAACGTCACTGTTTCCGCTTTCATTTCCGCATTGCCTCCAAGCTGGTTGGCTTTGGCTGCTGACCACTGTTCACTGAAAACTGGCTGGGCGACCAGGATTCGAACCTGGACAAGTGCCTCCAAAGGGCACTGTCCTACCATTAGACGATCGCCCAACTTTACAGCCGTTGCCGAGTCTCTCTTGCGCAACGGACGGCTGTCAACCTGTTTACGGCAGAAGCATCTCGCGCCAATATTCCGATCGCGGCAGGGTGCGCGTGATCCGCGTTTCCAGGCTTGGGAACTGCTCCTTCAACCTGACCCTGGCTGCTTCCGCATCTCCACGGCTCCGGTACAACCCGTAGAGCGCTGAACCTGACCCCGACAACGAAGCATGTAGGGCTGCCTCCGGTGTGTCTGATCCAGAAAGAATGCGCTTGATTTCTGCAAGGGAAGGATGCTGGGGAAAGACGACACGTTCAAAGTCGTTCTCGATCCAGCTCGTAATCCCGGTGCGGACAAGCGCGGACTCTGCGGGTCCGGCCAGGTTCCCTTCATCGAAAGGAACACCGGAGGAGCCTGATCCCTGCCGTCCTTCCGGAATCGCTTCCGCAAAGGCGCTGGCATAGGCGCGGCTCAACTGTTCTAGTTTATCTGCACTGGCCCTCGCGGTCAAACCCTCGGCCAGGCAGAGCGAGTCCCAGTCGCGAAAAGCCTGCGGGGTCGAGACGCCCTCCTCCGGCATGGCCACCACGCACCAGACCGGCTCAAAATCCGGCAGGGGCGAGACTTGCTGGCCGCGGTCCTGACCCAGAACCGCTCCGCCTATTAAAAACAAAGGCACATCGGAGCCAACCTTGGCGGCAAGTTCGAAGCGGCGGGCAGACCAGCCCGGTGGTTCGTTGACTTGCTGGCTTGTTAATCCCAACTCCGCTTCCAAACCCACCAGTGCTGCCACCGCGTTGGCCGACCCTGCGCCCAGCCCGCCTTGCACAGGCAAGCGCTTTTCGATGTGCATCTCGACATCGGCGGTAATGTCCAGCGCATCCAGCGTCAGCGCCACCATCTTCCATGCAGTGTTGCGCTCGTCGGTGGGAACGCGGCTGTCATTGGAGGTCAACCGCAGCGTTGTTGCCGCCGCAGGATGCGCGGTAACCGTAACCAGATCATAAAGTTCCAGCGTCTGGTAGACGGTGGCCAGAGAGTGATATCTGTCGGGACGCGGCGCACCTATATAGAGGCCAAGATTGATCTTTGCGTGCGAACGAACGACGGTGGGCATACCGCTTCATTGTAGAGCGCAGCCGGACTCGGACCTGTTATTCTTGCCGCGTTATGTTTTGGGGCACACCTCCGGCACGGCCTTCTTCGCCACCACCGGTCTACTGCGCGGAATGCGGCTGTGCGGTTGATCCGATTGCATGGCTCTGCGTAACCTGAGGAAATCGATCCTACGCAAGGGTCAGTCATGTGGGCTGACCGCTACCGAGGTCAGGCTCTAACAGAAAATCGGGAGAAACACGATGAAAGCATGTGCTGTTTTTGGGATCGGAATTGCCTTTGCATCAGTTGTCGGTTTTGCTCATGCAGAGAAGCCATTGACGGACTACAGCTCAATTCGAGGCGTGAATTATGAAATGTATGGCGACCAAGCCACTTTGGAAAGGGATCTCAGCTATGCCAAGCGGATCAACCTGAACAGCACACGCATCTGGTTGAGTTACAAAGCCTATGAGAAGTCCCCCCAAGCTTACATCGTACGGCTGCGTAATTATATCCGCACGGCGAACCGGATGGGCTTTACAACGATGCCGATCTTGTGGAACGGGAACGACCTGAATCCGGATTCCCTCAAGCCAGCGTTCCGCGTGGAGGGAGACGCATACATAAAGGCCATCGTCGAGGCTGTCAAGGATGAACCAGGGCTGCTGATGTGGGACATCATGAATGAGCCCCTCTGGAACGACTATTACAACAAAGCCAACGGCGAGGAAAAGCAACAACACAAAGGCGAGATTACCGCGTTTGTGCGCTACTACCTGGCCTATGTGAAGAAGATTGACCCGGTGAATGCAGTGACGGTCGGATATGCATTCTCGAGTGAAATGGAAGGCTCTGCCGATCTTGTGGATGTGCTGAGTTTTCACGATTACACGACGACGCGGGCCTCGGTTGAAGAAGCTTACCGCACGGCCGAGGAGATCGCAAAGAAGTACCGCAAGCCAATTATCAATACTGAAACGGCGTGTATCGCGCGTGCGAATCCGTACGACGAAGTTCTGCAAATTGCCCAGGAGCACCACACGGGATGGTATCTGTTCGACCTGATAATCGACGAGTACTGGGGTGAAGTGCACGGAATCTTCTACCCTGACGGGACGGTGCGCGACCCTTCCATCATCGCGGCAGTTATGGGCTTCTACAGGAATCGCGACCTGAACACAATCGTTAAGCCTACGCCGAACCGCGAGGGCGCGGCCGAGAAAGCGCTGAAGGCGATTGAAGATGCGTTAAATGAAGACAAGGGGACGTTCGGCCGGACTCCATCCGCGGCTGAGACGGACAAGATTCTGGATGCGGCGGAATACGCGGCGAACTTGCTGGAAGCTGCCGAGATGGTTCCGATGAATGTGCCGCCGACCGCGCAGATTCTTTATTGGCGACAGCAGCCACCGGAGAAGCGCGACCGGGGGGCGATCCGGAAGTTCGCCTACGAGTTGGGGCTGGAGCTAAAGAAAGAGTGCCAGCTTTACTAGCTTTCAGACCGTGTGATTTCGTAAATGGCGATTGTGTGCTGAGTATTCCACCCTAGAGCCATTTGGGCTCATTGGTGTTGTCGAAAAGTGCCAGGAAAGCTTCCATCGCCAGCATTCCGGATTCCTTGTCGGCGACGGCCTATGCAATCTCCAATTCGTAAAGGCTAACGCTTACGGGCGGAAGCTGCACCGTTTCCGGAAGCATGTCCTGCGCAGTTTCAACGATTTTGACCGCGGGATCTTTGCCCGCTTCATTGGTTGAGTTCACGCTGGGCGGCGCAATCCGATACAGCTTGCCCTGTCCGCGCATCTTGACACCGCCGATCTTTGCAGTAAAGCTGTGCTCCTCTTCCGTGGGGTTCACCACCGAGATGAGGAGCTTCTTGCGATCGCTGGAGAACGCCGCCAGAATATCCAGAGGATAGGTTGGGCTTCCCGTGGGCTTTGTGCCCCTGTCGACAAACGGCGTGCCGGGCACCAGTTGCTGAGGCGAATCGCCGTCGACGGCAACTGGAAGAGCGTTGAGAAAGTGAGTCTGCAAGAGCTTCATCACCACTCCCTCAGCCGCAAGGCCCTCGGCCTCACCGGTGTTGTCGGTCAACATGCGCAGCCCTCCGGTGGCGCAACTGGCCTCCACCATGCCTGAGTGGCGGAATATCTCGTGCAGGCAAAGCGCGTAAGAGATCGGCATCAGCATTCCGGTCTGGCGGGAGAAACTGGCGCCGTTGTTATTCCCAGAGGCTGAAAAGAGACGATTGCCCCACTCATCGAAGATGAATTTGATGCCTTTGTCTTTTAACCACGGCATCTTCTCCACGTACTTATCCCAGGCTTCGAAAGCTTCGCCGATACGGTTGGCCAGACGCCGGGCTTTGAACTGCAGCGGGTCGTGAACATCCACGAAGAGCTGCTTCTCAGCGTCGAAGGCCAGGTCGGGATAGGCGTAGGTATGCTCGGAGAGAAAGTCGATGTTGCCGGCGCACTTTTCCAGCAGCCATCCGTCCCAGTCGTTCAGCGAGCCGAACTCGTAGGGGAGTTTGTCGCGCATCGGCGCCTCCCAGATATCCGGGAAGAAGTTGTTCCGTTTTTCCGCACCGCCCACTGACTTTTCACAGATGGACGCCCCGGAAACGGTCACTTTAATGGTTGGGTCCACCTTCTTCATGGCTTCGACGATGAAATTGTGCTTGACCCAATACTGGTCGAGCGCCATGTAGCCGAACTGCCAGTCGCCGTACATCTCGTTTCCGATGGTCCAGAGACGGACCTTGAAAGGCTGAGGATGGCCATTCTCCGCGCGCATTTTGCCCATGCGCGTCTCGACGGAGCCATTGCAGTATTCGACTTCTTCAGCCGCCTCTTGCGCCGAGCCGAACCCGCTGTTGATGGCCAAATCGGGCTCGGCTCCGACCAGCCGGCAGAGGGCCATGAACTCATGAAGGCCAACATCGTTCGACTCCACCCTGTCGGACCACATCACCTGCAGGCGCGGCGGGCGCTTATCCCGATCGCCAAGACCGTCACGCCAGTCGTATGCGGAGACGAAGTTGCCGCCGGGCCACTTGAACATTTTGAAACCTTCTTCTTTGAAGAGGCGGATCATCCCAGAGTGGAATCCCTCCACATTGTCGGCGGGCATCAGCGAGGCAGTCCCGATGTGAAATGCGCCGCTGCCAGTGCCCAGAATCTCGAGGCGTGCATCCACTGTGCCGGCCGTCGGAGTGAACTTTAACGGAAACTTTTTGTAATCGCGCGAGAGCGGCGGAATATGGATGGTTTGAGAATCGCCGGCGCTCGTTCCCCATATCAAGCGCACCACAACATTTGCGCTGGGATCGCCGGCAAGATAGATGCGACCCACATACGTTTTGCCTTTGCCCAGGCGCAATTTGGATTGTCGAATGCCGCGTGGCTCTGAGCCGTGGAGCTTGACGCGCGGGCTGTGCTTGCCCACAAATGGCCGCACCGTGTCCATCTCGACCGTTCCCGCCGGCCCCACCGGCTTAAATGGCTCGCCTATAAAGCGGCGGAAGAATGAGTTCGTCGGAGGCGGAGTTGCATCGGTCACCAGGTTGGCAGGGGGGG
>CAWJDN010000130.1:0-4513 GCA_963840985.1 uncultured Acidobacteriaceae bacterium
CAACCCGGCAAAGATGGAGAACCCAGCCAGAAATCGCACCACAAACGTAATTTGATCAACCACGCTCTCGATGCGCTCCAACACATCGGCCAGGTTGATCACCGAGATGGTCGGGTAGGCAGCGAAGAGTGCACGCTCCATTGCAGCAACTTGCTTGGGATCAACGTGAGCGCCGCCGTACCAGGTGGCCTGCTCGTTTTTAAGTTGCCCCGAAGGCAACACGAACGCCACGCGCGCACCCAGATGCTGCCCATCAGCGCGATAGATCGCTGCAACTTTCAGCGTCCGCACCATGCCGCCCACTTCCAGCTCTACCGTCGAGCCCAGGCCCAGATGCAACCTCTGGGCAGTTCCCTCGCCTACCGCTAACTCCGCCGCGTCCGAAGCCGTCCACCACTTGCCTTGCGTAACTTTGTCGCCCGTTGGGAGCGTATCGGCCCAGCTCAGCTCCGCATTCTCCAACATGCGGCGGGGGAAATGCTGCTCCTTAAGGTCCGCCAGGGGCTTGCCGTTGAGCGAAACAAAACGTCCTGTCACCACCGGCATCAAATCCAGAGACTGACCAACCGCCTGACTCACTCCCGGCTGGCGCGCAAAAAACTCCTTCACTCCTGCAATTTCGTCGGTTGTTACGTCGATCAAAAAAACATTGGGCAGCTTGGGCGAGGCGGTTTCACGTATGTCGCGCAGGAGCATTGACTGCATCAGGTAGACCGCCAGGATCAGCATTACGCCTGTGCCCAGCGCAGCCAGTACCGCTGTAGACTGGTTCCCCGGCCTGTAGAGATTCGCCAGCCCGTGCCGTAGAAACGAAGGCAGCCGAAGCCGGACTCGATTGAGCAGAAAGCGCAGCGTGCGCAACGCTACTGCCGCCAACACCAGCAATACCACCAGCGCAATTGTGAAGATCAGAGCAAACCAGCCTCCCACCTCAACTGAATCCGACAGCGCCCAGGCAATTCCGCCCAACGCGGCTATCACCACCACTGAAATTCCCAGTTGCAGACGGCGCGCCCACCAGCGGACAAACCAGCCTCCGATACCCTCCGGACCCTGCTCGACCAGCCGTCGCAAGACCAGCACTGGCCTGACATTTCGCACGTCCAGCAAAGGCGGCAAACAAAAAAGTAAAGTCGTTAACAATCCCGTTCCCAGCCCGGCGGCAATCGAACGCCAGGGAAATTCCATCATCGTATGAACCGGAAGCAGCTTGCCGAATACCGCGGGCAGAGCGGTCATCAAGCCCACACCCGCAGCCATACCCAGAATGCCTCCGGCAAGGCCCAGGCCCAGAGTCTGCAACAGAAAAATCCGCAGCAGATCGCCGGAGCTAGCGCCGACGGCCTTCAGAATAGCCAGCATGTCCATGCGCTGCTCCAGGTGAGCGTGCATGGCCATGGCTACGCCAATCGCCCCCAGCACCATGGCGACCAAACATATCAGGCTCAAAATTGCAGTTGCGTTGTCCAGTCCACGGTTCAGCCCCGGATTGCCCTCTTTGTAATCCATCACCTGTGCGTCCGGCAGCGCCATCTCCACGTGCTTGCGTAATGCGACAGGATCAGTTTGCGGCGGCAGCTTCATCAGCAGCTTTTGACTGGCACGGCTGCCCGGAGCCAGCAAACCAGTACGCTCGAGTGCCGCTTGAGAGATCATCACCCGCGGTCCCAGCCCTGCCCCGGCGCTGAGGCGGTCCGGCTCCTGCTTCAGTACAGCGGCAATACGAAAGTCTCTACCGCCCAGCCGCAGAGTCTGGCCGACACGCGCATTCAGCCGAATAAGAAACTCCTCGGCCACTACAGCCGAATCACCATCGAGAGCCTGCTTGAGGCTCATTGCCGGCTCCAACTGCGCAGCGCCGTAGTAGGGATACTCGGCTGGGTCCACAGCCTTGAGCGAGACCAGCAGCGGCACCGGATCAGGTGGCGCTGATGCCATGGATACCGTTTCCGTCACCCAGGTCGTGCGAATATTCGCCGGCTGGACGATGGCCGCAATCCTATCCTTTTCCTCGGTTGTCGGCTGATGGAAGAACCGCGCGGTCAAATCGCCGGCCATCAGCGATCGCGCTTCCATGCTCAGCGTCCGCCGGAAACTCTCGCTGAAGCCGCGCACGCCAACCAGAGCCGCCACGCCGACGGCCACTGACAGCACGACAGAGCCGAACTTGCCTGGCGCGGAGCGCAAATCCCGCCAGCCGATGGCCCCGGCCCGCTTCCAACTTAACGCGCGCTTAGCCATTGCTCTCCTGACATTGAACTGCAACCGCGCTCGGCCCGATGTAGGGCAACGTATCTTCTACGATCATTCCGTCGCGAAGCAAAATTTTGCGGTCGGCGCGGCTGGCTATCTCGGGATCGTGCGTCACCAGCACCAGAGTCGTTCCCGCCTTGCGATTACGCTCCAGCAATAGGTCCAGCACCATACGCCCGTTAGCGGAGTCCAGGTTGCCCGTCGGCTCATCGGCCATCACGATGGGCGGCTCGACGACAAAGGCTCGCGCCAGCGCCACACGCTGCTGCTCGCCGCCGGAGAGCTGCACTGGGTAGTGATCCACCCGCTCCGTGAGGCCAACCTCGCCCAGCAACCGCCGCGCCTGCGCGATGCCGCTTCCCTCCACGTTCAACTCATAGGGAAGCAGCACGTTTTCCAGAGCTGTAAGCGTTTCGATCAACTGATAGGACTGAAAGACGAAGCCAATCTTCGCACCACGCACAGCGGCCAACTCCGCCTCGGCCAGATTGTGAATCGGAACACCATCGAGGTAAATCTCGCCGGAGCTAGGTGTGTCGAGACCCGCCATCAGTCCCAGCAGCGTGCTTTTGCCGCTGCCGCTCGCGCCCAGAATAGCCACAAACTGACCGGCGGGAATGGTCAGCGTAATCCCCTTCAAAATCTCCACGCGCCGCGCGCCGTTCTGAATCCACTTCTTCGCGTCCCGAACCTCGATCACTATGGCTGCCTCCAGAAACTGTAATTTCGATTCTCGATTCCCTGCTCTTCGCTACACTGTACTTGTGTACGTTCTCCGCTCACTGATTGTTTCGTTGGGAGTGATTTTGCTCGCCCGCCCGCTGCTGGCGGCCAAACGGCCGGTTCTGGTCTGCTACGGCGACAGCATCACCGCGGGTTACGGCCTTGAGGCCGGCCAATCCTTTCCCGACGCCCTGCAACGCGAGCTGGACCGCCGAGGCTACCACTACAAAGTCTTGAATCATGGAACGAGCGGCGCAACTACCAAGGATGCTGTCGCCGATCTGCACTCCATCTTGCTACTGCACCCCGAAGTTGTTATCGTCGAGTTCGGCGGTAACGACGGACTGCGCGGCCTGCCGCTCGCCGAGACCCGCCGTAATCTCGATGCAGTACTGACGGCCCTCGAAAACGCCCATATCAAAACTTTGCTTGCCGGAATCACGCTGCCGCCCAACTACGGCCAGGAGTACATCCAGCAATTCGAAGTGATCTTTCGCGATCTGGCGCGTGCACACCACACCACATCAGTCCCCATGATCTATAAAAACCTGGTCAATGTTCCCGACACAATACAGCCCGACGGTATCCATCCCACCGCCAAAGGCTCCGAGATCATAGCGAGGACGCTATTGACGTCGCTGATACCTTTGCTACACAAAGGCGATTAGCCCATTCCCACTACCGGCTGAAAGAGCGTTCCTGCTACCCTCTTGGCAATTCCCACCAGCTCATTCTGACCGGCAAAGACCTTCACCAGTGGCGCGTTGGAAAACTCTGGAAGGTTGGCTTGAGCGCCGTTGCGCAGGCGGCCGAGAGACAGCGTATCGCCGGTGACCGATGGCATCTCCGGCAACAGACTGCGTGGATGGACGCATAACGCCTCTAGTGCCTCAATGTTTCTCTGTATGCCCAACCGCAGAACAGAGCGCAGAGTTTGCGTCTGCCTACGGTCAAGCGCCGGATTGGCCGTTAGCCATATCACAAGGCCATCGCACAGGACAACGCAAATAAGGATAAAGGCGATCAGCCCCAGCGATTGCACAATCAGATGCGCTAGAGTGCGATGTTGCAGAAGCACCTGGGCAGACCATTTCCCATACACTCCGGCAAGTTGCTGCTCGGTTTGAATACGGTCGCTGCAGATGTTAAGAAGCTGACGCTCTTCTGTCTGTTCAATGATGCGGGCGAGCCTCGATGCGCGGTCAACAGAGTCGCCGCTGGAAGCGGCAGTGCTCGCACTGGCATTGTTTTCGAGGGCTGTGTGTTCACCGGTGAGTGCAGTGACGTCCGATTGCGCCAACTGCATGGCTTGCTGAATCAGCGCAAGACGATCAATCTGGCTCTTCCACGCCGCGATCCGGCTTGCCATTGTGCTGTGACGCCTGACAGAAAGAACCGCTACTTCTCCACGGCTGCGCGCCTCGCTGTCGTACTTGGTCATCAACGCTTCATGCGCGGAGAGTTCTGCTTGAATCTGGGCGCGATCATCGCCTGAGGCGCGATCAAGCTCCTGCTGTGCGTCCTCCAACTCATCGGT
>CAWJDN010000131.1:0-5225 GCA_963840985.1 uncultured Acidobacteriaceae bacterium
GCACGGCTTCTCGCTGCCGGTTCGCTATGAATACATCGCCAGTTCGGGAAGCGCCGCCGAGGACGCCGTAAACCTGATGTACGGGCCGGGCAGCACGGGTACCTCCATCGCTGTGACGCCCACCTTTCAGGTCGGTGGCTTCTTCCTTCGGGGAGATCTCGCCTGGACTCATGTCGGCGACATCACGCCCGGTTATGCTTTTGGTCCTACGGGACGGACAAAAACCCGGCCCGAGCCGTCGCTGAAGTCGGATTCATTTTCGGCGACAACATCGTGAAGAAGTAAGCGGACTGAAATGCATGGGGGCGGCGTGGTCTGCCCCCTGCACCTTCCTTCCGGAAATCCAACCGGCCAGGCTGGCACGGCAGCTAAAATGCTGGCATCCGGGATAATCCGCACTAATAGATTATTTCGATTGACTCATAACCCGGCATCCCCGCCGCTGCCTCCTGCGTGATACTGAAACTTGGCTACTCCCATGGAACGACTAGCGGACACGAGCGGACACGCTCCGACGAAATTACACTCGAATGCCGCCTGGCGCCGTGCCGAGGAGGAGTTTTTCAAAACCGGCCGCGCCGCCGATGTGCATACTGCCGGTGCTCGGAGCCGCCGTGGTGGACACCATCGCCGTCAATGCTTATCGGGCGACCATTGGCAGGCGGTTCTTCCGCAGGGCGCTGCGTTGCTGGCGGCGGGAGGCTACGGCAAGCGCGAATTGTTTCCTTACGCTACCGTGGACATCCTGGTTTTGCTGGAAGGCGAATCGCCTTGGGTCTCCCTGGCGCAAGCCTGTAGCGGAGTGCGTGCGTTTGCTGTGGGACGCAGGATTGCGCTTGAACCACACCGTCCGCACTGTGTCCGAGTGTCTGGAGTTCCGCGAGCAGAACATCGATCTCGATATCAATCTTCTGGATCTGCGTTATCTGTACGGTGACAAAGCGCTGTTCTCGCGTCTGGAAAACAAATGGCCGGCCTTCCTGGAGCAGGACCGACTTGAGCCAGCATCTCGCCGAAGCATCCTTCGGGAGCCGGCTTCAGCAGCACCTGCCCGGCGCCGTATCGACCCAGAACCAGATGCGGAATCGTAGTATCGGTTAGATGAACATGTATCAGGTTCTTCTTGGCCGCCTCGATCCCCTTGCGAATCGCCTGGGGAACTTCCTTGGCCTTGCCGGAACCGTGGCCCACCACGCCCGCAGAGGGGTCGCCCACCACCACCAGCGCGGCAAACGACATATTCTTGCCGCCCTTGACCACCTTGGTCACGCGATTGATGGAGACCACCTGATCCTTCAGGTTGAACTGATTTGCATCGAGTTTCTTCTTCAACATCGTCATTGCTCTCGTCTGTCCTTCCGGGCTGGCCCAACTCTGCGCGCCCTCGGAAAACCTTGTCTATCTGCCCAAACACTCAGCCAAAACGCTAAAGCGCGGAGCGCCTAAAACTCCAGCCCTGCTTCGCGGGCCGCATCGGCCAGCGCCTTGATGCGCCCGTGATAGAGGTAGCCGCCGCGATCGAAAACTACCTGCTTGATGCCCTGCTTGACGGCCAGTTCGGCCACTGCCTTGCCAATCTCTTTTGCCGCTGACACATTGCCGCCGGACTTCATCTTGATGGATGAGACCGAAACCAGCGTCTCGCCCTTCTGGTCGTCGATCACCTGCGCGTATATATGGTTCAGCGAACGATAGATGTTCAGCCGCGGCCGCTCCGCGGTGCCGGCAAGCTTGCGGCGAATGCGCTGATGAATGCGCTGGCGAATTGCGTTTCTCTTGGTCTGCGTAATCATGTTTTCTCTCACCTATCAGCGGAACCGCCCTGCGGCCCCGTTCGGTTAATGATCCTTCACTTCGTTCAGAATGATCGCGCGAGGCTTAAACGCCTCGCAAACGCGATCACTTGGCTCCTGTCTTGCCGGCCTTCTTCTTCAGCCTCTCGTCGCTGTAGCGTACGCCCTTGTTCTTGTACGGATCAGGCTTGCGCAGCGATCGCATGTCGGCAGCTACTTGCCCCACCTTCTGCCGGTCGATGCCGGTGATGGTCAGGTGGGTTTGCTTGGGATCGATGGCAACTTCGATGCCCGAGGGCAGCGGAACTTCAATCTGGTGCGAGTAGCCCAGCGTGAAGACCACCGTGCCCTTGCCCTTCAGCTCGGCGCGATAGCCGATGCCCACGATGTCCAATTCCTTCTTCCAGCCCTTGGTGACGCCATCGACCGCGTTGGCTATCAGGGAGCGAGTCAACCCGTGCATCGCTGCCTGGCTGTCATTCTCGCGATTGACATGCAGTTGGCCATCCTTGGTTTCCAGCGTAATGCCGGGCGCAATCAGCGCCGAGACCTTGCCCTTGGGACCCTCGACCAATACCGTGTTGCCCTCGACCTTGTACTTCACGCCCGCGGGCAGAGGGATAAGCTTCTTTCCAATACGCGACATCGAATCAATCCTTCATCTGGCTTGCGAGTCCCGGCGGAGCGCTTTCGCCCCTCGTTCCACTGCAGCCCGTACGAGCCATTCGGCCCACTCACACATCAAAAACGCTAAGGCGCGGAGCGCTTACCACACTTCGCACAACAGTTCACCGCCCACGCCCTCGCGGCGCGCCTGACGGCCGGTCATCACGCCCTTGGGCGTAGTAAGAATCGAGATGCCCAGGCCGCCCTGAACGCGCTTGATCTCATCGCGGCCAATGTACACGCGGCAGCCGGGACGCGAGATGCGCGCCAGATCGCGGATAGCCGCTTCCGTGCCGCCGTACTTCAGGTACACGCGCAGCACCAGCTTGCCTTCCTCTTCCTGGGTCTTGTAGTTCGAGATGTAGCCCTCCTCCTTGAGGATGCGGGCAATCTCGGTCTTCAGCTTTGAAGCCGGAACATCCAGCTTCTGGTGACGCGCCCGGATCGCATTGCGAATCCGCGCCAGAAAATCGGCTACTGGGTCGGTCAAACTCATTCCTTCTCCTTCATTCCCCGTTCGTCCGCGCTTGCGGAAACCAGCGGGAATGTTCTTCGTACTGTTACAAGCCGTCAGTCGTCAGGGTTCAGCTTATTTCTCTGTTCCCTGATTCCTATTCCCTGCTTTGCTACCAACTCGACTTGACGACGCCGGGAATCTCTCCCTTGAGCGCCAGCGCGCGGAAACACAAGCGGCAGACGCCGAACTTGCGCAGAAAACCTCGCGGCCGTCCGCAAAGCTGGCACCGATTGTGCTTGCGGCTGCTGAACTTCGGCTTCCGCGCGTCTTTCACCCTTTTTGCAGTGGTCATATCTCTCTTATCCCCTTACGCGCCGTAGCGCGCTTGCGCGCCTTACGCACCTTGCCGGAACGGCATGCCGAAGGCCCGCAAAAGCGCCCTCGCCTGGTTGTCGTCCTTGGCCGTGGTCACGATGGTGATGTTCATGCCCTTCATCTTCTCCACCTTGGAGTAGTCGATTTCAGGAAAGATCAACTGGTCTTTCAATCCCAGCGTGTAGTTGCCGCGCCCGTCAAAACTCTTCGTCGATACGCCGCGGAAGTCGCGAACTCTGGGCAGCGCCGTCGAAATCAGCCGGTCCAGAAACTCATAGGCCTTCTCGTTGCGCAGCGTCACCATGGCGCCAATCGACATACCCGCCCTCACCTTGAAGGCCGCGATCGACTTTTTCGCCTTGGTGGTCACCGGCTTCTGCCCGACAATCGCCGTCAGGTCGGCCACCAGCGGATCCAGCAGCTTGGCGTTCTGCGTGGCCTCGCCCAGACCCATGTTGACAACGATCTTCTTCAACTCCGGAACCGCCATCGGATTCTCAAGCCCCAGCTCTTTTTGCAGAGCCTGCTTGATTTCCTTGTGATACTTCTCTTTCAATCTTGCTGCCATAATGCTTTGCTCTCTTTCTTCCGGTCTCGGATTGGCCCTCAGGCCGTGTACCGTTGCGGAAGGTGCTTGCCGCACGGGTGTGAGTTTTGTTCGTTCCGTGCCGCTCCGGTTCATCGGTGAACGATTCACTTCTTCACACGTTCACTTCTTCATTGCAGTTCCTACTTCTTCGTCGGCAACGTCTGCCCGCACTTCTTGCAGATGCGTACCCTGATGTCGCCTTCCATCTTCGTACTCACCTTTGCCGGGCCGCAGTTTGGGCAAACCAGCTGGACATTGGAGACATCGATAGGCGATTCCTGCTCGGCGATGCCGCCCTTGGTGCGCTGTCCCTGCTTGCTGGAAACTGTTTTCTTGACCACGCGCACATGCTCCACCAACACGGTGCCCTTGTCGGGAAAGACGCGCAGCACTCGGCCCGTCTTGCCGCGGTCTGCGCCCCGGAGAACCTTGACCGTATCATTGCGATGAATATTCAAACTCGGCATCTTCTCTCCTAAACCACTTCCGGCGCCAGCGAAACAATCTTTAAAAACTTCTTCTCGCGCAACTCGCGGGCCACTGGCCCGAAGACGCGCGTTCCCACCGGCTCGTGAGTATCGTCGATCACCACGGCGGCGTTTTCGTCGAAGCGAATATAGGTTCCGTCGCGCCTGCGGTGCTCCTTGCGGGTGCGAACGATAACCGCCTTCACTACCTTACCCTTCTTGATGGTGCCGTCGGGCGAAGCCTCTTTGACCGCGGCGGTCACAACGTCGCCCAGACCAGCCTTCTTGCCCAGGCCGCCACCCAGCGGCAGAATCACTTGCAGTTTGCGCGCGCCGGAGTTGTCGGCCACCGCGAGCATGGTTCTCATTTGCACAGCCATGGGTTCTTCTCCTTACTCCCTCTACGCGCTATTTGGCAATGTTAATGTCGTTCGGAATCGCCGTGTCCTCAAGCTGGCCAAGCGCCGAGCGCCGCACGATTTCTTCCAGAGACCACCGCTTCAGCTTGCTCAGCGGACGGGTCTCGCGGATGCGCACCACATCGCCCATACGCGCCGAACTCTGCTCGTCGTGTGCATAAAACTTTTTCGTCGTGCGCACGATCCGCTTGTACTTGGGATGAGCCTTGCGCATCTCGACCGCGACCACAATGGTCTTCTGCATCTTGGTCGAAACCACCTGCCCAACCTTCTCGTTCCGCCTGGCGCCTAATGCCGCCGGCGCCTGCACTGCCTCTTGAGTCGCCTTCATTTGCGGGCTCCCTTCTTGCTCTCCGCAGCCGCGCCGGCATCGGCGCCGGTATCCTTGACCGCCCCGCGAATTCCAATTTCGCGCTCGCGTGCCACGGTTTTGATCTGCGCGATCTCCTTGCGCATCTA
>CAWJDN010000132.1:0-7219 GCA_963840985.1 uncultured Acidobacteriaceae bacterium
CCACCTCTTTGCGAATTCCCTCCAGCGCTGCATCGTCGTTGCGCTTCTCCAGCGCCTTTGCGATCCAGGCGGCAATCACCACCATCTCCGCCTCTTTCATCCCGCGCGTAGTCAGCGCCGGCGTCCCGATGCGAATCCCCGAGGCTTTCAGCGGCGGATTGGTGTCGTAGGGAATCGTGTTTTTGTTTACCGTAATGCCCGCCTTGCCCAGCGCCAACTCGGCCTCCGAGCCAAGAATGCCCTTCTCGAAGACATCCACCAGCATCAAATGGTTATCCGTCCCGCCGGAGACGATGCGGTATCCGGCCATTTGCAGCGTTGCCGCCAGCACTTTTGCATTGGCCACTATCTGCGCCGCATAGCTCTTGAACTCCGGCCGCAGCGCCTCGCCCAGCGCCACCGCCTTGGCGGCCACGATGTGCACCAGCGGACCCCCTTGCTGGCCCGGGAAGACCGCCTTGTCCACCGCCGCCGCCAGAGCCTGCCCGCACAGAATCAGTCCCGCGCGCGGTCCGCGCAGAGTTTTGTGCGTGGTCGTTGTCGTAATATGCGCATGCGGCACCGGCGAAGGGTGCGCGCCCCCCGCCACCAACCCGGCGATGTGCGCCATATCAAAAACATAGACTGCCCCCACCTTGTCGGCAATCGCTCTCATCCGCGCAAAATCCCACAGCCGCGGATACGCGCTTCCGCCTCCGATGATGGCCTTCGGTTTCTCGCGCTCGGCAATGGCCTCTAGCTCGTCGTAGTCGATCATCTCCGTGTCGCGACGCACCGTGTAGAACGTGGGCCGGTAGAGCTTGCCACTGAAGCTCAGCTTGTGCCCGTGCGTCAGATGGCCGCCGTGCGACAGGTCCAGCCCCAGAATCGTGTCGCCCGTCTGCAAGACCGCCGCGTACGCCGATGCGTTGGCCTGCGAACCGGAGTGCGGCTGCACATTGACGTGCTCCGCGCCGAAGATCTGCTTGGCCCGCTCCCGCGCCAGGTTCTCCACCACGTCGGCGAACTCGCATCCGCCGTAGTAGCGCCGCCCGGGGTACCCCTCGGCGTATTTGTTGGTGAATATCGAGCCCGCAGCCTCCAATACCGCTTCAGAGACAAAGTTCTCGCTGGCGATCATCTCCAGCCCCTCGTGCTGGCGATGCGTTTCCTGGGCAAGGGCTGCGGCTACTTCGGGGTCGGCCTGGGCAAGAGTCAAAGACATGCGATCAGTCATATTGAAATTTTAGCCTTTTTTCTTCAGGCGATACAGTGCAACTAGGCACGAAAAAAGTGGTGATTATGGATAATACCGCTCAATATTGGCCAGACTTGGGCTTCCAAATGGTTTAAAGCTCTCATAAGCACACGGTTTCCACCAATTACCTTCCCTCTGCCGTTGCCTTCGGGCAGCGGCAGGGTTTTTGCGCCCTTCACGATCTCTCCTGCCCAGCTTATTCGCTGCCCGTTGTCCACAATGCTTTCTGCCGGAAGGTCACCTCCGCTTGTGGCCTGAGACAGGGCCTGTGTTGTGTGGTTGGTTTTGCTGTGCGCTTGTTTTATTATCGGGAACCCCTCTCAGCCAAGATCTGCTATCGTTTTCGATAGCTGGTTGAGGCCGCAATGAAAACGCGTTTTCTGCAATCGGTTATGCTCGCAATTCTTGCTCTGGCGTTGATTCCGGTCTTCGCCCAGACCCCGGCCATCGACCCCGGCCTGCTGGACAAAGCCAACGCCGGCGACGCGGCCGCGCAGGTGCAGATGGGAGACAACAGCCGTGCGGCGGGCGATGCGGTCATACGCAATCTCCCGCTTTCAGCCGAGTATTACAAGCAGGCCGTCACTTGGTATCGCAAAGCCGCTGATCAGGGTTTCATCCCTGCCGAAATGCATCTGGCCGCGCTCTATCGAGACGGCGGCAAGGGTTTTCCCCGCGACATGGAGCAGGCTGCGGCCTGGTATCGCAAGGCCGCCGAGCAGGGAGACGTCACCGCTCAAGCCTCTCTCGGCGTGCTCTACTCCATTGGCCAGGGCGTTCTGCACGACGATGTCGAGGCCTACTTCTGGCTTGATTTGGCCGCCTCCGTCAAAGGGCCCAACCAGGACAAATACGCCGCCAACCGGCAGATGGTCGGAACCCACATCACCACCCAAGAGCTGGATGAAGTCCAGGACCGCGTTGCTGCATGGCTGGCCGCACATCCGCGACCCGCCACAACCGAATAACAGGCATTCCTCACCGGCAATCGAGCCACTATGCTGAAGACGATGCGACTTTCCATGTTTCTCCGCACAACACAAGGCTGGCTCTCCCTTCTTTGCCTGTCGGTTTTTGCCTTGGCGGCGGCTCGCGCCCAATCTCCTGCCATTTCGCTCACGCCCACGGTGGTCGTAGCCGGCGCCCCGGAGCTGATTCGTGTTTCTGCGCCCGGCGCTATGGGCATCGACGGCGAATGGCTAGGCCGCAAGCTGGAATTCTTTCGCGGACACGACAAGCTCGCGTGGATTGCCCTGGCCGGCGTTGATGTAGACGCGCCCGTCGGGCCGTCAGTATTGAAGCTGACCATCCACAGCGCAAAAGGCGGCACACGCGTCCTCAGCCGCACCATTCGGATTCGTCCCGCCCACTACCCAACCACCACGCTCACCGTCGCGCCGGAGTTCGTCCAGCCCGGCCCTGAGGCGCTCAAGCAGATCGATGACGACCAGTTACTCACCCAAAAAGCCTACGCCTCCAGCGCTCTGAAACCACTGTGGCAGGGCAACTTCCGCCCTCCGGTCTCCTCTCCGCAATCCGAGCGCTTCGGCACACGCCGCATCTTCAACGGCACTCTGGCCAGTAATCACAAAGGTTTGGATTTTCGCGCTCCGCCTGGTACGCCGGTGCGCGCCGGCAATAGCGGCGTCGTGGTGCTCGCCCAGCCGCTCTACTACGCGGGCAACACCGTTATCATCGATCACGGACTTGGGCTCTTCACGCTCTACATGCACCTCAGCCGTATTACCGTCCGCGAGGGCCAGCATGTCACGCGCGCCCAACGGCTGGGGCTCAGCGGCGCCACCGGCCGCGTCACCGGCCCGCACCTGCATTGGGCCGTCCGCTGGCAAGGCGCCTACCTCGACCCCGCCAAGTTGCTCCGCCTCGACCTCACCGCGGTACGGTAATCGATTTGAGATCCCAGGTCTCAGAATCGGGCAAGAATATACATGACTAATGAAGCAAATTGCTTATCGTTTTAATATGAATACGGAACACTAGAATCAACAACAGGCCATTCTCTATTTTGTTGATCCTGATGAGGTGACGAAATTCTTAAAATCTGAATTGGCTCACTGCTTTATGATGACAGACTTCTAGGTCGCTGCATATATTTCTGCGGCCTACCGTACAGTGGGCCATTTAGACAAGCCAAGTCAGTGTGTTCAACGTCTTCAAAATCACCGAATTTCGTGGTCCAATTCCCGTTCACCAATTGCCTAGCGGCATGTTGCGGTAATCCAGCGTCAACATAAATTGCGATCTTCTCAATTCCCTCTTCCAAAGACCCATTAGTGCACACTTCAAACCCTACCGTTCGGAAAGCGGCTATATACGAATCAAGGTCATAAGATCGCCTGACGGTTCTTGGCCAGAAGAACTGGCCGAGCGGATCTGGCTCCCATCGATTAGATGTGATGGAGGCAGCCCATGCAAAGCAATTATATTCGTCCGTCGCCGGGCTAATATCACCTTGACATAATTCGGGTCGGAGATCAGGGAAGTCCTGGACAAAGTGATTCTCTCTGCTCAATGTAAAATCGTGGGGCCAATCAGTCCAAGTTGACATAGCCGTGTTCATGCCCCCATTTGAGCCACAGGCGAGTCATTTCTATTGTCTTGCCACGCATTTCATTTGGGATCGGATTCTGTCTTGTGATAGCAGCTAATGCCCAAAACCATTGGTATGCCTTTTCGTCCTTTCTTTTGATTCGTTTAAAAATGAGAGGCAGGATTTTCTGGCCCATACCCATCATCTGTTGGTAAGCAGGGTGCATTGCGATTGTCATCATCAACGATTTAGATCGGACTTCGTGCTTCCACTCTTCTACCAACCGATTAAATTCTGCTTCATCTGTAGATTCTGCCGGTTTCGGATGCGAGAATACCAGACGGATGGGCTTCTCCTGGCTATAGGAGCGCCACAAAGGCGCATAATTCTGGCGCACGCTCACTTCCCCATGCTCTCTTTGCTTTCTCCGCCAATCGGAATTTGCGGGATAGGGATTAGCATCATGTGTGATTCGTCGGCATGTTGTAGATGTTGACATGACTCACTCAAACAAGCGGCATTCTGCCTTTGCTAAGAGCGCTTCAAGAGTCTTGCTCTTTATCAGCGCCCGATCAATCAACTCCCTAAGCTTGGAGAGATCGTCGTTATCTAAAGCCAGATAGAACTCTCTGTGCTCAGCCGAATCATCAAAGTATCCGATTCGCAGGGTATGTAAAATCGTCATTGCAGTCGGTGGTACAGATGGGTCATCTGCAAAAGCAGCCCTAACATCTGTCAAAATGCGACCGCAGCAATACTGCCGTTCCACTTCTACCTGAATGCTCCTGATTTTTTCCTCTGTAATCTCGATTCGTTTCCCATTGGCGATTCTGGCGATCCGTTCCGAAAGAACTTTTAGATCGACCTTCTTTGCGAGAATAGGGGCATCGGCTGCAAGGGCGTCTGCAACATCCTTTGCAAAAATCACCGGAGAGACGTGCGCATCGTTATAGATGCCCAGCATCGACGCTATAGCCGCAATAATATTCTCAAGGCCTGTTTGTTCTCGAAGTGAAGGATACACCTTCACCAATTGAGCAGCTAAATCGGATGCAGAATCAGCCGAGAGCCCTTTTTCAATGGCTCCAGAGAAGTCAGTAAATGCATCGTTGGGCATGGCTGCAAGCCCAGCCACACCATCACGGTGACGCACGGGAATTGAAAGCTGAAGCAATGCCCTACACACTCCTGGAATAAATAATAAATGTACGGGCATAGATTCTGTCAACACAATAGTGAGTTGATATCCATTACCGAATCGACTGTATACTGCCAAATTTGATGAGTCTGCGATATCGTTCCCAGAATCGAGACCTGGGGGCACACGCTAACGGCTGACCGCTTCCTCTTCTGTCTCGGCTAAATGGACGGGGGCCGGATCGATGGTTGCCGCCTTGCCCGCCGCCTTCTCTTTCCGCAACGCTTTATACGCCCGGTACACAAACCACCCCATGTACCACCCATCGATATATTTGTACGGCGTCTCACCGGTGGTGTAGTGGCCGCAGGGCAGTACGCGCCGTTCAAAGTCCAGCCCGATGCGCTCAAACGCCTCCACCACCTGCAGCGAGTATTCCAGCGGAAAGGTCAGATCGTAATTCGCGTAAACCAGCAGAACTTTTTTTCGCTCTCCATCCACTTCGTCGCGCATGATCTTGTCGTAGTAGCTGCATGGGCTGACAGCCGCCCACAGCGCCCGCACCCGTTCCTGGTTCAGTCCCGCCTCCTCCAGCGCCTGCTTCACGTGGCGCGTGCTTTGCCCTGCCCAGGTCACGTCGCCGAAGGCCGTCGACGCATGGTTGAAGGCGTTCACCCTCAGCCGCGCGTCGTGCGCGCTGGCCAGAAACGCATAGCACGAGCCCAGGCTGGTGCCTAGCACGCCGAATTGCTCATAGCCTTGCTCCTCCAGCCAATCCAGGCAACAGCGAATATCCACCACCGCCTGTCGGCACGCCGAAATCGTGCGCCCAATGTTTGCGCTCACCGCGTAATCCGATCGCTCCAGCTCCACTGGCCGGCGTATGTCGTGGTAAGGCTTGGAGAGCCGCAGCGCCGAGATCCCCATCTTGTTGAAGATAGTGCACAGTGAGTTGTGGCTGAAGGCGTCGGCATTCCACTGCGGCATCACGATGATGGCTTGCTTGGGCCGCTTGGGGTCCTTATGCTCCGGCGCCGGATACCAGCGCGCATTTGCCAGATCGTTTTCCGGATAAGGTGTCCGCTCCGGCGAGGTGAAGCGCAAAAACTGTGCCGTCGGTATCTTTCCCTCCGCGGCCTGTTGCTTGATCGCCGCGGCCTGCGCCAGCGTCTCCGGGCGCACGTTGGTGGGAAACAGCTCCGGGTGCCGTTCTTCCAGCCGGAAGTCGGTGGGCCGCTTATAGCCGAAGAAGGCGTCGCTGTGGCGTATCAAAAACTGGTTAATCAGCACCATCGCGGCCTCGGCCAGCGCCGGGTCGGTCACGATCTCCGGCCCCGGCAGCGCCTCCTCAAAGCCGTGCTCGCGCAGAAAGGGTTCAATCCACTCGAAGCCCCACTCCAGCGGGCGCACAACTCGGTTTTCGTCGCGCGTGGTCAGCCGCGTTTCCCACTCGTACATCCAGCGCGCATATTGCTTTTTCAGCATGAGTTACATTCAATTTTAGCAGTGTGGGGTACAACGCGAATTTCAGCACGAAGTTGGGCGCCCTTGTCTGGATTTTCAGACATGAGATACCTCAAATTATGCCGTGGGTGCCCGAGCTTCGTCGCAGTGCCGGGGTCCACATGGACAGATCTTCATCCGTAGGGTGGTTCTTCGCGCCTAACCTGGGATATCTATTGCTTTTTATTATCTATATAGGTTTTATAAAGGCCGGAATTCACGAATCTCAATCCGCCCGTCTCTCTTCGTGACGCGAGCGTATCCCCCAGAACGACAGCCATCCCAGGCTGAACAACGTGATCGCCACCATGATACCCAGCGAGATCACGCAGTACAGGCACCACACCATCAGAACGTCTTTCTCGATGTGGGCGAGATAGAGCGCGTATCCCATCCCGATGAGCGATGAAACAGATACCAGCATCCGCTGTCCCGCCAACGCCAGGACCGCCAGCGCCAGGTAGCCTACAATCCCTAACGTCGCCACCGGCACTCCCTTGACCTCGGCGTAAATGCTGTGTTCCACGATCTCGCAGTCCCACTTCTCGTTGATGTAGCAGGGATGGGTCTCGGTCGAGTAGTGTATGCGCAGTGACTGCACGGAAGCCCACACGCCTGCCAGCGCCAGGATTGCAATAAAAAATCGCACAATTCATTAGACGCGCGCCAAGCGCATCTGTCACAGATTACCATGAATACATGGACCAGCACTCCACGGTGGCCCGCGAGTAGCCGATTAAGCCTTCCGTCCTGCCCGCTTTAGCGCCAGATACTCTGCCATCACCCAGCC
>CAWJDN010000133.1:0-11260 GCA_963840985.1 uncultured Acidobacteriaceae bacterium
GCACTTCGTCCGGCACGACTCCCGTTTTCTCCAGACTCTTGCCGTCGCTCATCATCAGGTTCGCGTCGGTCACGCTGAATCCGTAGTAGATCTTCGTGGAACCTCCCTGAGTTTCTCTGTAAATAATGGATTCCATTACGGTCCCGGCGGTCTTGTCTCCGATCACCGTGCCCCGATGCTCGATCTGAACAATGCGCGCCAGCAGCTCGGCACAAGAGCCCGAAGCCGCATCCACCAGCATGATCAACTTGCCTTGGAAGGGCTTCCCGCTATGCTTGGCGATTACTGGCTTGATCTCTTTCCTGTCGGCCCGGTCGTATATCTTGACATCATGGTCAAACAACCCTGACACCATCGACTTTAGCGAATCAATCGTGCCGCCGGGGTTGCCGCGCAGATCTAGAATGAGTGTCTTATGCTTGCGCGCGATGTTGATGTTCCTCCTGACCTCATCATTGTCGAGGTTGAAGTACTGCAACTTCCACAATGCTGTATCTTCGTGTTGCACCATCCGCGAGCGCACGGCGTGACTCTCATCCTCGCTGCGGCGCACCTTATCCCAATAGTCCGTGTGCGTGGTGATGTCTGACATTCGGCTGTTGGCTTTTATCTCGGAATTGACTAGCACCAGGCGCTGCTCTCCCGCGGGTGAACGCAGTTCAAGTTGTTCTGCCGCCCGCGGAGTAAGAATCTTGATAAAGTACTGCACATCGTGAAAATCCTCCCGATTCACATTGAAGCCGTCTAGCATTACCACCTGGTCGCCTACGTGCAGTTTGGTTGCGGCGTCGGTACCGGGACGAATATGGGTGATGAAGCACGTATCTCCCACCAGCGCGAATCGATAACCGGAGTCGAATCTGTTGGTGCGCGCTGGAGGTAAGAAGTAAGTATGCGAATCCTTGAGTCCAGTGAGAAAAGCGGCGATCACGGTGAGTCCGTTATCCATGTTGTGCGCTCTCCCGATCATCGCCGTGTATTCCCGAAAACGGGCGTCCCAGTCCAGCCCATGTAGCCCTGGATCGTAGTAGTACTTCTTCACATCGTTATAAGCATCGCGCAACATGCCTCTAACCCGGAATTGATCGTCCTCGCTCAGCGTAGTTGATTGCTGCGCCCGGCACAGCGGAAGCTCAAAAAGAAGACACATTAGCAAACCGGCAATGATTGAAGTTTCATACCTGCGCCTCATCCGACAGTAACCGCCTTTTTTGCATGTGGTGTCTTAACGGGGTCCATCGTACTGGAAATTTGCAGCGCAGACAAGCTAGGTGGTAGCTTTCGTCTACAATTTGAACCATGAGCTATCCCCAATCCCGGATGCGCCGCCTGCGCCGCACCGAATCCCTCCGCGCCCTTGTGCGCGAGACCGCCGTCACCCCCGGCGACCTGATCTACCCCCTCTTCCTCTGCCCCGGAATAGCCATGCGCAGCCCGGTCGGCTCCATGCCCGGCGTCTTCAACCTCTCCATCGACGAAGCCGTCCGCGAAGCCGAGGAGGCCGCGCGACTCGGCTTGGGAGGCCTGCTGCTCTTCGGCCTGCCTGAATACAAAGATGAGTTGGGCTCCGGCGCTTACGACGACGAGGGAATTGTCCAGCAGGGCCTGCGCGCCCTCAAGGCGTCCGCGGCCTCCAAAAAACTCGTTCTCATCGCCGACGTTTGCCTCTGCGAATACACCAGCCACGGCCATTGCGGCAAGGTCATCGAAACCCCCGACGGCTGGACCGTGGACAACGACCCCTCCCTTGATCTCCTCGCTCGCACCGCCGTCAGCCAGGCCAAAGCAGGAGCCGATGTCGTCGCCCCCAGCGACATGATGGATGGCCGCGTCGCCGCTATTCGCCGCGCCCTAGACGCCGCCGGCTGCCAGCAGACCCCCATCCTCAGCTATGCCTCAAAATTCGCCTCCGCCTTCTACGGACCTTTCCGCGAGGCCGCCGACTCCGCGCCCCAGTTCGGCGACCGCAAAACCTATCAGATGGACGGCGCCAATCTCCGCGAAGCCCTGCGTGAAATCGCCCTCGACCTCGACGAAGGCGCCGACATGATCCTCATGAAGCCCGCTATGCCCTATCTCGACGTCATCCGCGCCGCCCGCCAGCGCTTCGGCGTCCCCCTCGGCGCTTACCAGGTCTCCGGTGAGTACTCCATGCTCCAGGCCGCCTTCCAAAAAGGCTGGCTCGACCATGACCGCGCCATCCTCGAATCGTTGGTAAGCATTCGCCGTGCCGGCGCTGACTTCATCGTGACCTACTTTGCCAAAGACGCCGCGAAGCTCCTCGCCTGAGCGTCTGAATCACGACCGGGTGCTCCATCCTTCACTTTTTCTAATGAAGGGTTGGAAATTACGACCCCCATGACGCGCAAGCGCAGTCTGCCGCACAACAGGTGCCTATGGATGTCGCGTGATCGCAACCACGGTGATTACCGGCGTTCGTTTCCTGCCTCTGATTTCATCGGGACCGTAATGCCAAAAGATGCGGTAGGCACCGGGGGTGTCGTTTTGCGCGTAGGCCTCGAAGACCTTCTCGCCATTTACGCCCGCAAGCGAGGTGAACTCGTGCGTGTGAAGGCCCGGATGGCGCGGGTCGATTTCGAGAAAGCCGAGAGCCTTGCGAACCTGCGCGAAGAGCGCGGTCTTCGACGGTAAATCCTCAAGCGCCGTCAACTGCGCATCTGCCGTGGGCGTGAACTTGAGCTTCCGTTGCATGAATTTGTTCTTGATAACTCCCTCTATAATGTAGTAACGACAGATTCCAGGGTTTACAATCCGGAATCAAGAGTTTTCTACAATTATTTTTGATTCATCCTCTTATTCGGAGCAGATTCGCAGCCTATTTGCGTGCGTGCCTGGCAAACGAGCCGCGGTAAATCCTCTTACCTCCAGCCGACTCCCTCAAGCCTTGCTTCACGCTGGCCATGGCCGTCGGGTTATCGTAGAGCCACATCTCGGAGACAGGGATGGCCTTTACCGGATCGAGAATGAGCTGGCCGAGGGGATTGCGGTAGATGTTATAGGCCGTTTCGTCGCGCACAGCCGCTCCCAGCGAGAGACGCTTCTTCGCATCGGGCTGCGCGAACTCGGTGACCAGCTGGAAATCGGTATCTTTGATGACCGCTAAAGTCGACATAAGGGGAGATTAGCACAAGTGGGAATATAAATCAAGTGGGCTTCTCCCACCTGAATGAAACAACTTTTAGGGCAGCTTCGCGCCGTCCGCCTGGACGGCATGTCCCCCCCACCGCAGGTGGAGGTTGCGCACTTTCCGTGCAGTACGTTACTCTTACACAGTCTTGTACTCCCCCAGGAGGTTTTACTGTTATGCGCTCTCGCCGTATCCTCTCTCTCGCCCGCCTTTGCCTTTTCGCCGCCCTACTCTTCTCACTTGTCCTGCCTACGGCGGCCCAGTCGAGCACCGAAGGCGCCGCCAAAATGGTCAGCCTCATGCAGGCAAATAACTACAACTTCATTACCACCAAGTCGCCTACTGTTTGGGTCATTCACTTCACCGGAGCACACCTCAAGGACACCAAAGTTGTCCTGGCACTGGACGAATCCAACTACCAGATGGTCATCTTCGTCACCGTGATGGAGAAGCGGCGCATGCCCGTCACAACAGACTTCCTCCACACCCTGCTCAAGTTCAATCATGAGTTCGACCGTGTCAAAGTCGGCCTCGACGCCGATGACGACCTCTCCGTCCGCATCGATGCCCCGCTGCGCCTCGCCGACACCCAGGAGTTCCACGACATCGTCAATCAGATCAAAAACGCTTCCGACGAGATCTACGGCAAGATTGAGCCGCAACTGCTAGACAATTCACCGACACCGTAATGCCTCACAACTCTATCTCCACAACGGGATTAGTTAAAAGCATTGCTCCACGCCGAAGGCGTCTGCCCCACAACAGGTGCCCGAAGGTAGCCTGCCTTGACGACAACTCCCCCCACCGCGGGTGGCCGGGCGGGCGGGCGATCCGTGTGTGGTACTAAAGATGTCTGTGTCAATTGAATCTGCTCATGGAGGGAAAAGATGAGCATGGATAACAACGCCAACAAGCAAAAATCCTCTCTTCTCTGGCTCTGGCTGGCTGCCGCTACTGTAGCAGTCGTGGTGGTGTTGGTATTGGGGATATTTATTCTCATACCGCTTATTTATCCAGTCGCAGCCGCCACAGGATAAGATGGCAGCCATCCTCACTGAACCGCCTCCGCCGCCCCCGCCCCCGCCTCAGGCTTCCTCCTCTCCGCAGGGGTCCGCCAATATCATCATGCGGACTTTCCAATTCGCCATCGTCGACTCACCCAAAAAGGATATTTCTCTCAGTCGGCGTCGCGCAGAGCCTGCTCATTCAAAAATCCGTTCCCATGTATCCGCCCATCGCCAGGGCCGCGCGTATCTCCGGCACGGTAGTGCTTCATGTCGTCATCTCGACAACGGGTTTGGTCAAAGATATTCATGTCGTCAGCGGATCGCCCCTGTTGCAGCAGTCCGCCCTCGATGCCGTAAAAAACTGGAGATACCGTCCCTATCTGCTCAACAACCAGCCGGTGGAGGTCGAAACCACGGTCAACGTGGTTTACACATTGAGCGATTAGAGCAAAACTAGAGTAAATTCGCCCATGCTCAAGCGACTCGAAACCTACTTTGAATTCACCCGCCTGGGAACCAACTGGCGCACCGAGATTCTGGCCGGCGTCACCACCTTCCTGACCATGGCCTATATCGTGCTGGTCAACCCGGCCATCCTGGCTGCCGCCGGAATGCCTCTGGCCGCCGTCACCGCCGCCACCTGCCTCTCTGCCGGTTTTGCTTCGATCATGATGGGCATCGTCGCGCGCTATCCCATCGCCCTCGCTCCCGGAATGGGCCTCAACGCCTACTTTGCCTACGCCGTCTGCATCAAGCTCCACGTCCCCTGGCAAACAGCCCTGGGCGCAGTCTTTCTCTCCGGAGTCCTCTTTCTCGCGCTCACCGCCGTGGGTATCCGACAGATGATTCTGCGCGCCATTCCCCACGAGCTCTACGCCGCTGTGGCCAGCGGCATCGGCCTCTTCATCGCCCTCATCGGCTTTCAAAACGCGGGCATTATCGCAGCCGACCCCAAAACCCTGATCTCCCTCGGCAATATCCGCAGCCCTATCGCCGCGCTGGCTCTTCTCGGCCTGCTACTGATGGTGGCTCTCGAAGTCAGAAAGGTCCGCGGCGCAATCCTCATCGGCGTCCTCTCTATCACCGCCCTCGCCTGGGCGCTTGGCCTGACTCACTGGACGCCCGCCGCCGGAGGCCTTTCATCGCTGGCCTCGACAGCCTTCCAGCTCGACATTCGCGGCGCACTCAACAAGGGCCTGCTGGAGATCGTCTTCGTCTTCTTCTTCGTTGACCTCTTCGATAACCTCGGCACGCTGGTTGCCGTCACCAAGCGTGCTGGACTCATCGAACCCGACTACTCCATTCCCCGCCTGAATCGCATCCTCTTTACCGACGCTACCGCCACCGTCTTCGGCTCGCTGACCGGAACATCGACCGTTGTCAGCTACGTCGAGTCCACTGCCGGCGTAGCTGCCGGAGGCCGCTCCGGCGTCACTGCCATCGTCACCGGCCTGCTGTTTTTAGCTGTCATCGGAGTGTCACCTTTTGTGGGCATCGTGCCCCCGGCCGCCACCGCTCCTGCGCTCATCCTGGTCGGCTCCATGATGCTCTCCACCATCAGCGAGATTCGCTGGCGCGAGCCGCTGATTGCCGTCCCCGCCTTTCTCACGCTGGTGCTCATCCCCTTCACATTCTCCATCGCCAACGGCCTCGGCTTCGGCATCATCAGTTGGGCCGCGCTGCACCTGGCCGCCGGCAAAATCCGCAAGCAGGACTGGCTGCTCTACCTGCTGGCCGCGCTCTTTCTTGTCCGCTTCATTTATCTCGGCTGCAAGTTAGTTTTGCTATCATCGGCTTGGCAATCAGAAAGGAGCAACTATGCGCTGGTATCACTACTCGCGTACTTCTTCGGAGGCGCATTTCTCGCCAACAGCCTGCCCCATCTCGGCAATGGGATTTCGGGTCATGCCTTTCAGAGCCCCTTCGCATCGCCGCCGGGCGTAGGCCTGTCCTCCTCGACGGTCAATGTTCTATGGGGACTCTTTAACCTCGCCGTCGCTTACCTGCTCGTCTGTCGCGTGGGCAGCTTTAATCTGCGCAACACCCGGCACGTGCTTGTCCTCGGCGCGGGCATTCTGCTCATGTCGTTGATGCTTGCCCATGTATTCGGACGCTTCTACGGCGGGCTGTGAGCCGCATTTTTCTTTAAGTCTGCCCTGACCCGCCGTCAGAGACAGCGGTATACTCGTTGCCAGTACAATCTACGGACACATTCATGTTTACGATTGAGAAGTTTCTTGAAAACGCGACCGCGCTGACCATCCTTCTGGCCTTTGTCGGTTACCTGGCCACAGCCTGGAGCGCCAAAATGCTGGCCCGCCGCAAGGACAAGCTGGAGCAGGTGAACCGCCGCCTCAACGAGTTCTACGGCCCTCTATACGTCGCCTCGCAGGCAGGCAATATCGCCTACCGCTCACTGCTCACAAAGCAAGGCAAGACGCAGAGCTTTCCCATTCGCGACAGCGAGATGAAGGAGTGGATGCTGTGGATGACCACCATCTTTATGCCCCTTAACGACATTCGCGAAAAGATCATCATCGAGAAGGCCTATCTTATTGTCGAGGAGCAGATGCCGCGTTGCCTGCTGGATTTTGTCACCCACGTGGTGGGCTACAAGGCGGTGCTGGCCAAGTGGGCCGAGGGCGACTACTCCGAGCGCCGCTCCACAATCGGCTGGCCCCCGGAGTTCGACGCCTATGTGGAACGCTCCTATGCCGCTCTCAAAGCCCAGCAGACTCATCTGCTGCATAGCTCGCTGTGGAGACTTTGGCAACGCCTGGTCCACGGCAAGCGGAGTTGAATCAGTAATAGTTGTCGGCCTAGTACCGGTAATTTTCCGCCTTGTACGGCCCCTCGACCGGCACGCCCAGATAATCGGCCTGTTTCGCGCTCAGCGTCGTCAGCTTCACGCCGATCTTTTCCAGATGCAGCCGCGCCACCTCTTCATCCAGCCGCTTGGGCAATACATATACGCCAACCTTATATGTATCCTTGTTGGCCCACAGGTCAAGTTGCGCCAGCGTCTGATTTGCGAAGCTGTTGCTCATCACAAAGCTCGGATGCCCTGTCGCACAGCCCAGGTTCACAAGCCGTCCCTCGGCCAGAACAAAGATCGCGTGTCCGTCGGGAAACGTGTACTTGTCCACCTGCGGCTTGATGTTCAGCTTCTTCACGCTCTTCTCCGCGTTCAGCCGGTCCATCTGAATCTCATTGTCAAAGTGGCCGATGTTGCAGACAATGGCCTGATCCTTCATCCGCTTCATGTGCTCCAGCGTGATGATGTCTACGTTACCGGTGCAGGTGACATAGATGTCGCCGCGCCCAAGCGTATCCTCCACCGTCGCTACCTCGAAGCCCTCCATCGCCGCCTGCAGCGCATTGATGGGGTCGATTTCCGTCACGATCACCCGCGCGCCCATGCCCCTCAGCGAATGGCTCGATCCCTTGCCCACGTCGCCGTAGCCGCAGATGACCGCCACCTTGCCCGCCACCATCACGTCGGTCGCTCTCTTAATTCCGTCGGCCAGCGACTCGCGGCAGCCATACAAGTTGTCGAACTTCGATTTCGTCACGGAGTCGTTCACGTTGATCGCCGGAACCAATAGCTTGCCTTGCTCCATCATCTTGTAGAGCCGGTGCACGCCCGTCGTCGTTTCCTCGCTCACCCCGCGCCAATCCTTCACAACTTTGTGCCAGTGCTGCGGGTCTGCCGCATACACTTTCTTAAGCAAATCCTTGATGACCTTCTCTTCGTGACTCTCCGCCGGCCCGTTCACCCACTTATCGCCGTTCTCCAACTCATAGCCCTTGTGAATCAGAAGGGTCGCGTCGCCGCCGTCGTCCACCACCAGTTGCGGACCCTTGCCGCCCTTGTGGCTCAGCGCCGCCAGCGTGCAATCCCAATACTCCTCCAGAGATTCGCCCTTCCATGCAAAGACCGAAACCCCGCTCGCCGCAATCGCCGCCGCCGCATGGTCCTGCGTAGAAAATATGTTGCAGCTGGCCCAACGCACCTCCGCGCCCAGGCTCTTGAGCGTCTCAATCAAGACTGCCGTCTGAATGGTCATGTGCAGCGAGCCGGTGACGCGCACTCCTGCCAGGGGCTTCGCCGCCGCATGCTTGTTGCGGATGGCCATCAGCCCCGGCATCTCCTGCTCGGCGATGATGATTTCCTTGCGCCCCCACTCGGCCAGCTTGAGATCGGCTACTTTGTAATCAGTTGCGACGGTTTCCAGCGTTGCAGTTGCCATAAGTCGTGAATGCTCCTATCCCCTTGAGAATATCATTTTCGGGATTCGCGTCGAAAAAGCTGCGCGCCCCATCCATCGCATTTTTCTGGCGAACTCTCAGATACTGTCATCGTACGTTCCCTGTGCCGAAGGCCTACGCCTGGACGGCAAGTCCCCGCTTGAACGGCTAGTCTCCGCACAGCATGCGCTTTCCGCATCCAGCAGCAGCCGCTTGCGCTCGATGCCCCAGCGATAGCCGGTCAGTGAGCCGCTCGCGCCCACCACGCGATGACAGGGAACCACAATCGCCACGCGATTTGTGGCGCAGGCGCGGGCTACGGCGCGGGTCGCCTTGGGATCGCCCAATTCGCGCGCCAGCTGGCTGTAGCTTCTGGTCTCGCCGCGAGGAATCCGCCGCAGCGCCTGCCACACCTTCAACTGAAACGCCGTCCCGCGCAAATCCAGCGGTCGCCACCTGCGGTGGGGCCAATTTTTCCGAAGTGTTTGCTTGACCGCCAACCACGCGCAGCACCGCATCCACCATCGTCTCGAGCGCCGGATCGCGCTTCAGTGTCGCAGCCGGAAACTCCTCACGCAAACTGGCCTCGGCCTCTGCCTTTCTCCCCGCCAGCGACAGCCAGCAAAGCCCGCGTTGAGTCGCTCCCACAATCACCCACCCAAAAGCTGACCATGCGCAGCACCAGCCTATCTGCTCGCCACGTCCGCCTGCGGCAAAGCGCGCCGGCGTCATGCCTAGTTGCGCTCCGTCATAGCCGCGGCTCGACGAACCGAATCCAGCGTTGTAGATGGCGTTGGTCACAGAATCTCCTTGCTTGAGCGCGTTGCGCAGCGAGCCTGCGCGCAGCGCCCGCTGATATTGCAGCGGGCTGACGCCGAGCGATTGTTTGAAGAGCCTCTGCACGGTAAAGGGACTCAACTGGACAAGCCGGCCCAGCTCGGCCAGCGGGATAGGACGGTCGTGGTTAGCTTCGATATGCCTGCGAATCTTGTCAAGATCGGGTTTGCCGCTCATAAGAACAATGGTCGCCGATTAGCGGCCCGGCAGGCTACCCGATTCTTGCGCTCGAATAAATCAAAGCCCCAGATCTCAGTATCGAGACCTGGGGCTTGTTTCGGTAGGTTTTGCAGAATCGGCGTTCGCCGGCGCGAATCTGCCTCAGAAGGTCACGCCGCCATAGGGTGAATTCAATGTGCTGGCGCTAATGCCGCCCTGATTGGCTGAGCCGGTAACGAAATCTGCTTGGCCAAGCACGGTGGTTGCGTCCATACCATTCGAGAAGGGCGGCTCGAAGATCATGACCCGGTTGTATTGTTGATCTGTCACGAAGATATCCCCTTCGGTGTCAAAGGAAAGTCCGATCGGAGCATACACGCCGATCTGATTCAACCAGGGATTTCTGGTAGTGAATGCCGCTGCTCCCGGTGGATCACCCAGTTCCAGCGTGGCATTCATGCCGTTGCTGAAGGGCGGAGCGTACATGAGAACGCGGGTATTGCCTGTATCGGTCACCCACAGGTTGCCGGTTGAGTCAAAGACCGTAGCACCCGGAGCAAAGAGCGAACTGGCAGTTGGATTTCCTCCAATTCCTCCATTATTTATCACAGACGAGGTAAATGCCGTCGCCCCCGCTGGCTGGCCGATTTCCAGGCTGGCTGCCATCCCGGTGGTAAAGGGCGGTTTGAACTCCAGAACGCGACTATTGTTAGAATCCGCCACCCATAGATCACCGCTGGCGTCAAAGGATATTCCCGCCGCGTAGCAAAGCGTACTGGAAGTGGCAGTGCCTGGTCCGTTTCCCTTATTGCAGGGCAGTGCGGCCAGTGCGCCCGTGGTGATCTGGCCAATCGCCAGCGTCGCGGCCATCCCGTTCGTGAAGGGCGGCACGTACTCCACAACTCTGGAGTTGTTATAGTCGGATACCCAAAGATCTCCCTCGCTGTCAACCGCTGTGAAGAGGTATGGAGTCGAAAGTCCACTTGCCGAGGCGCCGGTCCCCTGATAACCCGGACTAGCAGCGGTCATTCCTGATTCTCCGAAAACCACGCTGGCATTCATGTTGGTGGTGAAGGGGGGCTTGAATTGCAGCACGCGGCCGTTATCCGCATCCCCAACGTAAAGATTGCCCGATGCGTCCACGGCGACCGAGGTGGGATACCACAGACCGTTTGCTGCGGGCGTCGCTCCCCCTCCCGCATTGATTGAGTTGCTGTTGAAAATCGACTGGCCCAGCACCACGCTGGCATTCTGATCCGTGCTGAAGGGAGCATTGAAGATCAGAACACGGTTATTCTGCCAGTCCGCCACGGCGTAGCCGTTGGTTTTTTCCACGGGCAAGGGGGTGTGGGGGGGCGTTGGCGTAGTTGAACTGGAATGGTCGAATAAATAACATCCCGACAGGCACGCTATCAAAGCAGAGGAAAAAAGGCAAAGAACGACCAGACGAACAGAGGCGCGCATAGGAACTCCTTCTTGATTCTTATTGTTGAAATGGCACAATCCCGGTTATCATGCCAACATCCACCCAATCGGCGCAATACGTCTTTCGGCTGATATGTTTTGGAGACGGATCATGATGGATTTGTCACAGCTAGATTATCGGGTAATTCTCGATTTCCTTAACAATATCAATAGGTTACAAACGTCTGAAGTTTTCTTGAGCAAGGTGCTCACCGGCCTGCCAACGATTGTGGAAGGGGATCTCGTCACTTGCTTCGAGTCCGGCCCTTCTGAAGAGAATCAAGTTATTCGTTTCAGTGACCCGCAGTTCATTAAGTTCTACCCGGCGTGGCAACGTCATAGTAACGATCATCCTGGTTGGGAACATATGTTGCGCAGCAACGACGGCGGCTGGGTT
>CAWJDN010000134.1:0-9119 GCA_963840985.1 uncultured Acidobacteriaceae bacterium
GCGCCACACGCGCAGCGGCCCACCTCGTCCAGAGAGCGATAAATCGCACGATCCTCGACCGGCGGCCTGCCACAATTCCGCTCGCAGTGCGCTTTGGTCAGTTCACCGTGCATGTGCAGCAGCCGCCGTGAGCCGGCGCGCTCGTGCAAGTCGTCTACATTTTGCGTGCAGAGAAAGAAGCGGTCGCCGAGCTGCTGCTCCAATTCGGCCAATGCAACGTGCGCCGGATTCGGCTCAGCTTCCGCGCCCGCTTTGCGCCGTCCGGCGTAGAACTCCCACACCTTCCATGGATTGCACTCCCAGGCCTCCGGCGTGCATACATCCTCGATCCGATTCCCAGCCCACAATCCGTCCGCGGCGCGAAAGGTAGGCAACCCGCTCTCCGCGCTGATGCCCGCTCCAGTCAATACAAAAACCCGGTCATCCGCGGCTATGGAAATCCTGTTCATAGTCTTCTTCCCGATTCGCATGTAGTTGATATTTGTAGTTTTCCAGGTCTCAGGAACGATTCCTGGAACCCCAGATTCATTCGTCCATCATAGCTCTGAGCAATTTGGTACAGCCATGCGGAAGGAGAAAAACGTTGTGAGGGTGCGGTTTGCATTGGACCGCAACTATTTTCGCTGAACACCGTTGAAATCATTAACAATCCGGAACGCGTATGAACTCTCAGGAAGCCCCGGAAACACACCATCACTGGAGGATGTGATTCATGATGAAGAAGATTGCACTGGCATTACTGTTCGCTTTCACACTGTTTCCTACAGCATTGATTGCGCAGGTTGTGGTCCGCATTGGCCCACCGCCGCCCATGCACGAAGAACGCGGCCGGCCTCCGGAGCGTGGTTTCGTGTGGATCGACGGCTATCATCGCTGGGAGGGAGACCACTACGTCTGGGTTCCCGGCCGCTGGGAGCGTCCACCCCATGAGGGCCAGCGCTGGGTCGCGCACAGGTGGGTAAAACATCACGATCATTATGAGCTCCAGGAAGGACACTGGCGGTAAGGCGCACTTTCAACCATGAGAAAAGCGGGGTGTGAGCCCCGCTTTTCTTTTGCTCCAGAGTTACGCCGTTGCATATGAAATTTACAATCCGGTAACATTCGGGACATAAACTTCTAATCATGAAAATTTCCAATCTGTTTTTTGGCGCTATCTTACTTGCGCTGCCATTGTCGAATGCGGTGGCGTCTGCCCAGAACGTTTGCAACCGGCTTACCGAGGCCGAGGCTTCGGCTGCCGTCAGCATGCAACTCAAGCGCAGCCCCACAGATCCCTGCCGCTTCGGTCACGCATTCAAGTCATTCAGCATCATCATTCACTCTGGTGACGGCCCGCGCTTCGGCGATTATGCCGCCAACGCCCGCAAGGAATTCCACGATGTGCAAGACGTTCCCGGCATTGGCTCCGCCGCCATCTTTTTTGGGACCGCTCTGGCCGTGAAGGCCAAGGGAGACGTGATCGTCATCTCCATGTTTCTCGGTAAATCAGCTCCCGAGAAGATCGCTCTCGCCAAGGCCGTAGCGCAGAAACTGATCGCCCATTATTGATGGAGGATGAATGGAAGCCTCTCAGGCAGCGCCTTTCTTCCGGTGCTGCCTGGTCGAAGGCGGTTGGCCCAACCGCAGGTGGCTCAGCTGATTTCAATCACATCCGTGGCAGCGGCAGCGGCTTCCTCGGCCTGAGCCATCAGTTTTTCAGCGACGGCGTAGAACTCAGCCGCCTGCGGGCTTTTGGGTCCGGCCAGCGCAACGGGCAATCCGCGGTCACCGCCCTCGCGAATGGCGGGAACCAGCTCAATCGACCCCAGGAAAGGAACATTGAACTGCTTTGCGGTGCGCTCGGCGCCTCCTCTGGAGAAAATATCAATCTCCTGGTGACAATGCGGGCAGGTGAAGTGGCTCATGTTTTCCACGATGCCCAGCACCGCGACATTAACCTGGGCGAACATCTCCAGTGCCTTGCGCGCATCCTGCAGTGCCACATCGCTGGGCGTGGAGACAACCACGGCTCCGGTCAGCGGCACGGTTTGGACTAATGAAATCACAACGTCGCCGGTGCCGGGAGGCAGATCGACGATCAGGTAGTCCAGCTCGCCCCACTCCACTTGTTGCAAAAACTGGCGAATAATCTGGTGCAGCATCGGTCCGCGCATCACCATCGGCTTATCGCCGGGGGAGATGTAGCCGATGGAGATGGTCTTGATGCCGTGTGTCAGATTGGGGAGGATGCGATTTTCCTCGCCCATAGCCGGCTGCTGGCTTGAGCCCATCATCAGCGGCACATTGGGTCCATAGACGTCGGCGTCGATGAGGCCTACGCGCTGGCCGAGCTTGCTGAGCGCGATGGCCAGGTTGACGGCGACGGTGGTTTTGCCTACGCCGCCCTTGCCGGAACCGATAGCGACGATCTTGGATATGCCCGGCAAAGCTACGGGCGAAGGCATCACAGGCGAATGCGCCATAGTGTCTGTTTGCTCCTACAAAAAATCCTATTGTTCTTTAGATGCGTTTCGGGGCAATTGCGGTTCTCAGTCTTGCGCGTCTTCCTTAGCGACGTGGGCCAGCTTCTCTTGTTTGCGACGCGCGGCTTCGGCCTCACGATGTTCGCGGCGCAGCAGAGCATCTGCATAGTGGCGCTTTTCGTCGGGAGTCTCGGGTATCACCTGGGGCACGCGCACACGCTTTCCTTCCTTATCGATGGCAACAAAAACCAGGAAGGCGCTGGCCACGTGCGACTGCTTGCCGGTCTGCGTGTCTTCCGCCCACACCTTCACACCCACTTCCATAGAGGTGGTAAAGGCGCGGTTGACGCTGGACTTGAGCGTGACCAGGTCGCCCAGTCGCACCGGCCGGATGAAGTCGATGTGGTCCATGGCGGCGGTGACGATATAGGTGCGCGAGTGCCGGTAAGCAGCCATCGCGGCGGTCAGATCGATAAAGTGCATCAGCCGCCCGCCCAGCAGGTTGCCCAGAACGTTGGTGTCGTTGGGCAGAATCAGCTCGGTCATCTCCGACTGCGTGCTGGCGACGGTGCGGGCCGCGGGGTTGGGGACAGTGTCGTTTTCAGGGGGATTCATCTTCGTTCTGCTCCGTGCAAAGGCTTGCGCCTCCAGTGTACTCTCCGCCGGATAGAATGAAGCTGGCGGCGGCTGGCCGGAAAGGACGCTGATTTCAGTTTCGGCAATCGCCGCAAATTACGCAAATCCACGCGGTGCCGGCTGGCCGCATTTTCGAGAAATATGGACAAGATCGCTGGGCTAAAAGAGATTCTGGAGTTGGACCCAAAGAACAGTTTTGCCCGGTATGGGTTGGCCATGGAACTGGCCAGCCGGGGCGAAACAGACGCGGCGCTGGCCGAGTTCGACACGCTGCTGGCCAACGATCCAAGCTACACGGCGGGCTACTTCATGGCCGCGCAGACCCTCTCTGCGGCGGGCCGCGCTCAAGAAGCTATCGCCCGGTTGAAGGCCGGCATCGAAAGCGCCGCGCGCAGCGGCAACCTCCATGCTGTCAGTGAGATGCAGACTATGCTCGACGAATTGGAGCGGTAGCTTTCCGTCATTTTACCGCTCTGCGTGCTCTGGTTGTGCATCCATGAGCCACTCCGAAAAATATGTAATTTTTATGCAACGCGGCGTAGTCTACTCTAAAGACATGGTCAAATACTCCATCGTCGTTCCCTTTCACAACGAAGAGGAGAACGTAGCTGTCTTATACGCGCGCCTGAAGCAGGTGATGGAGCAGGTGGGCGAAAGTTATGAGCTGGTGCTGGTGGATGACGGCTCCAGCGACCGAACTTACAAGCTGATGAGGGAGATTGCCGCGATCGACAGCTGTGTGCTGGTCATCAAGCTGCGCCGCAACTTCGGTCAGACATCGGCGCTGGCTGCGGGCTTCGACCACGCCACGGGCGAGTTCATCCTGGCCATGGACGGCGACCTGCAGCACGACCCCAGCGAGATTCCCGGCTTCCTGGAAAAGCTGGAAGAAGGCTACGATGTGGTCAGCGGCTGGCGCAAAGATCGGGTTGACAATTTTGTCATGCGCCGTTTTCCCTCGCGCTGCGCAAACTGGCTGATGGCCAAATTATCCGGCGTGAACATCCACGACTTTGGCACCACCTTCAAGGCCTATCGCCGCGAAGTCATCCAGAACATTCCGCTCTATGGCGAGATGCACCGCTTCATCCCCGCGCTGGCCAGTTGGTATGGTGCGTCAATCTGCGAAATTCCCATCAAGAACGCGCCCCGCAAGCGCGGCAAGAGCCACTACGGCATCGGACGCACCTTCGGCGTATTCTTTGACCTGCTGACCATCCGCTTCCTGCTCAGGCACATGAACCGGCCGCTGCACTTCTTCGGCGGCTTCGGCGTGTTGGGCATCCTGGCGGGCAGTTGCATGGCGGCCATCCTGCTGGGAATGAAGATTCTCAATCCGCGCCTGGACGTAATGCTTCAACATGGACCGATGTTTGTCATTGGTTCGGTGCTGATCGTCTCCGGCATTCAGTTGCTGGCCATCGGTCTGCTGGGCGAGTTGGGGGTGCGCCACTTCTACACCGGTCTGCAGCGCACGCCTTATTCCATCGAGAACACGGTGCGCCTGCGTGTGTCGGAAGAACCGCACATACTATCGCAGAAAACAGAAATTTAGGAATAGTGAATAGAAAACGTTAAAGCCCCACCCCTTGCGCGGCACGCCCTCAGGGTTCATGCTAAACCTGTGATGAAAGCCATACTGATTCACGAGACAGGCGGGCCGGAGGTACTGAAGCCGGTCGAGTTGCCCATCCCGCAGCCGGGACCGGGGCAGGTGTTGATTCGCGTGGAAGCTGTGGGAATCAACTTCATCGAAATTTACTTTCGCAAGGGCGTCTACAAAGCGGCGCTGCCGCTGACGCCGGGCAGCGAAGCGGCCGGCACTGTGGAGGAGCTGGGTCCGGGCGTGACCGGTTTTGCCGCCGGCGATGCGGTGGCCTCGGTGGGCGTGCTGGGCAGCTACGCCGAGTACGCGCTGGTTCCGGCGGCATCGCTGGTCAAGGTACCGGCGGGGCTGAGTATGCAGCAGGCCGCCGCCGCGCTGTTGCAAGGCATGACGGCGCACTATCTTTCTCATTCAACATATCCGCTGAAGGCAGGCGACACGGCGCTGATTCACGCCGGGGCCGGCGGCGTGGGTCTGCTGTTGACGCAGATGGCCACGCGGCTTGGAGCAAGGGTGATTACCACGGTCTCCACCGCGGAGAAGGCGAAGCTCTCGCGCGAGGCAGGCGCCTCGGATGTAATTCTTTACACCAAGCAGGATTTTGTGGAAGAGGTCAAGCGGCTCACGAACGGAAAAGGCGTTGACGTGGTTTACGACTCAGTGGGCAAGACCTCGTTTGAAGGAAGCCTGAACTGCCTGCGTCCGCGAGGGATGCTCGTTCTTTTTGGCGCATCCAGCGGGCCGGTGCCGCCCTTCGATCTTATTCAACTCAGCAGCAAAGGCTCGCTCTTCATCACCCGCCCCACGCTGTGGCACTATGTGGCCACGCGGGAGGAACTAGATTGGCGTGCTGGCGATGTGCTGGGCTGGATCGCCAAGGGCGAACTCAAGCTGCGGACAGAGCACGTCTATCCGCTCTCCGAGGCCGCGCAGGCGCAGACCGATCTGGAAGCGCGCAAGACGACCGGGAAGATTCTGCTGGAACCGTGAAAATAGGGAATTGTGAGTGAGCTTATGCCGCCCTGGCCGCCGCATTAATCTCCTCGGTCAGCGCCTGGGCTGTTGTTACGCAAGCCGCGCGGTCCACGTCGAGGTGAGTGACCAGCCGAATCGCATCCGGCCCGAAGGCGCTCATCGAGATGCCGCGCGCCTTCAACCGCGCTACCACATCGGTCGCGCTCACTCCCTTCAGCCGGAAGACGACGATGTTGGTCTCCACCGAGTTGAGGTCAATGCTAACGCGCTCGATCTTCACCAGCGCCTCGGCCAGCAACCGCGCGTTGGCGTGGTCTTCATGCAGCCGCGCCGGGCCCTGCTCCAGCGCAATCAGCCCCGCCGCCGCAAGAATGCCCGCCTGGCGCATTCCGCCGCCTAAAGCTTTTCTGAAAATCCGCGCCCGCGCCATCAGCTCCGCCGAGCCAACCAGCATCGACCCGACCGGCGCGCCCAGCCCCTTCGACAAGCAGAACATCACCGTGTCGAAGCCGCTGGTCAGCGCCCGCACATCGACGCCCAGCGCCGTGGCCGCGTTGAAGATGCGCGCTCCGTCCAGATGCACCGGAAGCTTGCGCTCCTTTGCATTGACCCAGATTTCCTCCATGACGTCAAGGGGCGAGCAGCCCCCGCCGGCAAGGTTGGCGGTGTTTTCAATCTCAATCAATCCCGTAGCCGCGCGAAAGGCTCCGCGTCCTTGGATGGCCGACTCAATGTGTTTCCAGGTCAGGATGCCTCGTTCGGCGGGGACGGCGCGCACCAGGCAGCCGGAAAAGACCGCCGTGGTGGCCATCTCCCAATCCAAAATGTGCGCCCGTGACTCGGCAATCACCTCCTGCCCCGGCTGCGTGTGCAGGCGAATGGCGATCTGGTTGCCCATGGTGCCGCTGGGCACAAAGAGCGCCGCCTCGCGACCGAAGATGGCAGCCGCGCGCTGCTCCAGCAGATTGACGGTGGGGTCCTCGCCATAGACGTCGTCGCCCACCTCGGCCGCAGCCATCGCCGCCCTCATCTGGGCCGTAGGCCGCGTAACCGTATCCGAACGCAGATCGATAATGGCTGACATTTTCTTAGACCTTTCTGAGATTTGCGGAATCCCAGGTATCAAAATCTAGATTTGAGGTACATGGTCTATTCCCTATTCCCACTTCCCTACTTTTACGGTATCTGCGTCATGGGCAATTCCAGCACCGGCGTACGCTTGCCGTCCTTCACCGCGTAGGCCCACATGCCATGAAAGTTCTCGCGCAATCCAGGCTGCGTCTTGAGAAACGCGCTCAACACAGCAATCGCTTCTGTACGTTGCGCCGCCGGGTCTGTGATTCCCAGCGATTCGTAGGCCACGCCCAGGTCGGCGTGAAGCATCGTCGCGTCCATTCGCACCGCGTCGATCTTCCAGGTGCGCGCGCCATCCGGAATCGTCAGGGGGAATGCGTCAAGCGGAGAATTTTTGATCGCCGATTGCTCGCTACTGAGTTTTTCCAGGTTCGGCGAGGAGAGAATATCCACCGGCAGCAGTAGAAATCGCGCCGTCTCGTAGGCGTACCAGGCGGCCCACGGTTGTTCCGCTCCGGCCACTTCGCGGGCGTGCATCCACCACCAGACGCCATCATGGCCGTCGAGCGCGCCCGGACGAACGGTCAGGCCGCCCAGCTTCCATCCGTCAGCGGGACCGTTCCAGACAAGGATGATGCCCAATTGGCCGGCGTAGGGTGATCCGGCCGAATCGGCCAGCACCACGGCATATCGGCCCGGCGGCAGCGCACGCATAGTCAGCGTCACGGTCAGCACGCCGCTCGAGCTGGTGCAGAAGAACTGCGTATCGGCGGGCGCGGCCAGGCTGCTGGCGTCCATCAGGTAGAGGCTGCGCAGTTGAATCTGCCCGCCCTTCATCAGTGACGCTGAAGACTCGACCACCCCGCGCATCCCCTCCCAATCCTTGGCCAGGTCAGGCAACAGAGCGGCCTTCAGCGCAACAAAATCCTGCTCGGCCACGGCCACGGCCAGCCGTCCCCCGGCCGATGTGAGCGCTTCGCGGTCCTGCGGCGACAACGCGGCCTGCGTAGTGCAACTTGTGGCGTAGACAAACGTGGGCGCTGCCAAACCCGCCAATAGAACCGCCAGCGCGGCAAAAACTTTCCAGCAGAGGCGCATCGGTTAAACCCTCTCCGGCACGCGAAATCTCCACTATGAGCGTCCGCGCGCCACTGTTAGTCTAGTACAGTAGAGCGGCAAGGAAATGCCGTGACATGGAGCAGTTTTCATGCGCACTTATCTCCAGCTTAATTCGCAGCTTTCGCACGGGTTCCTTCGCTCGCGGGGGTTTGCGCTGCTGGCAATTCTCGTCGCGAGTTTTGGCGGGACGCTGATGCTGCGTGCACAGTCGTCGGCAACCGCTCTCCCATCCACAAAGTCCGTCCCGGCGCACAAGCCGGCTCATCCGCATAAGCGTCCGGTTGTAGCGAAGGCACAAGCCCCTGCGCCCCCGGCGGTGGCTGCTCCCGCAACGCCTACAGAGCCCGAAGCTCCCAAGTGGCCTGCCAACGAACAGCCCGTTCCGGCGACGGTTACCTGGGACAGCCAGGGCCTGCGCATCGACGCCGCCAACTCCAGCCTGGCGCAAATTCTGACAGACGTGTCCACCGCAACCGGCGCAAAGGTGGAAGGATTCGACGTCGACCAGCGAGTCTTTGGCGTCTTTGGTCCCGGCCCGGCACGCGATGTACTCAGCCAGCTTCTGCAGGGCTCCGGTTACAACGTTCTCCTGATCGGAGACCAGGGCCAGGGAACTCCGCGCGAGATCCTGCTCAGTCTCCGCCATGCCGGGCCTAAAACAACGCCAGCCGCCAATCCCGCCCCGCCCAGCGAAGAAGACACTGACACGGAGGAGCAGCCGCAACCGGGGCAACCGCCCATCCGGCCCAACAACATACCTGGAAGACCGCCGCTCACACCTCAGCAAATGCAGCAGCAGCACCCGCAGCCAGGACAACCACAGCCGGGGCAACCACCTGGTTATCCGCAGAGCTAGAGCGGAACCAGAGTTACTGTGTCCTGTTGAGCTTCGTGTTGGGTCGCCGCTCCCTGATGGCCGCGTCGACTTGAGTTCTCGGTTCCGAGCTGCATCAACTCTGGTTCCGCTATAGTCTCCGATTTCGGCGATAATATCTCTACCAAGTTTTAAGGAGGTCCCCCTATGCCAGAACCAACCATTGCCCAAAAAGGCCCCTATGCCGTACAGGTAGAAGCCGGCAAGAGCTACTTCTGGTGCGCCTGCGGCCTGAGCGCCGGCCAACCCTTCTGCGACGGCAGCCACAAAGGCACCGGATTCTCGCCCGTTAAATTCGAGGCCACTGAATCCAAGACAACCTACTTCTGCGGTTGCAAACACACTGCCAATCCGGTTGTCTGCGACGGCA
>CAWJDN010000135.1:0-13740 GCA_963840985.1 uncultured Acidobacteriaceae bacterium
GATGTATTGCTGGCAGTCACGGGAGGATACTCTCCGACTCCAGACCCTGAGAAGACCGCATTAGAGAAGAAAGCCGAAGTACAATATCGCGCGTGGTACGCCAAAAGCAAAAATCAGCGGGACCGCGCTCTGGTCTGGGAGGAAATTTGGGCTCTCGATGCAGGCATGGGACCATGGCTCAATTTGCCGTGGGTTTATCAGCAATGAAGCCCAGCGTCTGCCCGCCACGCATCAAACGCCGCCAGAGCCTGTTCGCGCTCCTGATAAATCGTCCGCTGCCTATTTGGGACTCATCCACTCGGCTAAAATCACTCGATTCCGTCCCGACCCTTCGCTTCATACACCGCCCGGTCCGCCACCGCCATGTCTGCCGCCGCCGCCCGGATTTGCCGCATCAAAGCCCGGTCCGCCGGTGCTGTTGATGGGCCGAAACTCCTCGGCCGCATGCTCAGCTTCGGACTTGGCGCGCTTCGCCTTCCAGGCGTCATAAGCCGTCTTCTGGCTATCAGTGAGCTGTGCAACGATCTTGCTTTGAGCCTCACTGCGAATGTTCTTCAATGTTGCCCTCGCGATTTCCAATAACCGCGGGTCTGGCATATTGCCGGGCGGAATGCCATTCTGTTTCTGGTTGGAAGCGGACTTGGCTTTCTGCGCATCGGCTTGCTCTTGCTGCTTGACTTTGAACTGTCTGATCAACTCTTCAATCTTCTGGTTCTGCTCGGTCAGAATATCCTTCACTCGTGCCTGCTGATCTGCGGTCAAAGCCAGCAACTTGTCCAGTTGTTTTAGGTCGTGATCGACCTTAATGATTTGTGGCATCTCAATGACCACTGCGCTCGGCTGATGTACACCGCCCATATTAGGCTCGTCGCCGTCCAGGGTTCCTTCCGTGACCCCGATACCGCCGCGGTGTTGTGCTAAAACCACTCCGCCCAAGGCGATCGGAAGGCAGAGCACAAGCGACGCTCTCCGCGCAAGAATAAAGAACAATCTTCCATTGATCATTGATAGCTCCTCATATCTTTAACAAACACTGAAATGATTATGACTATTCCAATAGACACATGCAAATTCTTTTTTACGCTTTTTCAGAAACGCGAAACATCCTCGTTAGTAGGGCGATGTCCTAATCAGGAATTTCCATTTTTCGGCCCCGAGTCCAGGGTGTTTATCGCGAATGAGATAGATTGCAAGGCCAATAGCGCTCTTGTACCAAAATGCCGAGGTTTATTTTGAATACGCTGGGCGATTCTCTCCCGCCCGCCACGCATCAAACGCCGCCAGCGCCCGTTCGCATTGCAGCCGATGCCGCTCCTTTTTGTCCCGCACCTTCTTGCGCTCTTCTTCATCCAACGGCTCCAGCAGGTCAAAGGTCATGTTCGCCGGCTGAAAGTTCTTCGCTTCAGCGTGCGTAATGTAATGCACCAGCGACCCGTGCGCTGAAGATCGCGGCGCGGGCCTCGGTTCTTCTCCGCGCGCCAAAGCCGCTGCATAAATTCCCGCCAGCAGCCCGGTCGCAATCGATTCCGTGTACCCCTCCACTCCCGACAGCTGCCCTGCAATAAAGATCCTCGGCGCGCACTTCAGCCGCAGCGTTTCATCCAGCAAAGCCGGCGCGCAAACGTACGTATTGCGATGAATCTGTCCGTAGCGCAGGAAGCGCGCATTCTCCAAGCCCGGAATCAGCCGCAACACACGCGCCTGCTCGTTGAACTTCAGGTGATTCTGGAAACCCACTAAGTTGTAACTATCCGCGCGCAGATTTTCATTGCGCAGTTGCACCACCGCCCACGGCGTTTTGCCGGTGCGCGGATCGCGCAATCCCACTGGTTTCATCGGGCCAAATCTCAGTGTGTCGCGTCCCCTCCGAGCCAGCACCTCAATCGGCAAACAGCCCTCAAAGTAATCTAGTTTCTCCCACTCTCTGTTCTCGGCAGGCTCGGCGGCGAGCAGCGCATCCAGAAAGCGGTCGTACTCAGTACGGTCCATCGGGCAATTGATGTAATCCGCCGTCCCTTTCTCCCAGCGCGCGGCCATGTACACCCGCTCCATATCAATCGAGTCAGTCTCTACAATCGGCGAGATCGAATCGTAGAAGGCCAGACTGCCTGAGCCAGTGATGCGCTCAATCTCCGCGCTCAGAGCATCGGAAGTCAGTGGTCCAGTCGCCACAATCGTGCACTTCGTGCCGTCCTCGTTTTGGTCCAGTGTTGTGACTTCCTCGCGGAAAACGCGAATCCGCGGCTCGGCGGCGATCGCCTCCTCAATACGTCGCGAAAACTCCACGCGATCCACGGCCAGCGCGTGACCCGCCGGTACAGCCGCTTCATCGGCGATGCGCATCAGCGCGGAGCCCGCACGCCGCATCTCCTGCTTCAGCAGCCACGGCGCGGTGTTGGGCGATTCGCTCTTCAGCGAGTTGGAGCAGACCAATTCGCCAAACTCCGTCGTCTGGTGCGCTGGGGTCAACTGCGGCTTCCCCTCCACCACTCTTCGCATCTCGTAGAGTTCCACCTCGCAGCCCAGCCGCGCCGCAGTCAGCGCCGCTTCCGGCCCTGCTAGTCCGCCCCCGATCACGCGAATTCTCTTCATTGCATCTCGTCCTGAGCAGCCAGACTCGCCGCATCGAGTTACACCTGGAATGAACTGCCGCTAACTTGCTAACTCGCTCGTCACCGCGAAGCGGTCGCTAACCTGCTGATTTTGTTACAAACCGCCTCATTTAACCATTTTGTTCATCAAGGAGCGAAACGTTGCGGAGTCGAAGGACCTGCTTCCTCGGTCGCCCCGCCCAGTCCCTTCAGCGCCTCGCCCGTCATCCGAACGATCCGCCACTCGTCCATGAACTCAGCCCTCATCGCCCGGTAGAACTCGATGGCCGGCGTATTCCAATCCAGAACCGCCCACTCAAGGCGCATGCAGCCTTTCTCTACAGCGATGGCTGCCACTCGCTCCAGCAGCGCCTTGCCGACCCCCCGGCCGCGCAACTCCGGCTCAACGAACAAATCCTCCAGGTAGATCCCAGGCCGTCCCAGCCAGGTCGAGTAGTTGAAAAAATAAAGCGCAAAACCCGCAGCCTTGCCGTCACATTCAGCCATCAGACAGAAATAAAATGGGTTAGGTCCAAACCCATCCCGCTCCAGGCCTTCTTCGGTAGCTATCACCGCACCCGGCGCGTGTTCGTAAGCAGCCAGTGCCCGAATGAATGTCAGAATTTGTGGAATGTCCGCGCGGGTTGCGGCTCGTATTGTGGTTGCCATGGTGTTATTTTAGAGTGTGATACATGCCACACGCGAAGCCTCGCCAAACAAGCTAGCATGAGTTGTTATGCGCGCTGGCATGTGTCGGCGTAGGATATATCACGGCAGACTGACGCAACCTGTGATCAGATTCAGGGTTCGATGCTGTCATGGGCCGGTAATATTCGATTTTTTGAGCGCGCGAACTCTCTGGCTCGCGCCGCTCCCAAGGAGAAGCAGATGAAACGCACGATTCCGCTTTGGATGGGCCTGCTGGCCTTCGCCCTTTTACCCGCGCTTGCGCAAACAACGCCCTCAACGCCCGCGCCCAAAGGTCCCACGGGCAAGATTCACGGCCACGTCACCAATCCGACCGGAGCGCCACAGAGCGGCGGCACTGTGACCCTTGAGGGGGTTGGGCGAGCCGCCTCTGGCCCCGGATTGGCCGCGCAGATGGCCGATAAAGCTGTCTTCCAGGTCGATGATAACGGCGACTATGCAGGCGAGGCTGCCCCCGGCATATATTTTGTCGTATACCGCAATAAGGGTATGAGGTCGGATCAGATCGCGGACAAGTTCGATAATGTTAAGATCCTGGCTGGACAGGACACGCTCCAGGACATCGACATGTCCCGCAAGGAATATATTGATAATTTGCCCGCCGACCAGCAAAAGCAGTTGGTGGAGCTCAGGAAGAAAAACGCCGAGGCTATAAAGGCCAACGAGATCATTAAGCACATCAACGACGACCTGAAGCTCGCCAGCCAGGACCTTAAAGATGTCGACGATGCTCACGCAGCGGCGGTCCAGGCTCTCGGCTCCTCCGCCTCCAGGACGGATATCGATGCCAAGGAAGCCGAAATCAAAACCGCGAAGTATACCGAGATCGAAACCATTATGCTCAAGGACACCGCGGCCAAGCCCGACGCTTCCGCTCTATGGGCTCAGTTGGGCCAGGCACAACTCGGCCTCGCGCGGCTCGCTCCGGTCGATGACCGCCCGGCGAAATATGCCCAGGCGGAAGCAACCTACAAAAAGGTTCTGGAGGTGGAGGCCGCGTCGAAAAAGCCGAATCCTCAGGCTCAGGGCGCTGCCAATTCCGGCCTGGGTGAAATCTATGCCCGCACCGGCAAGGTTCCCGAGGCGAACGCGGCCTTTGATGAAGCCGCCAAAATCAATCCGCCGCAGGCTGGCATCTACCTCAAGAACGAAGCTGTGATCTTCTTCCAGACGGGCAATGCGGAAGCCCAGGTGGCTGCTGCCGATGAAGCCATCAAGATTGATCCGAAGAATCCCATCCTCTATTACCTCAAGGGCCAGGGACTCATTCAGAATGCTACCGTCGACACCAAGACGGGAAAGTATAATCTGCCCCCCGGCTGCGCCGAAGCCTACCAGATGTATCTGCAACTGGCCCCTACAGGCGCGTATGCCGCGGAAGTAAAGGGTATTCTCTCCCAGGCCGCTGGCGTCAAGGCGCCCAAGTAATCGGCGCGTTTCTTGTTCTATCGCCCGAAGGGCGCTTCCGCTTGCCTGGAGCGCCCTTCGACTTTACTGGGGACTTATTTTATTCCACCCTACGCGCATTTCCCCTAATGCTCTTTCCCCCTGATACGCACTTGTTCCCCGGCAGTGCAAATCGCAGCTGCCAGTCCACGGCCGCGTGGATGCCGATGCGCGGCGTCACCAGCGCCTCGGCGACCGCGTAGCCGTCGTCGCGCACTTGCAGTTGCGAAAGGGGATCGAGTAAATCACATCCGTTGTGCGCCGCGCGGGTGAGCCCCAGAGCCTGGCAAAGCCGGCTGGGTCCGGAAGTTAGCTCACGAGCGGCAGCGCCCGCCCCAAGCCCGCGATTCCGCGCCATCTGCTCCACTCCCGCCAGCGGCTCCAGCGCGCGCAGCAGCACGCACCCTGCCTGCCCCTCCGTCTCGCAACTGATGTTCATGCAAAAGTATCGTCCGTAGATCGAGTAGACGTATGCGTGTCCGGCGGGGCCGAACAGTACCTGGTTGCGGGGCGTGACTCCGCGATAGGAATGTGCAGCCGGGTCGGGCGTCCGATGGTGCGGGCCAAGGTAAGCCTCGACCTCGACAATCCTGCCCGCCAGCAACCCATCCGCTGTTCTATGCGCCAGCACTTTGCCCAGCAGGCGCGGGGCCACCTGCTCCGGAGAAGCCTCGAAGAAACCACGTGTCAGCAACCGACCAGGCAATCGCTTCGCCGAGCCGCTCTTAATCCTTATTTGTGCGCTTTCTTCCATTCCTTCAGCAGCGCCAGCACCTCTTCAGCATGGCCCGCGGGCGTAACCTGTGGAAAGACATGCAGCAGTGTTTGGTCCGGGCCAATCACGAAAGTAGTTCGCTCGATGCCCCAAACCTTCTTGCCGTACATGTTCTTTTCCTTCAGCACGCCAAACTGTTTGCACACTTTTTCGTCCACATCGGCAAGCAGCGTGTAGGGCAGTTCGTACTTGGCGCGAAATTTGGCCTGCTCCTTCGGGGTATCGCGGCTGATGCCCAGCACCACCGCCCCCGCCGCCTGCAGTTTCTTGAACGTATCGCGGAAACCGCAGGCCTCGATCGTGCAGCCCGGCGTATCCGCCTTGGGATAAAAGAAGAGAATGACCGGCTGCCCGGCATAGTCGGCCAGGCTTGCCGTCTTATCCTCATCCGTTTGCAGAGTAAAATTGGCAACTTTCTTGTTGAGCTCCATGGGGAAGCACCTCGTATGGTGTATAGAGAGCCAAAAGCGGCCATCCGATTCGATTATTTCCGAGGGGAGCGGCAGGTGTCATTAAAAATCCTCTGGCAAAGCCTGCGGTTCTCCCAAATAAATCAACGAGCCTTTCAAACTGTTTGCCCCTTGATCCCGGGCGTATCGGCCCATGTAACATAAGTTCTTGGCGTTATCTTTGGGCTCGCTTGAGGCCGGTCAACACTGGCTGAAACAAGAAAGGAATATCAAAATGAGATTTCTCGCCTTTGCGTCGCGGTTTGCGGCACTGTGTATCGCTTTATTCCTGTGCGTTTTTCCGGCGATTTGCCAAAGCACCTCTTCCGCAGCTCCGACACCGCCGGCAATCGAGCGCATCCAGAACGGTATTCAACTGAAAACAGGCGATCTGAACGTAAAGGTGCAATTTTATGCGGAGGGCATCGTCCGCGTCGTGAAATGGCCGGCCGGCGGCACAAGCGAGAAACTCAGCCTCTCTGTTCTCCAAAAACCTCTGCCTGATCTGGACGTTCATGTCGAGGAGAGCGCGGCGGAAGTGACTTTGAGTTACGGGCATGTCAAGTTACAGCTCAGCAAGAGCGATGGATCGATTCAATTTCTCGACAGCGGCAACCTTACGCTTCTCAAGGAGCAGGGTCTGCCCATCTTCACGCCTTCACAGGTTGCGCGCGAAACGTCAGCCTTCAGCGTTCAGCAGAACTTCACTCTGAGCGCTGATGAAGGCGTCTACGGCCTGGGACAGCAGCAGTTGGGAGTGATGAACTACCGCGGCCGGACGGTGAAGATTGTGCAGGCCAACACCAAGGCGGTCACGCCCGTCCTGGTTTCAACTGCCGGATATGGAATCTTCTGGGATAACTATTCCAAGACGAACTTCGACGACAGCGGCGGAACAACCTCCTTCTGGTCCGAAGTTGCCGACAACATCGATTACTACTTTTTTTACGGCCCTACCATCGACCAGGAAATCGCAGGATACAGGCAGCTCACCGGCGAAGCGCCAATGTACGGCAAGTGGGCCTACGGCTACTGGCAAAGCAAGGAGCATTACGCCACGCGCGACGAACTGCTCGGCATTGCGCAGGAGTATCGTGAGCGCCACATCCCAGTCGATAACATTGTGCAGGACTGGAATTACTGGGGCAATAACGATAACTGGGGAGGTATGATCTTCGATGAAACCAAGTATCCCCGCCCCAAAGAAATGATCGACCTTCTCCACCAGCAAAACTTCCATCTGATGATCTCGATCTGGGCCGGGCTGGGGCCGAAGTCGGAAATTTATAAGGACATGGACACTCGCGGCTACTTGTTTCCCACCGTTGGCTGGGCAGGATTCAAATACTTCGATGTATACAATCCCGCCGCCACGGATTTGTACTGGAAGTATGCCAGCGAGGGACTCTTCTCCAAGGGCGTCGACGCCTGGTGGATGGATTCTACCGAACCGGACATGGTGAACGCGCTCACACAGGAGGCCCAGGAGTATGAGATGAAGCGGGTGCGCGACAATCATCTCGGCACCTTCGCCAGATATCTCAATTCTTATTCGCTGCTCGACACCGATGCCATTTATAAGAATCAGCGAAAAGAAACCAACCAGAAGCGCGTTTACATTCTCACCCGCTCCACCTTCGCCGGCCAGCAGCGCGCCGCGGCAACCACATGGTCGGGAGACATCGGCGCCAGTTGGGATGTCTACAAGAATCAAATCTCAGCCGGGGTCAACCACAGCATGTCCGGCATTCCCTATTGGACCTTCGATATCGGCGCATATTCGCTCGGATGCCAGGGCGGCGTTTTCATGAACGGCGGCAAGGATCCTGCCTATCAGGAGCTTTATACGCGCATGTTCCAGTTAGGCGCGTTTTCTCCCATCTTCCGGGCGCACGGATCTGAAACTCCGCGCGAGATCTGGGAGTTTGGCGAATACTCTCCGGTGCTGGAGAAGTACGACAATTTGCGCTACCGTCTGCTGCCCTACATCTATTCACTGGGCTGGCAGGTTACGCATAATGGTTACACGATCATGCGCGGCCTCCCGATGGATTTCATTAGTGACAATAAGACGTATTCGATCAACGATCAGTATATGTTCGGCCCAGCTATCATGGTCTCTCCAGTTACGAGTTATATGTATCATCGCCCGCCGGAAGATGGCATTCTGGTGTCTCCAGAGAACTTTAAGACCAAGGACGGCAAACCGGGCCTGAACGCAACTTACTATTGCGATGACGAGTTCAAGAATGTGTGTCATGAAGACGTAGAACCGGATATCAATCTGGACTGGTACACGGGCTGGGAAAGTTTTATCTCCGGGCCCAAATTCTCTGTTCGTTGGGAAGGCAAGCTGACTCCCTCGGAAACCGGCACCTATCGCTTCAACCTGAAGAGCTTCGGGGCGCGGCGCGTGTATCTTGACGGCAAGGAAGTGCCGCATAACTACGAATCAATGGAGTCATGGACGGTTCCCGTCGAGTTAGTGGCAGGCAAGGAATATGACTTCAAGTTCGAAACATCAAACAGCGCGCTGGGCGCATTCAGGGCCAAGCTCTACTGGAAGACTCCGTCGATTCACGCCAGGGAGGCGGTCGCCGAGCACAGAGAGAAAACAAGAACTGTTTATCTGCCGGACGGAACCTTATGGATCGATTTCTGGACGGGAGAGAAGCGGGAAGGCGGCAAATACATTGAAGCGGATGCTCCAATCGAGAAGATGCCGCTGATGATCAAAGCCGGTTCGATTTTGCCCATGGGGCCATTCCTTCAATACTCCACCGAGAAGCCCGCCGACCCCATCGAGTTGCGCATCTATCCCGGAGCTGACGGCAGCTTCACGCTCTACGAGGACGAGAACGACAACTATAACTACGAAAACGGCGTCTATGCGACGATTGCGTTTCTTTGGGACGACGCAAAGCACCGGCTTACAATCGACGCCAGAAAGGGCGAGTTTCCCGGCATGTTGAAGATTCGCACCTTCCAGATCGTAATGGTTAGAAAGAGTCGTGGCGTCGGCGTGGAAGTTACCGGCAATCCGGACAAGGTGATTTCGTACAGCGGCGAAGAGCAGACGGTTCAGTTGCCCCGTTGATCGACGAACCGGCCGCGCGTCGAAGCATCTCGCCGATTGTGAGCAAGATTGCTCACAAATTTCGGGAATTGCGAAACTTTATTTTGGACATGCGCCGTCCGATACCGTTGCGCAGTTGACCTCCATATACAATGGTGATGGATGGGTGGGCGCGTCGCCACTCTCCAGGGACTTCCCCCTATGGCATCCGTCGCAACAGCACCTTCTCCCGCGCTGGTCCGCGAAGAAATCGCGGAGTCAGTCACGCAAGTTTTCGCTGCGCCGCCCGCGCGCCCTCAGGTTTGCATGGGACGCGCCCCAAGTGTCGCCGCTGGCATCAACTGGCTCACGCTGAGCGTGATCGTCGTATTTCATCTCGGCGCCCTGGCTGCGCTCTTCTTCTTCACCTGGCAACGACTCACGGTGATGCTGATACTCTCTGTGCTGGCCGTCAATGTCGGCATCGGCATGTGCTACCATCGCCTGCTGACCCACCGCGGTTACCAGGCGCCCAAGTGGCTGGAATACTTGATGGCCGTCTGCGCCACGCTCTCTCTCGAGGGCGGCCCCATCTTCTGGGTGGCCACTCATCGCGTCCATCACCAACTCAGCGACCGCGAGGGCGACCCGCACACCCCACGCGAAGGCGGTTGGTGGGCACACGTCGGTTGGATCGTCTGGGGCAATGCGCTGCACGCGCAGACCCGGCTTCTCGCCCGCTATGTTCCCGACCTCGAGCGCAACCGTTTTTACGTCTGGCTCAGCAAGTACCACTGGATGCCGATCACCGTCAGTGGCGTGCTGCTCTTCGGTCTCGGGTGGCTCGCGGGCGGTTGGAAAAACGCCGTCGGAATGTTGCTCTGGGGTGGTTTTTTGCGCGTGACTATCGGCCTGCACTCCACCTGGCTGGTCAACTCCGCCACCCACCTCTGGGGCAGCCGCCGCTTTAACACCCGCGACGATTCGCGCAACAACTGGTGGGTGGCCCTTTTCACCGGCGGCGAAGGCTGGCACAACAACCACCACGCCCATCCGGTCTCGGCGCGCCATGGCCTCGCCTGGTATGAGATCGATCCCAACTACTGGGGCATCTGGCTGCTCTCCAAAATCGGTTTGGCTCGCAAAATCCACGTGGCCAAGTTCGATTCTGCGATCCCCACTCCAGCAGAAAACTGAAATTATCTACCTACTCTGGCCCTCACCCACAACACCGCAAAAACCGGCAGCGTCACCACCAGCACCAGCACTCCCGCTGGAAAACCAACATACCGGTAGCTCGTAGCGTAGCTCACCGTATGGTGTCCAAACGCATTCCACGCCAGTAGTGCGAAGATGGCAACTGTAGTCGTCGCAAAAAACGTGAAGAACGCCGCCGCAAAGGCCAGCAGCAGACTCGTGAACAACCCGAATCCCTTCAGCGGAAATCCGAAGACCCTTCCGCCCACACTTTGTCCCGATTGCGCCACCCTCGCCACCTCCAGTTTGTCGATCGCATGACCAGGTTTGCACCACCCCGAAAGCATAACATTCAAGTCGACGCGACTATCAGGGAGCCGGCGACCCTAAAATAAACCTGAAAGGACACGATATACCTGGTCATGCCGTAGAATACAATCTCATGGCGAGCAGCGCACAAGTCGATCTTTGGCCGGCCGAAAAAGTCGCCACGCAGGTGGCCGTCGCAGAGGCGCCCAACGGAATTCACTATGCCATGTGGGGTGAAACGCGCATCTCCGACGCCGATCTCGAGCGCCTGGTCAGCGCCGTCCCATCCATGCTCGCGCCCGCTCTCCAGCATCGCGCCTACTACTTCGTTCCCCTGGCCATCGCCGACACCGACGACACCATGGTCGCCCCCGGCTACACCGTCGATCTCGGCGACCGCGCCATCTGCCATCGCAACGCCGTCTTCGGTTCCACTGAGGCCGTCTTTCTCTCCACGCGCCTGGTCGAGGACCGCTTCGGACTGGCCTTTGAATTCTTCATCAACGTGGCCCACAACTTTGTCGATGCCACCGGCGTTCCCGAAAGTTTTTCCACCCTCGCCTGGCAGCAGGCCGAGGCCCAGGTCCGCGGTGAAACCAGTCAGGACGCATGGGAGGCCCGCCGCCGCGCCCAAAACGTTCCCAATCCGGCCGTTCGCACTCCCGACCTACGCACTCCGGACAGCCGCTCCCTCAACGGCAGAACCGCCCCAGCGCCCGCCCAAATCCCCCCCCAGATGCAAATTGACGAGCGCGCCCGCAGCGCCTTCTTCGAGTCCGCCTTCTCCGACGCACTGGCCATCTACATGCTCTCTCTCGCCGTCGACTTCGACTACCACGATCTCCGCGAGCGCGACTATCCCCTCCTCGCCGCCCCTGCTTTAGCCGAGCGCCTCCGCCACGTCGCCTCCCTCTTCCCTGCCAACCAGGGCTACGACTTCCAGGTTCTCTATCGCCGCAAGGGATAAGGAATGATGCGAGTCTTCATCGCGGAAATTCGCGCTGAATCTTCAAAATATCTTACTGTGCCAGAAGCCCAAAGACTACCACGCCGGTCTGTGTCCCGATATAGACCTTGCCATTCACAACCAGCGGTGTAATGTACTTGTTTCCATTTCCATAGCTATCCCGCCCATTTGCTGCCTGTCCGCTGTTATACAGCTCATGCGCCAAATTCGTCGCATCATAAGCATGCAACACCGCGGCGGCAGACATACTTGATTCCAACGCCCATATGATCCCGTTCTGCGTTCCATTGGCCGATACGCTTGGCGTCGTTCCTGGATAAGGAAACGTGGCCGCCGACCGGCTTGACCACGTCGTCGCCAGTTTTGCATTGGTCATCGGGAAGGCCTTCAGCGCATCCCCAACCGCGCCGTAGTAAAGAACGCCGTTGAAGAATGCCGGCGTGGAGAAGACTCCGCCCCCGAGCGCTCCCGTCACCTCTTGATAGATATTGCTGTTGATTGGTCCGCTGGCGCTGAATTTACCCAGGTTATCCCGGTTCGCGAGATAGATGTTGCTATCCTTGCCCGCGCCCACAATCAGGTGATGAACCATCCCGTTCGCATCCATCTGATCTGGAAGCAAAACTTCGCCACCCGATCCCAAATCCTCGTCCTCGTCCGATTCGGTTACAGTGTTATACGTCTCGAAGTAGTCCGCGACTGCCAGCCCTCCGCTCGTCGATAGTTTAATAATTCCATTGCCAAAGTCGCTCAACGCGGGAAATCCATTTGCATTGAAGGTTGTATCAAAGGTGCCGTTCGCGTCCAGAAAATAAAGATTCCCGCTGCTGTCCGCCGCTATCCCGTCGCCGCTCATCCACACGGAGCCTTCGCTGCCATTCGGCGTCAGGTTGATCACTTGCGTCTGTTGCAGTGTCGTTTCGCTGTAGGCCATCACCCATCCGGTATAAGGCCGATTGTCGCAGTGCGAAGACCATCCCAGATAGATGCTGCCATTCGCCAGCAGCAGAGCCGCGCGCTCCTTGTATTGGCCAGGCTGAAAGATAACATTGCCGTTCGACGAACTATCTCCAGTTCCCGGATAACTCGCGGCAATCTCGACCGGGCTGCCGCCGATCTCCGCACCTGTAGTTATATCCAGCGCATGAAGCCGCTGGTGATAATTCCCGCCCGCATCTTTGCTCATTCCAACAGCAAAGAGTGTTCCGTTTGTCCCATGTTTGCGATCGATCACCGGTGTCGAAGTAATTCCAATCTCAGGTGTAACCTGCGCACATCCGCGATTGTCGCTGGTAGTTTCACTCGTACCGAGTATCGAAGTCCTCCAAATCTGAGCGCCATTATCGGCATCAAAGGCATAGACGCTGTCATGCTCGGTAGCCACATACAAAACATTGCGCAACACGCCGCCGGCAGTTACATTGGCCAGATACAGAGGTTCGGCATCAACCAGCCCGTCCACGCTGTCGAATCCGATTTTGCCAAATTGTGTCGAGTTCACGTTGCTCAGTGTAAGAATCGTCTCCCGATTATTCATTCCGTCGCGGGCCAGGTCATTGTGATAAGTCGTCACGTCCGGCGCATTGGTCGTCGTGACCGTGGCCTGCACTATCAGCGTCAGCGGAGCGCCATGTGTGAGGCTGCCGGAACTTCCCGTGAATGTCACGGTTGACGAGGAGGACATTGCGCTGCTTGCCGCACTTAGCGTTATGTTTTGCGCGCTGCCCGGAGTCAGCGTGAGCGTCATCGGGTTAGCTGTAACTCCAGCCGGAAGCCCGCTGATGGTCACGGTCACCATTCCTGTAAACCCATTTGCCGGAACGGCGTTCACGCTGATCGCCTGTCCCATGCCGCCTGCCGTAAGCGCCGCCGTCATCGGCACCAATGTCATCGAAAAGTCTGCCGTCGGTGGTGGAGAATGTATGTTTGAGTTGCAGGAAATCAGAGCGAAGCACAAAAGCAGGCAAGCCGCATTCATCCGCCTTTGCGCGCCGCTCCTTTTCGCAGACAGAAGCGGGGCGCAGCCTGCTTCGCTTCTGGCGACACGCATCGCCTGACGCAAATCTGACTCGATAATATGCAATCGACGACCTCGTGCCGGCAGGAGTCTCAATCCAACGATCAGCGCCCTTGCCCGCGGGGAAGAAAAGGTCAATCAGGAAGGTGGGTACCTTCTCGGACAGCATAGAGCATTCCCGCGCGGAAGTCCACGACTCCTCCCTCTTCCCCGCCAACCAGGGATA
>CAWJDN010000136.1:0-22934 GCA_963840985.1 uncultured Acidobacteriaceae bacterium
CCGGAATCCCCATCGGCCTCCAGCTCTCTCCGCCGTCGGTGGATAGAACCACTCCATCCTTCCGCGCAGCCGCCAGTTGCTCTCCATGCGCTGCCACCGCAAGATAATCCCCCGCGCCCATTACCGGCCCACCCTGCCAACTGTCGCCATGATCTTTGCTGGTAAACACGCCTCCCGGCGTCGCGGCCAGCCACGCCTCTCCGGATAGATCAAGTGCCCTTACGAGGCCGTCCATTTCCCGCCTCGTATCCTTCACCTGCTTGTCTATGTTGACGCGCTTCCCATAGTGCGTCTCCGCAGCCGTCTTCACCAGTGTGTTTTGAATCGTGCTGCGCGAGTTCCAATGAAATCCCGGCGCATCGTTTGATTCCTTGTTCTCCTCTAGCGCGAAGATGCCGTGATTGGTGCCAGCTACTATTGTTCCCTCCGGCGACTCCGCTAGAGCAAAAACATCGCGCCCCTCCAGCCCATCGGAGATTTGCTCCCAGTGCGCCCCGCCATCGCTCGAAACAAATACTCCGCCATAACTCTTGTCATTCACCACCCCGGCAAAAATCCGCGCCGAAGGCACAGTTGGCCCCACCTCAGGTGGACGCACCGTAGACTCAGTTGGCCCCACCGCTAGTGGTTGCGCCGCAGGCGCAGTTAGCCCCACCGCAGGTGGGTTTTCCACCAGCAGCGCCTCCACCTTGCGCCCGCTGAAGCCCTCATTCGCCGCTACAAAGTTGGCCGCACCATCCCGGCTCAGCAATACGCCGCCGCGATCGGTGGCCACCAGCACATGATTCGAGTCCCCCGAATCAATCAGCACATCGTTCACGATGACATCCGGCCCGGTTATGCGCTTGAAGTGCTTGCCGCCGTCCTCCGTCTTGTAGAGCCCCTCGGTAGTTCCGGCATACACTATCTCCCGGTGGGCCGGATCCTGCTTCAGCACCCGCGTCCTGCGCGCCTCGGATGGAATGCCTTGGATCTTTCTGAACAGCTCGGCTGCATTCTCGCTCTTGTAGATGCCGCTGCATGCGCTGGCATAGACAATCTTCGGCTGCGTCGGATCGATGATGATGGAAAACACGTCGGAGTCGTCAATGACGCCCTTCTTGATGTTGTGCCAGTTCGTGCCGCCGTCGGTGGTCTTCCACGGCAGGTGCCATGTCCCGGCGTAGATCACGTCGGGATTCGCCGGATCGATTGCCAGCGACTCCACCTCGTGAATCTCCCGGCTCCCCGCAGGGCTGATCTGCGCCCACGTGGAGCCCGCGTCCGTGCTGCGGAAGACTCCTTCCAAAGTTCCCGCAATCATGATTTTTGGCTCCGAGGGCGCCTGCGCAAAGGCGCGAATCGACTGTCCACGCAGCCCTTCGATCGCGCTCCAGCTACGCCCGCTGTCGCGGCTCACCCACAACCCGCCGCCGGGCTGGTCCAGCTTCCACGCGGCCGCAAAAACCGTGGCGGGATTCTGCTGATCCACGACGATATGGTCCACTACAAGATCGTCGGAGGTATCCAGCTTCGAGAGCCGGCGCCAGCTTGCGCCTCCATCCACGGACTCGTAAAGCCAGCTGTTGGTAGTGCCGAGATACAGATGTTGGGGCTCGCCCGGAACCGCCGCAAAGGCGCGCGCGTCGCCGCCCATGGGACCAATTGCATTCCATGAAGCTTGCGCTGCCAATCCGGGGACGGCACTCGAAAACAAAACTATAAGTAAGACTCGCGCAAATTTTCCAAACCGGAAAAAATAATCAAAGCGAATTCGCAACAGATTCATGCAGGCTATGAAACTCCATAAACTCAATAAGAAGAGTATACAAAGAAGATTTGAATGTTGGTTCCCGGGCACACAACCGCGCATCTCTAAGAGGTAAGTCCCATCTGCCGTAAGACGCTTGCCGGGTAGTGGTCGCAGAATCTACAAGCCCTGCGTGATTCCATCCAGGGCGGTGTTCTGGTAACCCGGTTCAGGGAATTGCTTAAAGCAAGTCGAAGAGGCTGACCGGCAAGCCGGCCAGCCTTCGAGGTATTGCGGTAGAAAATGCGATTTCTTGCGCTGCCCTTTTGCGGCAGGCCCGGAGGCCCGCCGCATATGGAGTTAGTAAATCGTTATTTCTTGGCAGCGGCCTTCTTGACGGGCTTGGCGGCGGCCTTCTTGATCGGCGCAGGCTTTACCATGCTCTCATCCACCGCGGTGGCTGCGGGTACATCGGCGGCAAAGTTCGCTCCGGACGGCACCAGGTAGGTATCCACCTTCTGCGCGTCATCCGTGCCGGTATAAACGCTGATGCGAGAAGCGTCAATGCCCTTCTCCACAACCAGATATTCCTTCACGTTGACGGCGCGCTCGGCGGCCAGATCCTTCACCTTGAGGTGCTTGTTCTTCTTCGCGGCCTTTTCTTGCTTCGCTTTCGCGGCCTGCTCCTTGGCATCGGCATCGCCCACTAACGCGAGCTTGGCATCCGGCTGCCTCTGCAGTTCCAGAGCAATTCCGTCCAGAGCCGCCTTGGCTACATTGTTCGCCCGTGTCGGATGCGCCTTGTCCTTGCTGAAGTCGATCGAGCCAAGCTGCTGGCTGTGAGGAATCGGAGCCTTATACGGTTCCGTGATGGTCACGCTGGTGCTCGCGGTTGCCGTCTGGTTCTTGTCGTCGGTCACGTTGCAGGTGATCCCCGCCACGCCGACCGGCGCTCCGGTTGAATTGTAGGTCGCGCTGGCGCCGCTGCCGCTGATGGTGCCGGCGGTGGCTGCGTAGCTATAGGTCAAAGGGCGGTTCTGCGGGCTAACTCCAGACGCCGTAATGGCGCTGGTATCGCCCGGCTTGATGTTGCTGGGGCTGGCCGAGCAGCTGATGGTCGGCGGCTCAAACTGCTTCACCGTATAGTTTGCCGAGGCGTCGGCCGTCTGGCCCGGCTTCAGGCCTTCCTTGCCCTTCTTGCCTTCTTTGACTTCTGCCTTCACCGTATAGCTGCCCGGAGCAAGCGCTGCTGTGGCCACCGTAGCCGTCGCTCCGCTGCCCGTCACGCCGTCTCCCGACCAGCTGTAAATCACATTGTTTTTCTTGTTGTTGGTATCTACCGACCCGGCCGTAGCGGTCACCGTGACCGCATCTCCGGGGTAAACGGCGGGTGGGCTGGCTACTGCCGACAGGGTGATCGGCGGTGCCTTCTCGCATCCTGTAGACACGAAGGCCAAACATGCCATAGCCAAAACTAGAAAACCAGACTTCAAAAGCTTCGAATACATGTGATTCTCCTCCACAGTTTCAGATTGAAAACGTTGATGAAGTGGTTTGCTAACGCTCGCCATTTCCGGATAAATCCAATTGTCTGAACATCCTAATAACAATCATGTAACCAAACAAACGCAGGCCTCTATTCAATATAGAATCATAGTACACCAGCTATCCTCTTGGGTAGTCCCCCCTGAAAACTTGTTTTTTGTCCGGCATATTATCTGCTACTTTGCCCGATCACCAGCTTCCCTGGGGCGAATAATACGAGAAAAGTGGGAAAACGATAGATATGTGCCGCCAAGCCGGCCTACCTCAAATCACTACTCCAGAAACCCTTCATCCGAGTGCGTATCCGGCCCCTATTGTAATTTCTTAGAATCATTACCTTCGCGGCGTTTCCAGAAGTTGTTTACTATCAATTACTTGCACCGCTGCCTCACCAGATTCTCTGCGAGTGACCTGAACATACCTCTGTAATTCTTACGAGTCCGGCTCTTCTGCACAGCTTACCCAAGATTCAAGGTCTTCAACAAGCTGCGCGGTTCTCTCTGAATCTTCTCTTGCAGAAGCGTAAGCGCGTAGATGAGTTGCTCCGGCCGCGGCGGGCATCCCGGTACGTACACATCCACGGGCACCACCTGGTTGACGCCCTGCACGATCGCATAATTGTTGAAGACCCCGCCCGACGTGGCGCAAGCGCCCATCGAGATCACCCACTTCGGCTCCGGCATCTGGTCGTAGAGACGACGCAGTACCGGGGCCATCTTCTGCGAAACCCTCCCGGCAACGATCATCACATCCGATTGCCGCGGAGAAGCCCGGAAGACCTCCGCGCCGAAGCGCGCAATGTCGTAGCGCGACGCCCCTGTGGACATCATCTCGATGGCGCAGCAGGCCAGCCCAAAGGTCATCGGCCAAAGGGAGTTCTTCCGTATCCAGTTCACCGCAAAATCCAGCGAGGTCAGCAGGATTCCTTCCGGCACTTCATAGCCGTAGCTCGCTTCCATCACCTTGGCGCGGTTCGTCGCGCTGCTCTCCAGCGCTCCAAATAGATATCGATCCCGCTTCGCCGTGGCCGCCATGTCTCTACTATACCGCGTTGTGACTCCGAGATAATCAGAACTGCTTTATTGAAGACTGCATAAGAAGTGTCCGCACATACGCGCCGGAGGCGCAGGGTTGGTTAGCCCCGCGCTTTAGCGTGGGGAAAAGGGATTCCACAATGTCGTTACGGAGTCCCGTAGGGACGGCGCAAGAACATTATTTATGCGGTAACCAATAGCTGGCATAGCCTATCGAGAATTCAGCTAGCGCAGAGTTTATAAAGATTCCATAGCGTTATACCCCTTTTCTGGCGCTTGAACCGGCTTTTTCAGAAATCTTCATAGGTTCCTTATTCGTAGGCCTCTATATTTTTCCTAAAGATTCACGCACCAATCTAAGGCTTGTGCCCATCTAATTTTTCTGAAAGTGGAAAACCTGATGTCACGCTGTGGAATAAAACTGCTTTTTCTCTCCGTTCTGCTTGCAATCCCGGTAATAACTCTGGCCCAACCCGCCGTTCCCGCCGCCCCTGACACGCAAGCCCCCGCATCCAAGCCCAGATCGCTGCCCTGCAAAAGGCTGTGGATGCCAACAAGATCGCCACCGCCAACGCCCAGTCCGCCGGTGACAACGCATGGATGCTGGTCTCCGCAGCACTCGTTCTGCTCATGACCGGACCCGGTCTGGCCCTCTTCTACGGCGGCCTGGTCCGCAAAAAGAACATCCTCGGCACCATGATGCAGAGCTTCGCCATGATGTGCCTGGTCACCGTTCTTTGGGCCATCGTCGGCTATTCGCTGGCCTTCGGTCATGGTTCGGCCTTCATCGGCGGTTTCGATCACCTCTTCCTGCGAGGCGTCACGCTCACTCCCAACGCCGACTACGCCGCCACCATTCCCGAGCAGACCTTCATGATCTACCAGCTCATGTTCGCCATCATCACCCCGGCGCTCATCTGCGGCGCATTTGCCGAACGCATGAAGTTCAGCGCCATGGCAATCTTTCTCTCCCTCTGGTCGCTCTTCGTCTACTGCCCCATGGCCCACATGGTCTGGGGAGCTGACGGAATCCTCAGTCTCAACAACCCCCACGCACCTCTTCCCTCGCTCGATTTCGCCGGCGGCACCGTCGTCCACATTACCAGCGGCGTCTCCGCACTGATCTGCTGCCTCTATCTGGGCAAGCGCCTCGGCTATCCCCACACCAAAATGCAGCCCCACTCCATGGTGCTCAGCTTCATCGGCGCTTGCCTGCTGTGGGTGGGTTGGTTCGGTTTTAACGCCGGCAGCGCTCTCGCCGCGAACTCCCTGGCCACCAGCGCCTTCGTCAACACTCACTTCGCCACCGCCGCCGCCGCCATCAGCTGGTCCATCGCCGAATGGATTCACAACGGCAAGCCCACCGCCCTCGGCGCAATCTCCGGCGCAGTCGCCGGACTGGTCGCCATCACCCCCGCCTCCGGATTTGTACAGCCCATGAGCGCCCTGGTCATCGGACTGATAGCTGGCTTCGTCTGCTTCTTCATGGTCTTCATAGTCAAAAGCTTCTTCGGCTACGACGACTCCCTTGACGCCTTTGGCGTGCATGGTGCTGGCGGAACTGTCGGCGCGCTGCTAACCGGCGTTTTCGCCGCCAGCGTCATCAACCCGGTCTTCAAAGACGCGGCGGGCGGCACGCTCCCCTCCGGCGGCATCGATGGCCATTGGGGACAGTTGCTCAATCAATCCGCTGGCGTCGCTATTGCCTGGGGCATCTCCATCATTGGTACGCTGGTGCTGCTCTTCGTCGTTGACAAGCTCGTCGGTCTCCGCGTCTCGAAGGAAGAAGAATCGGAAGGCCTCGACCTTTCGCAGCACAACGAGGAAGGCTACGACCTCAATTCGTAACAAACGATTCGCCGGGAGTGGCCGAACAGGCCCTCCCGCCTGTTACCCTGTCAGAAAAGGAATCTGCATATGATCAAAATAGAAGTTATCCTTCAGCCATCCAGGCTGGATGCGGTCAAAGAAGCGCTGCTTGAGGCCGGCATTGAGGGCATGACCATCCTCGAGGCGCGCGGGCACGGTCGCCAGAAGGGCCACACCGAGTTCTATCGCGGCAATGAATACACCGTCGATCTGCTCCCCAAAATCAAGATCGAGATGATCGTCAACGACGACCGCAAAGACAAGGCCATCGATGCCATCCTCGCATCGGCTCGCACTGGTCGCATCGGAGACGGCAAAATCTTTCTCAGCCGCATCGACGAAGCCATCCGCATCCGCAACGACGAACGCGGTGAAACCGCTCTCTAACCCTGCACAAACCCTTACACCCCCGGGTATCCCATCCTTTCGCGTTCTTAGCGAGAGGATGGGTACCACAATCCACGTGCGCCCACCTTCGGCGAGTTCTTGTTTTGCGGCTATTAGGGTCCTTGGCGAGTGATTTTTGCTCGCTGGTGTGATCTAAGGTGGGATATTCTTGACCCGTTTTTTGACAGAAATCTTTATGGGTTCCTTATTTCGCGTCAAATCTTCATGGGTTCCTTATACGTAAAGCCATAGAGTTCTCTTCGAGACTCACGCATTCCTTATGTCAATTGCATGCTCCAGGGCTGGCGTGAGCCATCGCAACTTGCTCATCGTATGTCTTTTAGGAGTGGAATCCATATGTTTCGTCGCGCCATCAAACTGCTCTTTCTCTCCGCCTTGCTCGGAATCCCGGCAATTGCGCTGGCCGTAGCCCCCGACTTGAAACCCTCGCCTCCCGCCACTCAGGCCCAGGTCGCCGCCCTTCAACAGGCCATCCGCGACGCTCAGTCCTCCGGAGACAACGCCTGGGTGCTGGTCTCCGCGGCGCTGGTTCTGATGATGACCGCTCCCGGCCTGGTCCTCTTCTATGGCGGTCTCGTTCGCCGCAAAAACATTCTCGCCACCATGATGCAGAGCTTTGCCATGATGGGCCTCATCACCGTCCTCTGGGCCGTGGTCGGATACTCGCTGGCCTTTGGCGCGGGCAACGGATTCATCGGAGGCTTTGAGCACGCCTTCCTGCGCGGAGTCGGCCTAGATCCCAACCCCAACTACGGCGGAACCATCCCCGAGCAGACTTTCATGGTCTACCAGCTTATGTTCGCCATCATCACCCCGGCGCTCATCACTGGCGCATTTGCCGAGCGCGTCAAATTCAGCTCTATGGCCGTCTTTCTTGTTTTCTGGTCGCTGGTCGTCTACTGCCCACTGGCCCACATGATCTGGGGCGTTGGCGGAATCCTCAACATTACCGGAGGCCGCTGGCCGGTACTCGACTTTGCAGGCGGCACGGTCGTACACATCAGCAGCGGTGTCTCCGCTCTTGTCTGCGCCCTGTATCTGGGTAAGCGCGTCGGATATCCGCAGCAGAACATTACGCCTCACTCCATGGTGCTCAGCTTCATCGGCGCCGGGATGCTGTGGGTGGGCTGGTTCGGCTTCAACGCTGGTAGCGCGCTGAATGCTGGGCCTCTGGCCACCAGCGCCTTTGTCAACACCCAGTTCGCCGCCGCCGCCGCCGCTATCGGATGGGTAGTTGCCGAGTGGATGCAAAACGGCAAACCCACCGCCCTCGGCGCCATCTCCGGAGCGGTCGCCGGATTGGCCACCATTACCCAGGCCTCCGGCTTTGTACAGCCCATGAGCGCGCTTCTCATCGGCCTCATCGCCGGCGTCGTATGCTCCTTCATGGTCTTCAATGTCAAAAAGTTCTTCGGCTACGACGACTCCCTCGACGCCTTTGGCGTTCACGGCGTTGGTGGAACCATGGGCGCTCTCTTCACCGGCCTGCTCGCCTCCGGCGCCATCAACGCCGTCTTCGGCAAGAACGCCGCTGGCAGCCCCCTCCCCACTGGCGCCATCGACGGTAACTGGCGTCAGGTCGTCAACCAGTCTATCGGCATGGGGATTGGTTGGGCGCTGGCCATCGTAGGCACTCTCGTACTGCTCTTCCTGGTCGACAAGACTATGGGCATGCGCGTCTCCGCCGCCGACGAAGCCCAGGGTCTCGACCTTTCCCAGCACAACGAGGAAGGTTACGACCTGAACTCGTAACTTACGTTATCATCCTGAGCACTTTTGATTTGTCATCCTGATGTACTATGATTTGTCATCCTGAGCGATGCAGGCCACACTTGAGTGGCCTGCGCAGTCGAAGGAACTGCATTTGTTTTCCTCCGATTCCGCTTGATCGAATCGGTTCGACAAAATGATTTTCCGGGAGAGGTTCACAAAATCCCTCCCGCCTGTTACGCTATCAGACGAGGAATCTGCACATGGTCAAGATAGAAGCTATTATCCAGCCGTCCAAGCTGGATGCGGTCAAAGAAGCATTGCTTGAGGAAGGCATCGAAGGCATGACCATCCTGGAGGCTCGCGGTCATGGCCGCCAGAAGGGTCACACTGAGTTCTATCGCGGAAATGAATACACCATCGACCTGCTGCACAAAATTAAGATTGAGCTGGTCGTCAAAGACAGCATGAAAGACAAGGCCGTCAGCGCCATCCTCGGCGCGGCCCGCACCGGCCACATCGGCGACGGCAAAATCTTTCTCAGCCGCATCGACGAAGCCATCCGCATCCGCAACGACGAGCGCGGCGAATCCGTCCTCTAGCCAGCAAACTCCGGGTGCCCCACCTTCGGCATGGTTTCATCGCGCCTAAGGTGGGATATCCATATTTAATGTCTTTTATGGTCTTCGCCGTCAGCCAGGTGCTTAGTCCTTCCGCCGCACCCTTAGATTCTTTAGCGCATACTCGATGAACCGCGGCTCGAAGTGCGGCGCCTCACCCATGAACCGGCACGTCGCCGCCACCTGATCCACGATAAACTTCGGCTGGAATGCCGCCAGATCAAGCCCCTGTTCCTTCCTCAGCTTCTGGACCATCGCATTGAAAGCCTCGCCGGGCAGCGTCATTCCCTGCCGCACGCATTCTTTTTCAAAAATGATCCGGTAATTTTCCAGGCTGGGTGCTCCCACCTCGATCTTGTAGGGCAGCCGCCGCAGAAACGCGGGGTCCATCAGCGCTTCCGGCTCCATGTTGGTCGAAAAAATCACCAGCTCCTCAAACGGCACGCTGAAGCTCTTGCCGGTATGAAGTTTCAGGTAATCCACGCGGCTCTCCAGCGGAACAATCCAGCGGTTGAGCAGGCTGGTAGGGCTCACCAGTTGCCGCCCGAAGTCGTCGATCACAAAGCATCCGCCCAGCGCCTTCAGGTGCAGCGGCGCCTCGTAGAAGTGGCCCGTCGCGTCGTAGCGCAGCTCCAGCATCTCCAGCGTCAGTTCGCCGCCTGTCGCTACGAACGGCCTGCGGCAGGGAACCCAGCGCGCATCATATTCCGCCGTCCGCATAAATGAAACTTCCTCTTCCTCGCCCAGCCCCGTGGGATCTACCATGGCGTGAATGCTGGGATCGTGAAAGCGGATGATCTGTCCCTCCACAATAATCGCGTAAGGCACGTAGATCACATCGCTGAAAACGCTGCCCAGCGAATGAGCGAACGAAGTCTTGCCGTTCCCCGGTGGTCCATACAGCAGCATCGCCCGCCCCGAGTTCAACGCCGGGCCGCATTGTTCCACCAGGCTCTCATCAAAGATCAGCTCCCCCAGCGCCGCGCGGATGCGTTCCAGCGTGACTCGTTCGTTGGTCAGCTTCTGCACGCTCACCTGATAGGTGAACTCCTCCAGCGTTACCGGAGCTGGCCCTGCATAACTCACTCGCTCCAGAGCGTCCAGCGTCCACCGCTTGCCTTCATCGGAGAACGTGTAGCTCATATCGATGGGGTTGTCGGAGGTGCGCATTCCCAGCGTGCGCAGCAGCTTCCGGTCCACTGCCATCGCCACCAGCTCGGCCACTATGTGATAAGGAAGACGGATGGCCTCCACAAACTGACGGCAACTCTCCAGACGGCTTGTATAGATCAGCCTCATCAACAGGCTCAGTAAATCGATCTCGTCGATTCTGGTGGCCGCCAGATCGGCCGGCTCGGTGGGAATCCGCTTCAAAAAGGCCTCCAACGCCCCATTGCTCAGAACTCCCATCGTCACCAGGTTGTCGCCCAGTCGTCCCCCGTTGCCCGCCTGCCGCCGTAGCGCCTCGGTCACATCCCCGACAGTAACCAGGTTAGCCCGGATCAGCAGATCCCCTAATCGTATGTTCGCGCCGATGACGCCCTCCTCAACCCATCCAACCCAGACACGATGGGTGCCCCAGGTCCCTCGCATTTGGGGACCAGGGATTGCTCAATTCCAAATATGTAGATGTCCGTCCTTCTCGTTGTCATCCTGATCGAGCGCAGCGAGACGAAAAACCTGCATTTCGCTATTTTACGGGAAGGGTGGGGGACCATGAACTCTGGGTGCCCCACCCTCGCCGCGTTCTTGTTTTTGCGGTTAGGGTGGGAGATGATGTTTTGTATCAGGGCACGACTGGTAGGTTTTAATCCGACAGAATCCGTACCGAAATGTTTTGTATCAGGGCATGGCTTCAGCCGTGCCGATTGGGCCGCAACATGAACAGGGCTTTAGCCCCTGAGGGATGTTTTACCGGAGGGAGCAGTGGCCTTTAGGCCACTGAATGATCGCCTTCAATAACAGGCCTTCAGGCCCGGGCCTTACCCATCAGTCTGTATACCTGGGTGCCCCATCCATTCGCGTATTTCACGAATGGGTGGGATACCACTAACCCAATATGGCGGCTTTGAAAGGGCACGGTTTTAACCGTGCCGCAAAAGTCACCCGTTTTTTAGAAATCAATCCACGCGACGAAGTCGCGTATGAAAACTACTGCCTTCCGCCCTGTAGGGGCGATGTGATAATAGCCCAGGGTGAAACCCTGGGAATTCATACAGAATATGATGTCCAGCCCCGTAGGGGCGAAACGAAACATACTCCCAGCCAACCCACGCCGGGTGCCCCACCCTCGCCGCGTCCTTGTTTTTGCGGCTAGGGTGGGATACCTCGAATCTCAATTATTCGCGCTTTGAAAGGGCACGGTTTTAACCGTGCCGCAAAAGTCACCCGTTTTTTCGAAAATCAATCCACGTGACGAAGTCGCGATAAATTCTAGTCGGTTCCCCATTAGCCAGCTAGTTTTGTTACTCTCTTAGCAACGCAATGTCCACTCCTCTGACCGACGGAACCGCTCATTCGCTCCGCGCATACCTGCGGGAAGTGAAAGCCACAAATAGCGAGATCGGCAAGCGCGAACAATTCGCATCCTTGCTCGGTACACTTTTTCCCAACCAACGTGAAATCGGCATCTATGCCAGAGGCGCGGAAACATCTCTGCGCATCAAAACCCCGGAAAAGAATAAAACCGGCAGGGCCGACACGATCTTTGGCTCTGCGGTCGTCGAATTTGAAAAAGACCTCAAGAAAACTCTCTCTGAGGCCGAACGTCAACTTCGTGAGTACGTTACCGGCATCTGGCAGAGTGAGCCGCTATCACGGCGTAACTTGGACGCCGTGGCGACAGACGGCGTTCGTTGGAGAATCTACCGGCCCGTCCTGCCGGAAAATGCGGAATTGATCCCGGAGAATATCGACCTTCAACTTCGTCGGGAAATTACCCTCAAGGAAGATACTCTCAACGACTTTTACCGCTGGCTTGACCTCTTCCTCTTCCGGCAATCCTGCCTTGAACCGACTTCGGATGCCATCCGGGAAGACTTCGGCTCTTGGAGCCATCTTTTCCATGAAGCTCTCGCAACTCTGCGTCGGGCCTGGGTTGCATCGCGCGTCGAGAGCGAAGCAAGACTTGCATTTGACACTTGGCAAAGCTACCTTACCGTTACTTACGGCAAGCTGAGCGAGTCTGACAGGCTCAAGAGAGACAGGGAAACTGGAGAAGAAGTCTCTGAGTTGGACGAGCTATTCCTCCGTCATACTTGGCTTGTCAGCGTCTCCCGTCTGATGGTGTGGGCCGCTCTCTCCTGTGGACAGACAACAGGGACGCTGCGTCAGGTCGCGCAAGAGGTCTTTTCAGGTCAGTTTTTTGAATCCAAGCGCCTGGCAAATCTAGCCGATGAGGATTTCTTCCATTGGATTCGCACACCGAAAGCCGAGCAAATTCTCGCACCCATCTGGGAGCGCGTTCTCGACATTCTCCTCACCTATGATCTGGCCCGCATCAGCGAAGACGTGTTGAAGGGCGTCTATCAGCAACTCATCGACCCCAAGGACCGTCATGACTTGGGTGAGTACTACACTCCCGATTGGCTTTGCGAGCGCATAGTTGCGGAGATGCTTCCCGACGAAGGCTACGCAAGCGTACTTGACCCAAGCTGCGGCTCAGGCAGTTTTCTGCGGGCAGTCATCAAACATTTTCTACACCAAAATCCCTCTGGAACGCCTCACGACCGGCTCCGTCAGGTTCTGGCAAGCGTCAACGGCATAGACATTCATCCAGTAGCTGTAACTATTTCCCGCGCAAACTACGTGCTGGCTTTGGGCAAGCTGGTCAGTTCGGCGCGTCGTCCAATACAAATCCCCGTTTATCTTGCAGACTCCCTGTTTCTCCCCCATGAGGTCGAGAAGGACCTCTACCAGCAGTTAAGCGGAATCGAGATCACCTTTGGCCCCCGACGCAATGAGCGGCGCTTTGTTCTGCCGGACATGATGGTCAATCAAGCGGAAAACTTCGATGAGGCCATCGTCGCGGCCACGGAAGTTGCAAAAAGCCACGCCTCCGGAAACACGGAATCACGCGATTCGCTCGAAAAGTATCTGCATCAAGCCGTCCCGGAACTCTCCCATCGTCTGCAATGCGAAGAGATTGTAACTGCTCTATGGAACTTCACTGTAGGGCTGGCCGAGCTAATCAATGAAAAGCAGAACTCGATTTGGTCGTTCATTATCCGTAACAGTTATCGACCTGCTATGCTGCGCCAGCAGTTTGACTTTATTATCGGCAATCCGCCTTGGGTTGCATATCGCTATGTCACAGACCCCGAATATCAAAAGGAAATCAAGCTCCGTGCCGTCGAAACCTATAAGATCGCGCCCAAATCGCAAAGCCTCTTCACCCAAATGGAACTGGCCACCGTCTTTCTCGCCCACTCCATGCAGACCTTCGCGCGCCCCGGAGCCAAACTTGCATTCGTCATGCCCCGTAGCATTCTCACCGCGGACCAGCACCAGAACCTTATCCAGCGCAAATATGACGCGAACTTCCGACTTTCGGGTTATTGGGATCTGTGGGATGTAGCGCCGCTCTTCAACGTGCCATCCTGCGTTCTTTTCGCGGAGCAATCCGCACGCCACGGAAATGTCAAAGACTCGATTCCAGCAGAGATTTGGCAAGGCCACCTTCCCGGACGCGATCTTCCTTGGGATAAAGTTGCGGATTCGTTTTCTATCACCAAGGCAAAGGCCCGCGTCATCTGGCTCGGCAATCGCTCGGCGCTTTCCACGGAATCTGGCGCAAAATCCCAAACCCGCTCCAGCGCATATGCCAAAGTATTCAAGAATGGCGCAACGATTTACCCGCGTAATTTCTACTTCGTTACGGTTGATGACTTGGAAGGTAAACCGGATCCGGACCGCCTCTATGCAGTCAGAACCGACGAGGAGAGCGCACAAGACTCCAAGCCGCCATACAAAGAGGTGCGGATATCTGGAAACGTCGAAGGCCGCTTCCTTTTCAGCTCGGCTATCTCGCGTCATGTGCTTCCGTTTGTCCTATTGGAGCCCGCAACCGTTGTGTTGCCTCTCGAAGAATCCAACGGCTCCTACTACACCATGACCACGCATGAAATAAGGCGCAAAGGCTATCGGGAATTTGCGAAATGGATGGAGCAGGCAGAGAAGATTTGGGTCGAAAAGCGAGGTGCCAAAACCTCGCACAATCTCCTGCAATGGCTGGATTATTCAGGAAAGCTAACAGCTCAAATGCCTGCGCATCGTCACTTGGTTATCTATAACGCTAGCGGGACAAATGTATCAGCTACCTACATTGATAGGAATAAGCTCACTTTACGGTTCATGGTTGATCACAAACTCTATTGGATTGCTCTTCGCCAACTGATGGAAGCGCATTATCTCACCGCGATACTTAACTCTGATGCAGCGAATCAAACCATTAAACCATTCCAGTCAACGGGTCTTCTAGGAGAAAGGGACATACACAAGAAATTATTGGATCTTCCCATCCCGACCTTCGACTCCGGAGTCGCCCTCCACCGGAAACTCTCGGAACTTGGCCATGACGCGCACCGTCAAGCGCAAGCCGTGATCTCAGACCAGAATTTCCCAGCAGGAAGCAGCCTGGCGCGTCAACGGGCCTGCATCCGCACGGCGCTGGGCAAAACCCTGGCCGAAATCGACGCCCTTGTAAGGAAACTGCTTACTTTAGACTAGAAGCGGCAACTCCCCCCACCGCAGGTACCCGGGCACTGTTCCCTATTCCCTGTTCCCTGTTCCCTGCTCCCTGCTCCCTGTTCCCCGATCTTTGTCCCCTGACAACTGACAACTGATAACTGACAACTGTTTCCCGCTTCCCAAATAACCCCATTTTGCGCAAAAAACCTCTACTTCGAAGTAGAGGTTCTTGTTGCACGTTTTCGTGCCTAATCTTTGCTTTCTGTTCCCTACTCCCTATCCCCCAACCCCTCCCGCCCGGACAGCAACTCCCCCCACCGCAGCTTGCGGCGCCAAAATTCCGGTGGTCTCCTATCAATGCGTTGTTAAGGTTTGCGGAGGATTCTGGCCCTTTGGCTTTTCGCCTAGTTCTAGTTGTCGACAGGGTCTCAACTCGAGCAGCTCCTCCACTACATACGCGCCCATCGTCCCGTCTGAGAACGCCACAATCACGCCGTCTTCGCCGTCCTTTTCAACACTTGATATTAGAATTCCATTTCGTATGTCATTGAGCATGTGGATATTTGTACAACACAATCAAGCTGCCATCTGTCTAATTCTGCACACTCTAATCGGGAAAATCGGTAACGTACTCTGAGGCCCCCATTCAAAATTACCCTTTTCCGCCAATTTCGCTTATTCTGTTAACAATCCTTTTATCGCTACGGCAAGCCAACTACAACCTTATGAATCCAGTCGCTTTGGCGGTTGACGATCTTCGGGAGCAGTATACGCGGGAGATGGAGCTCGTCCGTCTGACCTACGAACGCACCGGAGACGGAGCCGCCGCCATTCGACGCCGCACCTCCGTGGTGGACCGCATCCTGATCGAGATGTGGCGACGCGCCTTCGCCGCCCAGCCGCCCACCAACGCCTCCCTGCTCGCCCTGGGCGGCTACGGCCGCAAGGACCTCTTCCCCTACTCCGACATCGACGTGCTCTTCATCTTTGCCGACGATAAAATTGAGGCGCAATCCAACGGTGCTGTCCGCGCTATCATTCAGGGAATCTGGGACATAGGCCTGCGCGCCAGCCCCAGCTCCCGCACCCTCAAAGAAGCCGGACGCTTCGATCCCGGCAACCTCGAATTCACCCTGGCAACCCTCGACCGCCGCTTCCTGGCCGGACACTTCCCCCTCTACCAGCAGCTCCACCAGACCGTCCTGCCCGGCCTCTTCCTCAGCGAGTGGAACACCATCACCCAGAAGCTCGGAGAAATCGCCCGCGCCCGCCACGCCAAATTCGGTGACACCATATTCCACCTCGAACCCAACTTAAAGGATTGTCCCGGCGGACTGCGCGACTACAACCTCGCCGTCTGGTTCGCCATGCTCTTCCACCTCAAAGAAACCAAGGAGTGGCCCCGCCAGCTTGGAAGTGTCTTCCAGAGTGCGCGTGGCGATGCCGAGGCCGCCTTCGACTTCCTCGCCGCCGTCCGCTGCTTTCTTCACTTCCGCCACGGCCGCGACGACAATTCCCTCGACTGGCAGTCTCAGGACGAAGCCGCCGCCAACTCCATTGGCCTGGAAACCCGCGGTACCGCTGACCCCGCCTACTGGATGCGCACCTACTATCGCCATGCCCGCATCATCTATCGCCGCGCTGCTCTTTTGATGGAAAACGTGCCAGCTCCGGTCAGCTTCTACCGTCAGTTCCGCAACCGGCGCTCTCCCATTCCCGGCACTGACTTCTTCCTCGACCATGGCCGCATCGACATTGCTCCCGGCGCCCGCTTCAATGACACAAGCGCCATATTGCGCATCTTCGCCCTCATGGCCACGCACGGCTATGCGCTTTCGCAGGTTGCCGAAGATCGCATCACCGACGCCCTGGCCGCGCTCGCCATCCACATTCCTGAAGGCCCTTACCTGTGGAATGCACTCCGCGAAGTTCTCCTTGGGCCTCACGCCGCTCATGCTCTCCGCACGATGCACGCTCTCGGTGTTTTGGAAATGCTCATCCCCGAGTTCCACGGCATCGACGCCCTGGTCATCCGCGACAGCTATCACCGCTACACTGTCGACGAGCACACCTTCCTCGTCATCGACAACGTCCACGGCCTGCGCCAGCCCGCACACGACTACGAAAAGCGGCTCGCCCAGTTATTGCCCGAGATCAACCGCCTCGACCTCTTCCTGCTCACTCTCTTGCTCCACGATACCGGCAAGGCCCGCCGTACAGGCGACCACATCGCCCCCAGCATTGAGCTGGCCGACTCTCTCCTCGCCCGCCTGGAATTCGACAGCGAAGAGCGCGATGTTGTTCTCAATCTCATACGCCTTCATATCGAAATGTCCAACGCCCTGCGCCGCGACATCTTCGATCCGGAAAACATCCGTTCCTTCGCCGATAAGATCGGCAGTCCCCAGATGCTCAAGATGCTCACCCTGTTGACCTTCGCCGACATCAAGGCAGTCAACCCCGACGCCCTCACTCCCTGGAAGGCCGAGAACCTTTGGCAGCTCTGCATCTCCACCGCCAACTTCATGGACCGCTCCGTCGACGAGGTCCGCTACCACGCCGGCCTCGATCCCTCCTTGCTCAACCGCATCCACTCCCTGGTCCTCGCCGCCCAGTATGACGAGCTCAAGAACTTTCTCGAAGGCCTGCCGCGGCGTTATCTGCAAACCCGCCTGCCCGAACAAATCCGCGATCACTTCCTGTTAGCCGTTCAACTCGGCAGCGATCCCGTCCAGCTCGATCTCCGTCCTCACCGCCAGCTCTTCGATCTCACCGTCATCACCCGCGACCGTGCACGCCTCTTTGCAGATGTCGCCGGAGCCCTTGCCGCATGGGGCATGAACATCGTCAAGGCCGGCGCTTATTCCAACGATGCCGGCGTCATCGTCGACAATTTCCACTTCACCGATACATTCCGCACCATCGAGCTGAATCCCGGCGAGCGCGAACGCTTCCTCGCTTATATCCACGACGTCGTCTCGCTTAAGGTTCCCGTTGAGACCATGCTTGAAGCCCGCCGCCACATGAATCACCCCGCCAACATAAAGGTCCATGTCGCCACCCGCCTTGAGTTCGACTCCGAATCCTCCACCCACTCCACCATCCTGCAAGTCGTCGCCCAGGACCTGCCCGGCCTCCTCCGCCAGATCGCACTCACCCTCAGTACTCATCAGTGCGACATCAAGGTAGCCCTCATCGACACCGAGGGCGAAACCGCCATCGATGTCTTCTACCTCACCAGTCAGGGTGAAAAACTTACCGAAGCCGCCCAGCAAAGCCTCGCCAACGACCTCACCGCCGCCATCACCTCCATGCGCGCGCACTCTGCCGCTTAACTAAATCCAACACAGTATTATTTTCATCCTGAGTGTTAAAAGTGGTAATAAGTTGTTGCGATTACCAGCCCACCTGCCGCATCCGCTCAAGGATGATCTCGCTGTAGTGATTCATGCGCTCGGGCCTGCGCCTCAGTGGAGCCGGCAAAATTGCGGCCAGCCGCGCCGACTCTTCCCGGCCGATATTCCGCGCCGCGGTTTTGTCGTAGGTCCGACACGCCGAATCCGCGCCATAAATTCCAGGGCCCCATTCGACCACATTGAGGTAGATCTCCAGAATGCGCTGCTTCCCGAGAACCAATTCAGCCACCGGCACCAGCGTGAACTCCGCGCCCTTACGAAGAAATGATCGCCCCGTTCCGAAGAAAAGATTTTTTACCAGTTGCTGCGTTATGGTGGAAGCTCCGCGCATGCGCCCGCCTTCCAAATCTCCTTCGGCATCGATTTGGATCTGGTCCCAATCGAAGCCATGGTGTTGGTAGAAGCGCGCGTCCTCCGCGGCGATGACAGCGTGCTGCAAATCGGGCGAGATTTGGCTGAGCGGAATAAATGTGTAGCGCTTGCTATACGGCTTGTGGTGAATCCAGGCCTGCAAGCGGCGTTGCATTTGCACCGCGGTTGTCGGTGGGTCGATCCACCGCGCGGCCACTAGGATCTGCACGGCAAGCAACCAAAAAAGCGCCACGCCGATAACAAGCCATCGAAGAACGGATCGCAGTAAACCCATCCACATTGCGGTCTTGGTGTCTGTGTTTGGCCCTGTTATCACATTTCAGAATAATTGACGAGCCTGGCCTTCACGGAACCCCCTCATCACAACAATCATGGGGTTATTGTGACGATGATCCGCTTATAGCGCGACAACGGCGGCTTGCCTTTATCGGTGACCCGCAGAATAAAGTGCGCGGTCTCCGCTTTGTCCACCTTCGGAGCAGTCAGATCGATCTGAGAGAGATTCTCCGCGACTGAGATCGGAATAGTCTTCTTATAGCTTCCCGCCTCGGGGTATTGGAACCAGTAGAAACTCACGCTGTCACCATCTGGATCTGTTGCGTGAGCGCCGAGCCGGAAATGCTCTCCGCTTCGCACCGTAATCGCCTCCGGCTGATCGAGAAGAATCACCGGAGGATGGTTGGCCTCCCGATAAGACTTGGTCGTCCATTCCATGCGCGCCGCGAAATCGTTTTGAAAGTCATCCCTCCACCGCCAAATTGTTGCTTTCTCATCTCGAAATAACTTATCGGAAGTCCGAGTCGCCCGTCCGTATTCACCCGATACCGGCGGCGCGTAGCTGTCGATTGCATTAGTCCAGATGGGACGCGTTTCAGGCTCAATGGGAACGCCGTCAATGAAAACTCCACGGATGAAGGTCTTTGCGTCCGTCACGTCGATCTTGGGCAGGTACAGTTCGTAGCGCCCACCCCAGCCGCCCCACTCGGGATGTTCGGGATCGCTCACTCCGTTGGGAATCAGCGAGAGCCACGACGGCGTGTCACCCTCCATGCCGTACGCCACATCGGGATAGGCCGCGCCCAGCGCGCCGTGTCCTTGTTGAATGTGTTCAGCAAGCCATTTGTTGCTGATGGTCGTGTTGTCGATTCCCGGTATAAAGGTGTTGATTCCGGTCCACGTTGCGGAGCTGTAATCGCCGCCCGGACTGACGATGTAAAAGAGCTTGGAAAAATTCTTGCGCATCCACGGACCGCTGTCGTCCTGATCGGAGATCGTATAGACCCTCAATTTGGCGGCCAGGCGATCCAACTCCGCGGCAGATTTCGTCGCGCGCAGTTTGTAAAGCGCCTGCGCCAGCGTATTCGGCCCGCCCCAGACCACGATCCACAGTGGCCGCTCGTCCTTCTTCTCCAGCTCCCGGATAATCCAATCCGACCCTTCAGAATCCTTCTCCGCACCGACTCCGCTCATCCCGTATTCAGCACGGCCACGTTTCAACACGGACTGAAGAGCCTCGGCCGCAGGATAGTTGGGATCGTGCTTCACCAGATTTTCCCGCACCTTGGTATAAGCGCGAATCACCTCCGCAATCAACTCGGGAGAAACAGACCTCCTCTTCCATGTGGAGGTTGTCGCCACCAGTCCCTGAATGTCGATAACATCGGAATACAGAAGCAGCCGCACCATGCTCTCCGTGTCGTCCGCTTCGGCCCCAATGTCGGTGAGAACGATGACGCGCTGCTTGTGAAGGCCGGCCTCCAAAGACTTATGGACAGGCTGCGCGCCTGCGCACCGCGCGAAAAGAATCAGGACAGCAAATGTCAGAAAAACCAGCGGCATGATCCCGCGGCGGTGATAAATAGAAAGAGTTGGCATCAAGTGCGCCTCCACGCAAAGCAATTGCTATTATTTAACCCTTGATCTCTGACCCCTTCATTTCAGGTAGGCGCGCACCAGGTCGATCAGGTCCTCGGCCAGTTCGGGAGCGATCTGCTCCTTGACGCCGTCCACCAGATGGAAGCGGATGTGCGTCTCCAGAACCTCGCCCATCAGGCCGTTCACGCCCCCGCGCACGGCGGCCAACAGCATCAATTGCCCACCGCAGTCCTCATCGGCTGTCAGCGAGCGCTCCACGGCGTCCAATTGACCGCGCAGTTTCTTCAATCGTTGCAACAACTTGACCTTTTCCCGATCATGTGTGGACATCGTTGGCCTCCCTCGCTTGACAATACCTACCCCCGGTATGGTATCTACGGAATGGGGGTACGGTTGCTTCTCCATTCTATCCCTGCGTCATCAACCCAACGCGATAAGATTGGAGTGCCTCCTCATGTTCCCCGCTCGCCGCGTACGCCCGACGCTCCTCCGCCCACGGCATGCGCTCCTCTGCTTGCTGAACGTTCTCGTGCTTGTGCTGACCGCCGCAACCTGTTCTTCCCAAACGACTTATTCACCGCCCCCCGCACCCATTGTCACCATGTCCCCGCATCATGGCAACGACCGCTACTGGCTCTCCGGTCAGGCCAACATCATTTTTCAGGGGAACCTGCCCTTCCATTCTCCCTACGACGGCACGAACAGTTTCCAAAGCGGCGCGGAGTACAAGACCTCCCTGCTTGGCACCGTCTATACCGCGCATAAGGCCAACTAAATCAATTCTATACAACACCGATCTGATTCTGGATATGGAGAGTCCGGGCGGGCGCGGATTGAGCCAGGCGCTAGGGCTGGCCGGCTTCACCAATCTTGACGTGGTACGTAATCCCACCCTGAGTTCCCTGCCCTACCTGGCCCGTTACCAGATTCATCAAGTCATCGGCCTGACCAGCGAAACGACCACACAGGAGCCCGGCCCCTTCGCCCTGGCGCCCAGCGTGCCAGTCCGCCGCGTCGAGTTCCGCATCGGCAAAATGACCCTGCCCGATTTTTTCGATGTCAATAACCCCGGCTCTGACAGTCACTTGCAGTTCATGAACTGGACGGTGGACAACAACGGCGCATGGGATTACGCCGCCGACACGCGCGGCTACACTGTGGGCGGCATGGCCGAGTACGACGACCGCAAGTGGAGCCTGCGCTACGGCCTCTTCGCCATGCCCACGGTGGCCAACGGCATCGACATGGACTGGGCCTTAAGCCGCGCCCACGCGCAGAACGGCGAGTTCGAACTTCGCCACAGCTGGGTTGCGAAACGCAAAGGAGCCGAGCGCGTACTTTTCTTCGCCAACCGCGCTCACATGGGCGACTACCGCGAGGCGATCAACGCTTTTCTGGCCGGAACCGACACGACGCCAAACGTCCTGCTTCATGAGCACTTTAGCGCGCTCAAGTACGGCTTCGGATACAACACCGAGCAGGAGTTGACGGAGAATCTGCGCGTCTTTGGCCGCTTCGGATGGAACGAGGGCCAGCACGAGTCTTACGTTTACACCGAGGTGGACCAGACGGTGGAGGCTGGCGGCGATTATGCGGGAGCGCGCTGGCATCGCACGGCGGATAAGATCGGCCTGGCTGTGGTCACGAACGCAATCAAACGCGATCACCAAAACTACCTGAAACTGGGTGGGTTAGGATTTCTGCTGGGCGACGGAAACCTAAACTACGGCCGCGAAACCATCGTCGAGAGCTACTACAACTGGCACGCCTGGCGGGGCCTTTTTTACGCCGTCGATGTGCAGCACATCAACAACCCCGGCTACAACCGCGACCGCGGCCCGGTCTGGGTAGGCTCAGTGCGCGCACACGTGGATTTTTGAGGCAGGGGTCAGGAATGATCAGCCGAATTGCCGCTTACTTCACTATCCCGGCAGGCTGGGCTGGCGTATTCTGCTCCGGCGGCAGGGTGACGATCACTTCATTGGGCTTGGCGTAGTGCAGCGTGCTCCTCGCCACAATGCCGATGGCGTCCGGGTCGGACTTGAGCCGTTCGATCTGGTCGCGCAGGCGGGCATTCTCCTGCCTGAGGTCGTCATTCTCCTTGAGCAACTGCCGTTCCTCAGCGCGCTTCTGCTGCCAGGCCGACAACCCGTTTTTTTCGTAAACCACCTGCCACACCAGCCATAGCGTCAGCCCCACGGCGAAAATGGAGGCCGCTGGAGGCCACACACGCCGCGCAAAAGCCTGCATACGCCCTGGCAGGGAGAGAACGGTCTCATCTCCCGCTTTGTTCTTTCCGGCTTGCAACCTTTCGCTCGGCATAGAATCCATTCCCTTCTTATTGGAGTACAAACTTTTCGGCCGCCTTACGGAGCGTTTCCACGTCCTGCTCGCTGCGTGCTTCCGTATAAGCCCGCACCACCGGCTCGGTTCCGGAGAGGCGATAGCAGACCCAGGAGCCGTCGGCGAGAATCAGCTTTAGCCCGTCGGTTCTGACCACCTGAGCAACCTTGCGCCCGCTCAGCTCCGCCGGATCGGCCTTCAACTTCTCAGTGAACGCGGCCATGCCCTCCGGGGTCAAGCGGAAGTTCTCCCGAACCGGATAGAAGGAACCAACCTTGGCAAATAATTCTTTCAATTGCACGCCCAGGCTCTTGCCGCGAGTGGC
>CAWJDN010000137.1:0-8712 GCA_963840985.1 uncultured Acidobacteriaceae bacterium
GTGAGAGACCTGATTGAGAGCTGCGCTTTCGCTGGCGCGAATCAGGGCTTTCGATGAGAGGTCGATCGCCGTAATCTTGGCATCGGGTAGATGATGCGCCAGGGCAATAGCAATGCAGCCGGAGCCGGTTCCCACGTCCACGATGCGCGGCGCTTGCAACCCCATAGCCAGCAAGATCGTTCGATCCACCAGGTGCTCCGTCTCCGGCCGCGGAATAAGAACGCCTGGGCTTACGCAAATCGGCAGGCCGTAGAACTCCGTCTGGCCGCTGGGATAAAGGTACTGGATAGGCGTACCTTCGAACCGTAATTCGATTTGGACCATGAAGCGGATCACAACTCGTTGGTCAATCTCATCGTCCATGTGCGCCAGCAGCCATGCGCGGTCTCTTACCAGCACACCCAGCAGTAGCGTCTCCGCATCCTGGCGAGCGCGCTCCGGATGCGGCCCTAATGCGAGGCGCTTTGCGCCGCTCGAAATCAGGCTGCGCGGCGTGGTCATGGCTCAGCTCGCCTGGCCGCCGGCCTTCAGTTGTTCTGCCTGATAGTGCGTAATCAGCGCATCAACGATGGGCTGCAAGCGGCCCTCCATCACCTGGTCTAGCTGGTGCAGAGTCAGCCCGATGCGATGGTCGGTCAGACGGTTCTGCGGAAAGTTATAGGTGCGAATCTTCTCGCTGCGGTCGCCGGTGCCCACCTGCTGTTTGCGCTCCCTGGCCAACTCCGCATTCTGCCGATCCATTTCAATTTCGTAAAGCCGCGAGCGCAGCACGCGCATTCCCTTTTCGCGGTTCTTGATCTGCGATTTTTCGTCCTGGCAACTCACCACTGTGTTGGTCGGAATGTGGGTAATGCGCACAGCGGAGTAAGTGGTGTTTACCGACTGGCCGCCGGGACCTGACGAGCAGAAGGTGTCGATGCGAATGTCCTTGGCCTCGATCTTCACATCCACCTCTTCGGCCTCGGGCAGCACGGCCACCGTCACCGCCGAGGTGTGCACGCGCCCCTGCGTCTCGGTCTCCGGAACGCGCTGCACGCGATGCACGCCACTCTCCCACTTCATCTGCGAGTAGACGCGCTCGCCCTCGATAATGGCGATTACTTCCTTGTAGCCGCCCACGCCCGACTCGGACAATGACAGTAGCTCGACCTTCCAGCGGTGCTGCTCGGCAAAGCGCGTGTACATGCGGAAGACCTCGGCGGCAAAGAGCGAGGCCTCGTCGCCGCCGGTGCCGGCCCGGATCTCCAGAATCACATTCTTCTCGTCATTGGGATCCTTGGGCAGCAGCAGCATCTTGATCTCTTCTTCCAGGGCTGGCTCGCGTGGAGCGAGCTGGGCGATCTCCTCATCGGCCATCTCCTTCATCTCCGGATCGGCTAGCATAGCGCGCGCCTGGGCGAGACCCAGGCGCACCAGCTTCAGCTCGCGGTACTTCATCACCGGAGTTTCCAGCGCGCTGAGCGCCTTGCCCGCCTTCTGATATTTTTCGCGGTCATTGACAATCTCTGGTTGCGAGAGCTGGGCGGAGAGCTCTTCGTAGCGCTGCTCCATCTGTTCCAAGCGATCAATCATGTTTAATCCTTATTGGCCCGCAAAAGGGGGCGTGTTTCTATTTGTTCTTTTTTGAATTGAAGATAGGCGGAGCACGAGTATCGGCGGCGGGCGCCGCTAGAGCAGGACCGGGATGGGCTGATGGAGGGCCATAGAGCTATTTCTATTCTAGCGCGAAAGCGCAAGATAGGCGTGTAGAATCGCGATTTTTTCATTTGTGGTCAGAAAGTCGTAGAGATGCGGCACGGGACACGGTACGATAATACGGTCGATGAAATTGGCCATAGGAGAAGAGATTGAGCAACAACATGAGTAAAAACGCTGACCTCGCCACGGTTCCTGCACGGCAGGGCTACGAGCCTCCCGCTGCGATTGCCGTTGAAGGCTGGCGATACCATCACATCGGCATTCCAACCCAAACGCCGCGTCCGGAAGAAATACACCTGCCGCATCTTAAGATTCATGTTTCTGGATTTGAATCCAGTCCCTGCGGCATTCAGTGGATGCGCTACGACGCGGGTGCGCCTTATCCCGAAATCATCAAGACCGTGCCTCACGTTGCCTTTGAAGTGGATAACCTCGTCGCGGCGCTTGTAGGAAAAGAAATTCTGACGCCGCCCAACAGTCCGAGTGAGGGCGTCATGGTGGCGATGATCCTAGACCATGGCGCTCCGGTGGAGCTGCTTGAATTTGCGCCGGTGTTGAAATCAAAGTGAGGCCGCTGCCAGCTTCACACTCCCTCGCTCAATATCACTCGGCTGGCGTGCAATCGCTGACCAGCGGTACCTGCAACTTTGAGTCGTGCCCTGGGCCGGAGTAGATGGTGATCGTCGCCGGCCGGTACTCTGCCGGTTTAGCGGTCATGATGTTGGGCACAAAGTTCTGTGGATTGCGATCGTAGAGCGGAAACCAGCTGCTCTGAATCTCGACCATCACCGTGTGGCCGGCCTTGAAGACATGGTCCACGTCGTGCAGCGAAAACTTGTACTCGCGAATTGCTCTGGCTTTCAACGGAGCCGCCTTTTCAAAACTGTTCAGATATCGGCCTCGGAAGATTTCCGCATTGGTCATCAGCTGGTAGCCGCGCATCTTTGCATCCGGATCGTCGCCGGGATACTGGTCGATCAGCTTGACTACCAGGTCGTTGTCCGTGCCGGTGGTCGAGGCGTAAATGTCGGCGACTACCTCGCCGGTCAACACCACGTCCTTTTTGAGCACGGGAAGCTTCCACACGGCCACATCCTCGCGCTCCGTGACAAAGCGCTGGTCTTCGGTAAGCCAGTTGCCCCATTGTGAACCTACGCTGTAAGTCTCCTGGATGGGCCGATGGCGATAGGGAACAGGGTTGGCGGGGTCGCTCAGGTAGCTGGATCTTGTCTGTGTGGTCGAGCTATTCCAGCTCAGCAGACCCGCGCCATCAAGATGCAGGCTCGTGGGCCGGGATTCTTTGGGAGGAAAGTGCGAGTAATACTTCCAGGTATTTGATCCTGTCTGAAAGCTGGCCGTGTCTTCCAGGTCGAAGCCCGATTGGCTTGAAGTGGACGCATCCTTCAAATAGTGCGCGAAGAATTTTGCCTCGATGCGAGCGCGATACTCCTTGCCGATGGGTTCGGTGTATTCCAGATTGCCAAGATGGCGCGATGAGGACGCCCAGTAACCGTGGCGCCAGGGACCGAGAACGAGAAAGTTCTCGTGCTTCCAGTCGTGGGCTTCGATCGTGGAGTACTCAATCTGCGGGCCGAAAATATCTTCCTGGTCATAATAGCCGCCAACAGTCAAGGTGGGGACAGCGACCGCCGAGAGCGAGTGTTGAACGCCGCGTGATCGCCAGACGCTGTCGTAGGCGGGGTGTTCGAGAAAAAGCTTCCAGGTGGGCAGAGTTATGGCGCCAGAACGTTCCACGGCTTCTTCGAAATTGCCGCGTTCTAAAAAGAAATCAAATCCATCGCGAGGTTTTCCTGCCGAGTCCTTGCCGTAGTCAGGCATGATTTCTTCCTTGCCGGACTCCATCCTGAGTACATAGTCGTAGCCGTAGCTCTGGCGGAAAGCGCCGTTGTGGAAGAAGTCGTCGCCCATCCAGGCGTCGATCATGGGCGCCTGCGGGGAGATGGCTTTGACGGCGGGGTGGGGATCGATGCCCGCCGCCATGGCCAGAAAGCCCGGATAGCTGGTGCCGATGAAACCGGCTCGGCCGTTGTTGCCCTCCACGTTTTTCAGCAGCCAGGCTACGGTATCGAAGGCATCGGTGCTTTCGTCCGTGGCCTTCGGATCGTGATGGTTTGCCATCGGCCGGCTCATGATGAACTCACCCTCACTCTTGTAGCGGCCGCGAATATCCTGGGCGACGTAAATGTAGCCGTCGCGAGCCAGCTCAGGCCGAACGCTGAAAAATGAAGCGCGGTTGACTCCGCCAACGCCGTAGGGCGTGCGTTGAATCAGAAAAGGCAGCGGCACGCTGATGTCGGCAGGCTTGAGAATTACCGTGAACAGCTTGACGCCGTCGCGCATGGGAATCATTGCTTCCGTACGTTTGTAGTCGTGGAAGAGGTGATGAACAGGCGGACCAGTGCGGCGGTAAACAATGTCAGGCTCGGTAGAGTGAATCAGGCGGGCGCCGCGGCCGGCATCATCAAGCGTAAAGCGGTAGATGTTCTTCGGACTGGAGAGAACAAATTCAGTTGCGGAGATAGGCTCGAGCTCGGTGGGAACGTTGCGCTCAGATTCGACGATGAGCTTTTCGTCCTGAACGCAAAAACTGATCGGCGTGTCCGGCTCACGTGGGTCTGTATACTCCCCGACCAGCGCTTCGAGTTGGTCGGGCGAGAGGAGAACAGCCTTCGCTTCTTGTGGGGCTGTCTGAGCAATTCCCGGCACAACCGAAAGCGAGGCAACAAAAAGAATCAAAAGAGCGATACGAAGGCGTATCAAGCGAATAACCCCATATATCTCATAATCACGAACCCGATTACTTGATGATAAGTGAAAGGTGCGGTCTGAAACTCATTTCTTTCGAGCTGCATCGCATCCTTGAAGACGCGCTCGATGTTGAACTAATGCGCATGGCCGTGGTGGCGACCATGGCCGCCGGCCATCTCTTCCATGGGGACGACGCAGCCATCCAACCGCTCGCAGCCCATGTGCTCGAACTGGATGGTGGCGTGGCTGATGTGAAAGCGCTCCTTTAGCACCTGGTTGAGCTGCGTCAGAATGCAAGCGCTCTCAGATGGCGGAATATCGGCGATGGTCACGTGGCAGGCCAGAGCGCTGGAGTTCGAGCCAAGGCTCCAGACGTGCAGGTCGTGGACGTTGACCACTCCCTCGACGGCCCCCATGCCGGTGCGAATCTCCGCAAGCGAGATTCCGCGCGGCGTGCCTTCCAAAAGAATATTGAGCGTCTCGCGCACGATGCCCATGCTGGTCCAGAGAATGAGCGCGGCAATCATCAGCGATAGAGCCGGGTCAATCCAGTTTCGTCCGGTCAGCAGAATCCCCGCGCCGCCGGCAATGACCGCGGCGGTCGAGAGCGTGTCGCCGGCCATGTGGACGAAGGCCGAGCGCAGATTCACGTCGCGAGCCACGCGCCACAGCAACACCGCGATCACGCCATTCATCACCACGCCGGCCGCGGCCACCATCATCATCAGCCTTGGCTGCACCGTAACCGGCGAGTTGAGCCGGTGAATGGCTTCAATACCAATCCAGATCGAAATAACAATCAGCATGGCCGCGTTCAGAAATGCAGCCAGCACGCCGGCCCGCTGGTAGCCGAAGGTCTTCGATGAACCGGCAGGCAGAGATTGAAAGTAAACGGCGGTAAAGCTAAGCAGCAGGGCGAGAAAATCGGAGGCGTTGTGGCCGGCTTCTGACAACAATGCCAGCGAGTGAGCGCGCAATCCGGCAACCAGGGTAACCACCACGTAAGCGAGCGTGGCCACTAACGAAAATCGCAGCACGGATTGTGTTCGATTTGTGCCGGGGCGAGATTGCGCTGCGTGGAGATGCATATGGGTAGTATACCGGGGATGGGTATCCAAAGCCAGCCACCTGCGGTGGGGCCAACTGCCCCTCGGGCTCAAGGCCCACCCGATTCTAATGGTTATTCGTTGGCCTCGATGCGCCGCCCATGCACATCCTGCAGCCCGCGCGCGTTTATCCGGTAGAGCGCCGTAAAGGCGCGTAGTTGATCGCGGCTCAGGCTCAGTTCCTGCTCAAAGACAAACCAGCGCACTCCCTCCGTGCAGGGCGGAGTAGTCAACGAGCCCATATAGGTCCAGTAGCCGCGGTCGGCTGGCAAAAAACCGCCCGCGCTCACCATCTCCTGAACTCTCACACTCGCGCCGGCCCTCTTGGGCAGGTGCGGCCACAGCATGGCCAGCACGGCATTGGGGTTGCCGTCCTCCTCGCGCATTCGCACATTCACCACAGCCATCTTGCCTTCGGCGCCGCGGTGCAGCAGTTGCACGTCCATGTCGGTGAACTTGCCCTTCACCGCCTCCTCGCTGGGGTGGTGAAAGTCAAACTGAATCAGCTCATAGCGCACGCCGCCGGCCATGATGTAGCTACCGGGGTCCACGCGCGCCACGATGGTGTGGCCGTCGTTCACCAGCGTCACCGGCCCGGCCATGTAGTGAAACTCGATGGGGGCGAGCGCCTTGTTCATGTGAGCGCCGCGAATGTCGACGGGCGATTGCTCGTGGCCTTTGTTGCAGGCCTGATAGGCCGGATCCAACTTGCTCCAGACCACTTCGCCTCGCTTGCCCTGGTACTCCCAGGGAGCGGAATTCTGATCGACGGTTTGCGCGGCGGCTATCGTGGTCAGACTCAGTGCAAAAACGATAAGTGCAGGAAAACGCATGGTTTTCTCCTTCGTCGTTACGCGTATTACTCTCCCGCAAGAATTCTATTCGATGAACGCAACTATAGGAAAAAGGAATAGGACCCATCGCCTGATAGGCCCCATTGTCTGCCACATGTTCTACAGCTATGCTTACTTGGCTGCGGCCTTCAACCCGGCCTGTTCAGCCAGGGCGGCTGCCTTGTCGGTTGCCTCCCAGGTGAACTCCGGCTCGCTACGACCGAAGTGACCGTAGGCGGCGGTCTTCTGGTAGATGGGTCGGCGCAGGTTCAGGCTCTCAATGATCTGCTTGGGCGTGAGCGAGAAATTCTTGCGGATCAGCTCTGTTAGTTTGGCTTCGCCGATCTTGCCGGTTCCGAAGGTATCGACGCGCACGCTGACCGGCTCGGCCACGCCAATAGCGTAGGCAAGCTGGACCTCGGCGCGATCGGCCAGCCCCGCAGCCACAATGTTCTTGGCGATGTAGCGGGCCATGTAAGCCGCCGAGCGATCCACCTTGGTCGGATCTTTGCCGCTGAAGGCGCCGCCGCCGTGACGGCCCGCGCCGCCGTAGGTGTCCACGATGATCTTGCGGCCTGTCAGGCCGGTGTCACCCATAGGTCCGCCGATGACGAAGCGGCCGGTGGGGTTGATGTGGTACTTGGTGTTCTTGTCCAGCCACGCGGCGGGCAGAACGGCCTGAATAACGTGCTTGAGAATGTCGGCATGCAACTCTTCGTTGCTGACACTCTCAGCGTGCTGGCTGCTGATAACCACGGCGTCGATGCGGGCGGGCTTGCCGTTCTCGTCATATTCAACGGTGACCTGGCTCTTGCCGTCGGGGCGGAGATAGGCGAGCTTGCCGCTCCTTCGCACATTTGTAAGCTGGCGGCAGAGCTTGTGGGCCAGAGAGATGGGGGCGGGCATCAGCTCCGGAGTTTCGTTGGAGGCGTAGCCGAACATCATGCCCTGGTCGCCGGCGCCGCCGGTATCAACGCCCTGGGCAATATCGCCCGACTGCTTGTTGATGGACGAAATGACGGCGCAGGTGTTGGAGTCGAAGCCGTAGAGGGCGTTGTCGTAGCCGATGGAGGCAACAACACCGCGCACCAGCGACTGGAAATCGACGTATGCCTGGGTGGTGATCTCACCGGCAATGACCACCAGTCCTGTGGCCAACAACGTCTCGGCGGCGACGCGGCTTTTGGGGTCCTGCTCCAGGCAGGCATCGAGGATGGCGTCGGAGATTTGGTCAGCCATCTTGTCCGGATGGCCTTCAGTAACAGATTCAGAGGTAAACAAGAAACGGTCGCTCACTAAAACTCTCCTCCCATTGCAGGGAATTCAATTTGGGCAGTCTGGAGCGAGGACCGGTTCATGCTGGATCACCGTCACGGAGAGTTGGATTCTCTCACCGCATCGGACCCACTCTCGCACAGCACATGCCAGCACCGTCAGGCATGAGCCTTGGGATGCATCATTCCATGGTAAATGTCTATGGCGGTTGGGAGCAAAGGCTTGCAGCGAACGGGGCGCAGATGCGGATGAGCCGCGATTTCCGCGTGTCGAGCGGAGAGAGACCAGGCACGCAAAGAAATTGGGGCCTTCTGCGGAATAACCGCGCAAGGCCCCAACTGCACGCCTCTTCTACTTCTCCAATTCGTTCGCCTCCAGATTAATCTGCTGGGTCACTGGCCCGAAGAAATTGAGATGGTTAGCATACGCATACTCCTCACTCACTGTTCCAGTGCAGATAAGATGTTTGCCGTCAGGCGATACTTGAATTTTGGTAACGTACTCATTCACGGAAATACGCTTCACGACCGTCGCTGCCTGCACGTCGATAACCGTAACTTTACTAACGTTCAAATTCAGCGCATAAAGGAATCGGCCATCCGGACGAGCCAAAAGCAACTCGTTCCGAAAACTGAAGTCAAGAGTAGGAGTAGGAAACTGCAGATTTATTCCATGGGCTAATCCTACTCCACCGATTGTTCCCTCCAATCCGACGTCTAGCATGTAATTTGCGACTCTACCGGCTATTATCTTCGCCTTATCACCAGCAGTCATGGTCGGGAGAATGGCGTCGATTTGTAGCTTCTTCAGGTCAATCAGGGCTACTTTGTGTTTGTTGCTGATCATGATTGCAACGCGATCATCTCCCAGAGAAATAGTTTCGCCAAGGATTCCATCCTGAAAATCAGAGGTTCCATTATTGCTCTTGTCTCCCTGTATACGCGTTTTGTTGAGTGGAATCCTCCGCTCGCCCAACTCACCGGTTTCAGAAAGGGAGCTCATCTCATCGCTGTCCATAATCCAGAGTTCTT
>CAWJDN010000138.1:0-12044 GCA_963840985.1 uncultured Acidobacteriaceae bacterium
TCGGTATTGTTGTCCCCTCCGAATGCGGCAAATAGATGTTTACCAGTCTCAGACAGCTTAGCATGTACGATTGTTCCGGTAGTATCGATTGTATTGGCCGGATTCGGAGACTGGCCCTTAAAAATTGCAATCTGCTGTTTGATAGTCCCGGGATTTGTCTTTAACCAAATTCCCTCACCCAGATATGCTTTAACATGGACGATCAGTATTCCGTCGTCGGTGCCAACAAGAAAATTACTTGCGAATCGCCAGTTATCACGCTTGATCTCAACGCCCGCGCGAAAGCTGTCGATCAAGTTGTAGGTTGCGATCACCTCGTTCGACGCAGTATCGATCACATTGATGGTTGGCTCGAAGGGAGACTCGACATTACGGATATTAGGGTCAACGATCTCAAGTTTAATACCCATTATATGTAGATAATTCTTGCCTGCAGTATAGCAGAAGAGACGGCGTTCGCCTTTCGACAAATAGAGTTCCACCCCTGCTCCCGAGCCAACCTTGATTTGTTTGTCTACACGGTTTGTGGTCAGGTTAACGGCGCTGATAAAATGTTCACCTTTCTTCGCGTTATGGACTACGTAAAGCGTATTGGTCGACTTTGAATAGATGAACTTGCCGGGGTATTTTTCAATGGGAATCGACGCCAAGATCTTGCCATCGGTGCCCGTTACCTGGACGGATGGCGTTTCGCCGTTGAAAATCTGGGCGGTAGTACCCCCGGCGACTACTACTTTATTCTCCTGTGAAAATGCCGGCCGGCCCAGACAGAGCGCGGCTACCATCGTAAGCAGAAACAGCTTGCGCAGACTCATGGTTTTCCCTTTCCTTGAAGAGCATCTTCCGGAGCCGGACTCAGGCGCGGCGGCAACATGTGCCACGTTTCGTACGGGCAGAATTGGCTTTGATTTGATGAAAGGCAGGATACAGGGTCTCACACCTGTCGAGCAAGCAAATTATTGCGGAGTATTTGGGCTTCAATTGCCTTGAGATTGGCGGAAGCACAACCTTTGCCGAGCCTCCAGCGAGGTGCAGATCGAGGCATCCGCAAAGCGGGCCTAGCCCAGGTCCATGGGCAGCAGAGTATCCCACCAGCCGGCGTGAAGGCCATAGTAGCGCACCCCCAGAAAAGCGGCGGCGATCCCCACCAGCAGCAGCAGGATCACGCCGACCCAGCGCAGGCGCCTCTCCATCGCATCGCTGCGCTGGGTGCGAGCCCTGCCCACGTTTGCGGCAAACTCCAGCCAACTGCGATCATCGTCGAGCATCTGCCCGCTGGCGGCATAAGCTTTGAGAAAACGCTCCGTCCATTCGTTCTGGTCCAGGCCGACGGCGCTCGCGTAGCCGCGGACAATGCCCTTGCTTAATATTCCACCGGGAAGCTGACGAAAACTGCCCTGTTCCAGCGCAATCAGGTGGCGCTGGCTGATCTTGGTCACCGCCGTGATGTCTTCAAGCGCAATGCCGCGGGAGAGCCGCTCCATGCGCAGGTCTTCGCCAAAGTTGCTCATCATCTACCAGAATACGCTCTAAACGCTAGCTAGTTTACCCCTCAACAATAAACCGGCTCCCCGCTTCGGTCAAAGATTATTTATGATTAATTCCCTTGATTTACATGGGGTCGCGTATTTTTGCCGTAAGGAGCGTGTATCCGGCAACGATTCGCCCTCGCTCCCGGCTCCGCCAACCCTGGGCTGTTAACCTGAAAGCGAGGGGTTTATAGCGATTTGCAGCCTCGCGGAGCCGTCATTGGGATTGAATAAGCTCATCTTTGCCAATCTGCTGCACCGCCCTGTCCGCTCTATCATCAGCGTGCTGGCCGTGGCCATTGAAGTCATCATGATCCTGTCCATTGTCGGCATCTTCATGGGCATGCTGAACGACACCAAGCAGCGCACCAACGGCATCGGCGCTGACCTGATGATGCGGCCCTCCAATGCCAGCATCTTCGTCGGCGTCAGCGGCGCGCCCATGCCGGCCAAAATAGTCGAAGTCCTCCGCCGAATGCCTCACGTTGCTGTCGCTTCGCCGGTGATTCAGAAGCTCAACACTGCCGGAAAGATCGAGATATTGTACGGCATCGAATATCCCAGTTTCGATGCACTCAAGCCCTTTGTCTTCCTCTCCGGCGGGCCGTTTCAGGGCCCTAATGACGCCATCATCGACGACATCGCCGCCAGCGCCGATGGCGGCCATCGCGTCGGCGAGCAGATTTCTATCATGGATCGCTCCTTTCGTATTACGGGCATCGTGGAACACGGCAAGGGCGGGCGCAAGCTGTTGCCCATCGACACTATGGGCGCGATGATGGGCGCTGAGGGAAAAGCATCGATTTTTTACATTAAGTGCGACGATCCCGCCAACCAGAACGCCGTGATTCAGGAGATCCACGCTACGCGCGGCCTGGCAGACTACCCGGTTGAGACGATTGACGAGTGGCTGGGGGAGATGACGCCGGGCAAAATTCCCGGATTCAATATTGCTCTCGATGTGGTCACCTTCATTGCGGTTCTCGTCGGCTTTCTGGTCATCTTCCAGTCGATGTATACGGCGGTGCTGGAGCGGACGCGCGAGATAGGCATACTCAAGTCGATGGGCGCCTCCAAAGCGGTCATCGTGGGAGTGGTTATGCGCGAGACCGCGGTGATAGCGGTGGCCGGTGTGCTGTTGGGCATAGCTGGAACATATGGCGTGAAGCTGCTGATGGGCCATCTCTTCCCCACGCAGCACTTCGAGATTACCGTGGAGTGGTTGCTTCGTGGTGCGGTAATCGCCTTTGTGGGTTCTTTGTGCGGCGCTCTCTACCCGGCATGGATGGCAGCCCGCAAGGACCCCATCGACGCTTTGGCCTACGAGTAGAATTTTTCTCTGAGCGGCCATGAATCTCACTCATGCTGGGTGCTCCGGCTCCCGATTTAGGGAGCTGGAAATCTACGAACCCTAACCGCCTGATTCTTCATCAATAAATTATCCCCCGCGCCGTTTTTCTGGCGAAAGAGTGGGATACAACAAATTCATGGCGCGCAAGCACCGACTGCCTGGACGACGAGTCTCCCCACCGTAGGTGGCCCTTGTAAACTGATATCGTTCCATAGGATTCCCCATGAAAAAACTTGCCATCAGCCTTTACGCCGCCATCACCGTTGCCCTTCTCACCTGGGGCTTCTATCAGGCCATCTACATCGCCCCCGCGGACGACCGGCTGGGCGGACAGGGCGAACTCTATCGCATCATCTTCTACCATGTGCCATCTGCGATGGTCGCTTTTCTCTTCTTCGCCATCTCGCTGGCCGGCTCCATCGGCTACCTGGCCTACCGCAACAGCCGCGAAGCATGGGCGCAAATCTCTGACGCATGGGCCCTGGCCGGCGCCGAGGTCGGCGTGGTTTTCTGCACCGTGGTCCTCATTACCGGGCCGCTTTGGGGCCGCCGCGCATGGGGCATCTGGTGGACATGGGATGCCCGGCTGACCACCACCCTTGTCTTGTGGCTCATCTACGTCAGCTACCTGCTGCTGCGCCGCTTTGCCGCCGGACCACAGGTGCAGACGCTGGCCGCCGTCCTGGGCATCTTCGGCGCTCTCGACGTGCCCATTGTCTATATGTCCAATCGCTGGTGGCGCACCCAACACCCCGCTCCAGTCTTCGGCGGAGACGCCGACGCCGGTTTCAAAGACCCCAGAATGTTGCACGCCTTTGGCTGGAATATCCTCGCATGGCTCGCCTGGGGAATGCTCATACTGGTGGTGCGCTACTACGTCGAACGCCGCAGCCAGAAGGCCGCCGCCCAGGATGTGCAAGACGCCCTGAACGCATAAATTCGGCCTGAATCTTTTACAACAACGAGGTCAATGATGAAAAAAATCTCAATCGCACTTTTATTCGCCCTCCCCATCGCCCTGCTCGGTTGGGCCTGCTCCCTCGTCCTCTTCGCCCCTCCCGAACCACCTTTCGACTGGACGAGCCACATGTCAGTTGGCGATCATGATGCTCTCGTGGCTCTTATCGATCACCAGTATCTTGTCGCCGTTTACGTTGTCACCTGGGCAATTCAACTGGGCTACCTGGCCTGGCTCGGCCTGCGTTGGCAGGGGCAAAAGCGCACTGCCGCCCGGTAGACCTGCATTTCCTTATACTCTGTGTCCCATCCTTTTGCCTTTTATCTACGCCCCAGCACGCATAATTTGTGTGCAGTGGACCCCGGTCTGGCGAATGGGTGGAATTAATGCAGGATTCACGCCGTGTTTGCGGAGAATTAACTTCCTGTAGCGCACAATCTTCACATGTACGCTCATACCATCCGTAGTGACAGCCATCTTCCCGTCTCAGTCTCTAAGGACTCTACACGATCCGTACCACCCCCAGGTACACCTGTATTCCCAATGAAACTGTGAACTTTATCGCATCTCCTGGTTGATAACGCTGTCTAAGAAGTTTCTTTGTACTCACGTTCTTACTACTTCTGCCGATAACACTCCTAAAAGCGGGTGAGAGAGGTTCTGTTCACCTGCCAACACTGCCCGGTCAACCGGGAGAACGGAAATACCTATGCCTGTCGATTTCGCTGACGTCACCGCCTACCACCTCGAGGAAGCTGCCCGGCATCATAAGCTCGCACAGGCGGCGCGCAACCTGGGATGCATCGAGGAAGCTGAGTATCAGGATGTGCTGGCCGCGCGTTGGGAAGAGGTCGCACAGGAACAAAAAATTGGGATGCAGCAGACGCCATCCCGCCGTAGGGCATAGCAATGGCCACACTGCCCAGCCCCGCAGCCACGCCCTATACCGCTTGCTGTCGTCTGCCTGAGGGCCGTTGTGCGCGACTTCAAACGCATCGCAACTGAAAATTACGGCAGCTTGAAGGCTTTCACCGCGATGGCGTTAGGCGCGCGGCCGGCTGGTAGCAGAGTAAAAAACGAGAGCGAGGCCGTGCGCACTACGGCTACATCTCCCGAGCGGGCATCGACAACAAAGAGCAGCAGGCCGGAGCTGGAAAACGCCAGCGCCGATGGGCCGTCGCCAACGTGGATTGAGCCGCCTTGGGAAGCTGGAAGGCGCTGGCCTTCGTCAATGGCGTAGACGGTGACGTACTGGGAACGGAAGTTGGACACGTAGAGCATGGAGTTGTCGGCGGAGACGAGGCCGCGCACGGGAGTGTCTCCGATGATGGTGGAGCTGTTTACGTCGTCGCTGTTGGTGATGACCTCGGAGATGGAGTCGGAGAGCGAGTTGAGGGTGAACACTTCGCCGCCATCGGGCTTGAGGGCCAACTGCATCGGTGCATGGCCCACATCGAGTAACGCCTCCATCCGGTCGGGTTGGGCGGGGATGACCTGGGCGTTGTCCGGCTGAGTTGGATGAACTTCAGAATGCGCCAGGGCGATGGCCATGATCTGGCGGCCGGCCGAGCAGGGCACAAACGCCTTCGAGGAATCGGGAAGGATGACGGCATCCGACGCGCCAGGGCAACCCGTGAAGACCGCGCGGAGGCGGCGTGTCTCCGGATCGAAGAGGCTGACCGAGTTGCCGCGCCGGTTGGCGACGACCAGGGTTTTGTTATCGGGTGAGAGGCGGGCGGCAGCCGGCTCCTCGCCGGTTCCGATAACCGCTATCTCGCGCCGCATCTTGAGGTCCAGCACGGAGATGGTGTTGGAACAGGAGTTGGCCACGTAGGCTAGGCTGCCCGTGGAATCGACCTCAATGGAGACCGGCTGGCGGTGAACATTGATAGCGCCCGTGACGGTATTGTTTTCCGCGTTGATCACCGAGACGGAACCCTGGCCTTCCGCTGCGCCGGAGTTGACCACATAAACTTCGTTGCGTGTGGGGCTGGCGGCCACGGCTACTGGCTTTTGTCCGACTGCAAGTTCGCGGTCCACGCGTACATCCACAACGTCCAGAACAGTAACAGTGTTGCTGTCGCCGTTGGTGACGTAGGCATATTCGCGGTAGTTGGACGGGTACTGCGGAAAGTCGTGGGAGCGGCAACCGGTGAATGCCAGTAAGGCAAGAACGGATAAGCGAATGATCGTGACGTTCAACGAATTCATGGGATGAGTCCGGCGCTCTAACATAGCACGAATGATTATGTGCGGCGTCGCCTGCGCCTTCATGACAACCAGCATGGCTGGACCCCTCGAACCCTCAGTCTAACGGCTGCGACAGCGAAGGGCAATTGCCTGATGAGATAACTTCTTCCCTGGAACTCGACTGTTATTCGATCTGTTGTGGTCCATGAAGCGATGTGACCGCTGCAAGAGTAGGTTGCGGGATAGTAATATGTGTTCATCATGCGAGAACTCTGGAACAAGACCTTGGAAGTGTTTCGGGAGCATCCGATTCTTTGGCTACCGCTCGTCGTTGCGGACCTGACAGCATTCTTTCTATCGTGGTATCAGAAAACCGCGACAAGAAAGATGGCTGAGTGGTGCATGACGAAAACTACACATTCTGTGCTAGGCGGCAATTTTACCTCGCCTGACATGAGTCATAATGCCATGCTGAAAGCCTCATTATTTACGGCTCCTATGACCTGGGGCGCACGATATTTGCATATCTGCCTATACACCACTGCTTTTATAATTACAGTGGCATTTGTCAGCAGGATTCAGGACCACAAGGAACCTGGCTTCGCCGACGCCATGTCGTCGTTAAGATTGAGCCTTCGTTCGATATTTTGGTTTGCTCTTAAAATATTTGCATTTTGCATTCTTGCCGCGATTTTGATGGCATTGGTTCCGGCCAGCGTTATTAGTTTCTTTTATGAGACAAAATCCCTTGGAGCTGCTGCCTTTGGATCGATTATTGCTTTTTTTATTTCAGTATGCATCGCGTGGTTGCTGACTCCCGCGGGAATCCGGCTCATTCAAGCCTCGCATTCACAACGCATCTCTGCGGAAAGTATCAAACAAGGAAGGATTTTTGCAATTCTGGCTGTCTTGGCCTCCATCGTTCTAAGCTACTTTTCAATGAAAGCAGAAGCGTCACTCTATGCATCATCAGACTTCAACCCAGCATTTATTCAGCTGGCTATCATGCCCGTATTTTCTCTGTTGGTGTCTTTACCTTATATGCTGTTATGGATTGCTTTATCTCTTCTTGCGGGAGTAGGGATACAAGAGCCTGAAGTCCAGACAAGCTATGAGGACAATACTCTTCCATAGCGCTCACGGTTGAGCCGAGTAGCTCAGAATCCAGTCCGCCTGCTCCTGCGTATCGGGCACAGCGAGTCCGCGAGCCGCCTCTATGGCCTTCATCGCCGTCTTGGGCGTCCAACCCAGTTGAATCAGCGTACACGCTGCAATGACGGTGGCTCTGCCGATGCTGCCTCGGCAATGGACGCCAATGCGCTCCCCGGCGCGAAGGCGGGTCGCCAGTCCGGCCACGAAGCTTCGGAAGGCGGCAGTGTCGGGTGGAACCTGAGTATCGGGAATCGGGAAAGACAGAAACTGTAATCCAATCTTCTCTGCAAGAACGCTTTCTTCGGCAAGGGCAAGTAAAACGGCCTCATCTTCCTCCAACATTGAAACCACGGTTTCGATGCCGCCCCGCTTCAGCCTCAGCAGGTCCTCCTCCAGCCAGTCATCCCCGCGCGGGCGAAGCACGATTGCCAGCGGCGCGGGCGGATTGCCTTTGATCCAGAAGATGTCGTTCACGGCGTTCAGACTCCTACAAAACTATATGCGTCGCGGACGCTGTGGATGCCGAGGTTGAGTGCGGTTCCTTCTTCGATCAGCTGAATCAGTTTATCGAACTCCGGGCCGGAGTGTGAGCCAGAAAGGGCGATGTGCACATGGAGCAGGCCGGTGGGCGAAGGAGCAAAGCGGACGCGGGAAGGGGTGGTCACCACAGTTTTGATGATAGACGGTGGGAAGTGGATGATGCGGCTACGTTCGTATTTAACCGTATCCTTACTCTCCGAATCGCGCATGAAGATCGCTGAGGAGTTTGCCCGGTGTCCTTTGATTGTCTATTCTTTCCAAATCAAGCAGCAGACAGGCTGCCTCCTCTGTGCAGTCGGACATCGTTTCCGCCTGAAGCAACTCTGTGAGAACGGGCAGCACACGCAGATCCTTGCGCTTGGCGAGAGCCGACATTGCCTCTTCGCGAGCGTCGGGAAAGGAATCGCTAAGACGTTTTAGAAGGGCCTCGCGAATCGTTGGGGAATCCGCGTCCCCCAACACTCCCAAACCAAAAGTCGCCCAATTCCTGACCTGCTCATCCTCATCATGCATTAGCTCCAGCAACGCATCGACGGCCTGAGGGTCATTTGCAAACGACCCTAACGCGTGGTCCACTGATAGTCGTATTTCCGCGTCGGGATCGCCGCGAAAGGAGCAGATCAAGGGGATCGCGGCAGGGTTTTCTAAATGAGATAGTGCAATGATGGCCGAACCTTTCAATTCCGTTGAAGGATTGCCGAACAGGAAGGATTCTATTAAAGGGTACGATTCATTGGCGTAGGCCGTCACAGGATGCTCAAAAGTCTTGCCGATCTGCGCAAGAATATCGACTCCACTCAATTGTTTGCGCTCATCGCCTGAGTTGCACCAAGACATCGCCCGGCTAAAAATCAGCCTTCCACCGGCCGCTCGCAGGGCATGTATTGCTTCCCAGCGGCCTTCATCTTCGGGGTCTTCCGTCAGAGTGCGGGCAAACAGAGCGTCTATCTCTGCCTCGCCCATCTCTGATGCATCGGGTTGTGACTTGTCCGGCATTACTGTCACTTCTGCTTCCATTTCCTCACGGATTTGCTGTTAGGTCAAATTGCTGCCGCGCGTTCGACAGACGTATTTTCAGCGAAAATGCTCCCAGCCATGCGCTTCGAGGGGTTGTGTGCCCTGCGTAGAAACCAGCATCATCGCGGGCCGGCCTGCGCGGGCTCTCAGTACGCGGCCGATTCTGGTGATCGGTATGCCAGCGATGGCGCGTGGCAGGCGGGCAGTTGGCGGAGCGGTGAAGAGCAGTTCGTAGTCCTCGCCGCCGTGGAGAGCCTGGGCTAGAGTTGCTGCCGGGTGGATGGGCAGGGCGGCCGCATCGACCTCGGCGGCCACGCCCGACTCCTCGCAGAGATGAGCCAGATCGCTGGAGAGGCCGTCGCTCAGGTCGAGGGCGGCGGAGGCCAGGCCACGGCGTTGCAGCCAAAGGCCCTGGGCAATACGTGGCTGGGGATAGAGGTGAGGGGCCAGCAGGGCTTCCAGCTTTTTTGGGATGCGAGGCGGGTTGGAACGAGCGGGCGAGGCTAGCTCGGCCAAGCGGATCAAGCCGGCAGCGGCGCCGCCGAGTGCGCCGGTGACGTAGAGCAGGTCGCCAGGCCGTGCGCCGGAACGGAGAAGCGCCCTTCCCCGGGGAACGGCGCCGACCAGGACAATGTCGGCCACGGCCACGGGGGATTCGGCCAGGTCGCCGCCGGCCAGTGGTGTGTTGTGGGCCTCGGCCAGGGCCATAAAGCCGTCGAGAAAGCGCTCAACCCATGCGGATCGGCGGCCTGTGGTTTTGGTGAGCGAGCGCGGTAAACCTAAGGAAAGAAAGGCAGCTACGGGCCGCGCTCCCATGGCGGCCAGGTCGCTCAAACCGCGCGCCAAAGCGCGATGTCCGACGGCCTCAGGCTGATGCCAGTTAAGGCGAAAGTGATGGCCGTCAATCGACAAATCCGTCGTCACAGCCAGTTCTTCGCCGGCGCGAGGAGCCAGCAGTGCGCAATCGTCACCAATTCCCAGGCGGAGACCGCCTTTCTGGACGAGGCTAGCTGCGCTGGCGGCATGCTGGCGAATCTCCGCAAGCAGGGCGAGTTCACTTCGTCCTCGGCTGGCTACGGTATGGATCTGTTTTATCATCACCTTATGAGAATATGACCATTGTGCGTTAGTTTCACCAGGAGCATTCGCGTGGGGCCGATTTACGCCGATACAGCATCAAGATCGGCAACACTTCATGCACCAAAGTAATGATTACCGGCATCAAAGACATTGACCGCTCTTCGTGCAGTTTGTTAGGCTTTACAAACATTCTAAGAAATACGCCCGTTAGGGTGTGTACGTAGATTTTTAGGAGCCGGAAGGCTCCGTTGCCTTGGCTTTTTATGAGTACACGGCGAATTGCGGCCCTGCCGAAAGCAGGGATGAAAGGCAAATATGCTGCGCAAACGCTATTACATTCTATTTGTCGCCAGAGATGAGGACGGGCGGATTCGCAAGATTCCCTTGCCGCTTCACTATGCTTATGGATTTGTGGCCGCGGCACTGGTGGGAGCATTCACCATCGTAGGGCTGGCCGGCTCCTACACACGCATGCTGCTCAAGACTGAAAGCTACAACCAGATCCGCCAGGATCGCGAGGCGTTGCGCAAGGACTACAAGCAGTTGGAGCAAATCGCGCATGATCGCAACGTGCAGGTGGCCTCGCTGGGCGCCCTGGCAAATGAAGTGACCGCACTCTACGGACTGCGGCAGAACAAGCTGACGACGACCAAACCGGTGGCTGCCTCCACCACAGCAGCACAGCCCACGCCCACCAGCCTCGGCCTGACAGACGATGTCGACACGCAGCAGGTGAAGCTCACCATCGATCAGTTTTATGTGCTGCGGGCGCAGGCCATGAGCGGGCGAATCTCCCGCGCTTTAGAGGGCGGCCTCACGCCCAACTTTACCGGCGACTGGACGGAGCTGGCCGACGCGCCCTCGCTATGGCCCGTGGAGGGACGGGTCGGTTCGGGCTTTGGTCAGCGCATTGATCCCATCAACGGCGAAGGCGAATTCCATACCGGCATCGACCTTGACGCGCCTATCGGCACGCCGGTGCGCGCAGCGACCGATGGCGACGTAACTGTAGCTGTATCCTCAAACGTTGGATACGGGCGCGAGATTATGCTCGACCATGGCCACGATGTAGTCACTCTCTACGGGCATCTTTCCGCTATAGCGGTTGTCGTCGGCCAGCATGTAATTCGCGGCCAGGTCATCGGTTACGTGGGCCAATCCGGCCGCGCCACAGGCCCGCACCTACATTATGAAGTACGTGTTCACAAGGTTGCGGTCAATCCGCACAAGTATCTGCACACCACTTACGAGCAGATTTACTTCAGCAACCCTGTCGAAACCGCTCCGCCGGCAATGTAATGAGTCCTGAGTGGATTTAGAAAGCCTTCGTCTGCATCGCTCGCTGACAGGCTGACTCTGCTTTATTTCACTCCTATATAGCGCACATACCAGATAGATCGGGAACCGTCGTCGGAGACGAACAGCGAGCCGTCTCTGGCTTCAGCGACGCCTACAGGGCGACCCCATACTGTACCGTCGGGAAGAACAAAACCAGTGAGGAAGTCTTCGTACTCGCCGGTGGCGTGGCCGTTCTTCATGGGCAGGCGGATAACCTCGTAGCCTCCTCGCTTAGCGCGGTTCCAGGAGCCATGCTCGGCAGCGAAGCCATCACCCTTGAATTCAGCGGGGAACTGACGGCCCTCGTAGAAAAGCATTTCCAGCGAAGCAAAGTGGGGATTCACCAGAATATCCGGCGTGATGACCTTGGACTGCAGCTCGGGGTGCTTGCCGGGGTGACGCGGATCCTGAATGCCGCCACCGGGACCGCCATATAAAAACCAGGGCCAACCGTAGAAGCCGTCCTCCTGCACGTGGGTAATGTAGTCGGGCGGGTAGTTGTTGCCCAGGCCGTCACGCTCATTGGTTGAGCACCACAACTCGCCGGTGATGGGGTTGATGGCCTCGCCAACGCAGTTGCGCAGGCCCGATGCGTATACCTTGATGAACTTGCCTTCCGGGGTGAACTCCAGCACGTCGGCGCGATGGAACTCCTCAGGATGGGTGTCGGAGTCGTCCACATTGGAATGAGAACCAACCGAGGCGAAGAGCTTTGTGCCGTCTTTGGAGAAGACCAGGTCGCGCGTCCAGTGGCCGCCGCCGCGCAGCCTTCCGCCGCCAGGCAGATCGGCCAGGTGCTCAGCGGGACCAGTCGCCGTAAGGTCGCCGTTTTTATAAGGAAAGCGGACGATGCCGTCGGTGTTCCCGATGTGAGTTCCCCAGCGATGTG
>CAWJDN010000139.1:0-11955 GCA_963840985.1 uncultured Acidobacteriaceae bacterium
ATCACTTTGACCTGAGAGCACTGGGGCGGAAGCCCGCTTCACTGAGAATACCGTAAATTGTAGTGTATTGTTGCTGCAGCTGTCGCTCAGAATAATCGACCCAAATCGCACAAAAATAAGGCTTTACTTGCCTCCGGCCGGTAGAGCCTGCCGCCCTGGCGGGCATGCCACCCCGCGTGAAGGCCCCTCAACGGAAGGCATTCCGCGCCTCGGCTTGCAGATCAGTTGTTGACCGGGGCCTCATGGTGTATGCCGTGGTCTGCTCGATTCGGTCGCCGGGGTTCATGATCGTCAACGGTCCCAGGGTTTCCAGTTCGACATACTGCAAAGGATCGGGGTTGGTGTAGACCTCAGTGACACAGCCGCCGTCGGGATATTCTCCGGGTCTGATGTCCGTGTCTATGCGGACCACGCAGTTTTGTCCCAGCCACGCCATGCTGCTTCCATCGGAGCCGACCTTTACCTGCTGCCGAGCGTGGCGCGAGAGCGAGAGCAGGCGTGCGTCGACCTTCAAGTCTGCCGGTTCCGCCTCCAGCATGCGGATGAAGCCGGAGGCGAACTTCGAATCTTCCGGGAGTTGGATGCAAACGCGCTCGGGCTCACTCATCTGCGTAATGGTCCATATACCAACAGTGACGGGCGCGCCGGAAAGTTTGCGAAACTCGGTTGCAATTCGCATGATAGGTTGCGCGGGATCGAGTTCGACGCGGCGCACAACCTGAATGCCGTAGCCCGGATCGACGGGCGAGGTGAGCACCACGCCGCGTTCGACTGCAACGGCCTCAACGGGTCGCGCGTCAAAGGCCACCGGAGGCGGCCACTCCCGGCCCTGGTGCTGGGGCCATGCGGACTGCGGAGCGGGCCAGCACTTGTCTCCTCCGAAGTTCAACCATTCGCTAGAGGCGGCGTCGTGCAGTTGGCCATCCAGTGCCCGGTTCTCCCAGAATGCTCCGTCCGCCTCGCCCTTGAGGCGCAACTGCATCACGCGGCCGATGGCGGGAACGATTACGGCTTCCACGCTGCCGTTGGCGATGAGGTAGCAATCCGGCCAGCCATGATACGGGATGCGGGCGACGGACACGCAACTTCGCAGGCCGGCGGAGGAATCGGGTGCAGCAGGCATTAGATGGCCGCTTTCAAGGCCGCTTTGTTGGTCTCGACTTCGCGCTCGTTCAAGTGGTCGTACCAGGTGAACTTGAGAATCAGCGAGGTCACCAGAATCACTGCCCAGGGCGATGGCGGCGCGATCGAACTCCTTGAGGACGATGTACAACGGCAGCGCCACCAGCGAGACCTGCCAGATGATGCCGATGAAGATGTTGAACATATCCAGGAAGAAGTCGGTGTTCTTCTTGAAGCCGGGATCTTCGGCAAGAACTTTCTTCAGCACCGGACCCCAGAAGCCCCACGGCCGCACGCGGCGATAGAAGTCCATCAGCACTTCATCTGACTCCGGCTTGGTGAGCAGCGTACCCAGCAAGCAGCCCACCAGCGAGATGCTTAGCACTAGCGGGAAGATGATGGTGACAGTCGTATTGATGGAAAAATGGTCATGCATGTGCTGCACCCACGGGACGCTTTCCAGGATGTTCGGCAAGGCGATCGCGGAAGCAATGCCGCTGGCCATGCCCCAGAAGTATCCATAGCCGTTAAAGCGCCACCAGTACCACTTGAGGACGTTGGCGGCGGTGTAGCCGCCCCACAGGCCGGAGACGATCCATACCACCACCGAGTTGACCGAGGTGACGTTCCAGCCGATGATGACGCCGATCAGGATCACGGTAAAGGAGGAGAGATAGCTGAGGCGGACGTAGGTTTTGGGCGCCGCATTGGGATTGATGTAGCGCTTGTAGATGTCGTTGACAAAGTACGGCGGAGCCGCGTTCACCGTGCCCGCGAAGTTGGACATGAAGGCCGCCAGCAGGCCGGCAATCAAAAAGCCCAGCAGTCCGGCGGGAACGAACTGGCCCAGCGCCAAGGGCAGCACCATTTCGAAGTCCAGGTGGGGCATAGCGCGGAGGCTGCTGTTGAAATACACCGCTGCCAGCACGGTGAGCCCGATGACCAGAAAGTAGCGGGGAGGGGTGAGCACGACATTGACCCAGCCGCTCAGCATGGAGGCCTCGCGGGGATTCTTCGAGGAGAGCACGGCCTGCATGTCGTAGTTCGGGGCTGGACCGGCGGCGGAGATCAGGATGCCCTTGAAGAGCAGCATCATGACGAAGAAGCCGAAGAGGCCATAGCCGTCGTGAGCGATCCTGTCATTGGCGGCCGGGAGCAGCGTGGACCAGTCCAGGCCAATGTGCCAGCCGAAAAAGACATTGTCCCAGCCGGCGGGCACCACCTTGCGCAGCGCATCCGGAGCCACATTCATCATGGCGATGATGCCCACCGCGAACGAAGCGATGGCCAAAATGGCGAATTGCACCACCGCCGTGAAGACCACGCTGATCATGCCGCCCTTGATCACGTAAATCGAGGTGAGAAAGATCAGGATCACCGCATAGACATTCGGCGAATCCAGGTGCACCAGCCAAGGCACGATATGCCCACCCGAAAGGCCCCAGAGATGTACCGTGCAGGAGAGATCCCAGGGGAGAAATACAGCAGCGAATTTTCCGATGCCCTTGAAGCCGTAAGTAAAGAACCCGATGATGCTGACGAAGGCGTAGATCACCACGATCAGGTGCGCCAACTGCGCGCCGCGCCCTACGCCGAAGCGGGTCTTCATCCACGCCGCACCGGTCATCACATTTGAGCGGCGCAGCCACGACGAGAGATAGACCATCTGGAAGATCTGGTTGAAGGTGGGCCAGAGCCAGGGAATCCATATGCTTTTCAGTCCGTAGACGAACATCCAGGAGACCAGCAGCATGGTGCCGCTGACATCGAACATCCCCGATGCGTTGGAGACGCCCAGCACATACCAAGGTATCTGGTTGCCGCCGAGAAAGTAGTTCTGTATGCTCAGCGATGCGCGTTTTGAAACCCAGTAGCCTACCAGCACCATGCTCACCAGGTAGACCAGGATGATAACGATGTCAACAATGTGAAGGTGCAGCATTCGACTCCTCAATGCCCGCGGGCATCTTCTCTCCGCTCTCCGCGTGAGATGCAAAACGTGTTTTTCCGCCGGTCTAAACCGGCATTATTACGGCCTTCCGAGGCGGGTTTGTGATTATCGATTCACACATGCCTCGCATTGGCAATCCGCCGCCGGATTGCCAGTGGGAACCAAGTTCCCTCGACTCATATCATAGAGCGATTCTCCAACTTTACGTGAGCCTGCCAATTGATGCAAATTTCATTGCTTCCCTGGGACTCCTTACCCCATCTCCACTTCCACTTGGTTCTCCGCCAGCAACTGCTCCGCCGGAATAAAGTTTCCCTGCAACTGCTTCCCGTTGAGAACCAGCTTCTTCACGCCCTTTTGCACTCCGGCTGGATTCCTGACTTCCACAGTCAATTTCTTTCCGCGAAAGACGCGCGTCATTTTGAATTCTTTCCACGCGGAAGGGATGCAGGGATCGATTCTGAGTCCGCTATACTCCGGCTGAAGTCCGAGAATGTATTGGGTGGCGGCGAAAAACGACCACGCCGCGGACCCGCTCAGCCAGGGAACGCGCGAGGCGCCGAATCGTGGACTGTATTTGCTGTGGGTGAATTGGCAGTAAACATACGGCTCAATCTGCCGGACCTCCGCGTGCGTGTTGTAGGCGGCGGGCAGATAGGAGCGGAAATACCGGTAGGCCAGATCGCCGTGGCCGAGCAGCGCCTCCGCCATCACTGCCCATCCCTGGGTGTGAGAAAAGATGCTGCCATTCTCCTTCAAGCCCGGATTGAACAACGCGGCCCGCATGACGTGGAAGTCGGTCTCGACATAAGGAGGGTCGCAGATCATCAGGCCGAACTCCGTGGCCAGGCGCTCACGCACCGACTGCATCGCCCGCTCGGCCCTTTCAGGATCGGCATGTCCGCTGAGCAACGACCAGGATTGCGGGTTGAGAAAAATCTTGCCTTCGGCGCTTTCCTTCGATCCGAACTTGAAGCCGTCGGCGCGATACGCGCGCAGATACCATTCTCCATCCCACGCATCTTTTTCCAGGTGATCGTCCAGCCTGGTCAACTCCTCCTTGGCCCACTTCTCTTCCTCTTGCGCGGTTAGGAGCCGGCATATCTCCAGATAGACTCGCAGAGCGTAGCGCAATTGAAAGGCTACGAAGACCGATTCTCCCTGCTGACCCAAACAAATGCAATCGTTCCAATCGGCTTGCAAGCCGCAGGGCAGGCCGTGCGCCCCCGAGCGCTGGAGATTGAATTCGATCGCGCGTCTCATGTGGCCCAGGACCGTGTCTTCGCCGTGGTCGGCATACGGCAATACCTTGCGATAGAAAGCAACGTCGCCGGTCTCCTTCACGTAAGCCGGAATAGCATTGAAAAGCCACAGGCAGTCGTCGGAGCGGTACTCTTCTTCGCGCGGCGCGCTTTCGCGGCCTGGGTGATGATCGAACTGCCGCACTACGGGCATGGCCCCGCCTGTCGAGACCTGTCCGGTAATCATCAACTCCAACCGTTGACCGGCTTCTTCCGGAATGGCGTGCATAACTCCTAACATATCCTGGACCGTGTCCCGAAATCCCAATCCGTCGCGCTCGCCCGCGTAGATCAAGCTGGCCGCCCGCGACCAGGCGTAAGTAATAAGGCAATTGAATGGGCCCCACATATTCAGCGTGCTGTTCAACTCGGCGTCCGGTGTTTCCACCGTGAGTCCGGCGATGCGCTCATGCCAATAACTCTTCAGCTTGGCAAGTTCCTCGCAAACCTTCTTCATGTTGCCGAACTCCGCCGCCGCGCGTCTCCCCTCGTCGCGGCCCCGGCCAATGCCCATCAGGACGAGGAACTCTTTTGTTTCTCCCGGCGCAAGAGTTATCCTGGCTTGCAGCGCGCCGCAGGCGTTGTCACCAACGGCAAGTGAGTTAGTGCATTGTCCCTGCTCTATAACCTGAGGATTGTCATATCCACGATAAGTCCCTATGAAGGCGGCGCGGTCTGTGTCATAACCTACAGCCTCAGCGCCCACTAAGGCCAGAAAGGTATTACGTCCCTGGTCCTTCTCCGTAAAGTTATCCGGCATGGATGGGATATTGACGTTGGTCCCGTGGTCGATGATGTTATCCTCGACCGCCATTTTTACGGTGTGCTGGGTGTACTGTAGATTAATCTGATCGTCACAGGCGTCCCAGTTCCCCGCATATTCCACATAGGTAAAAGCACTTAGCCGGCGCGACTTACTACTCAGGTTGGTTAGCTTCACATGCCAGCACTCGAAGGTCTTTCCCAGCGGAACAAAGTAAGTGGTCTCGGATCGTATTCCGTCATATTCCGACGAAATGACTGTATAGGCGCTGCCATGGCGGCACTCCGACTTATACTTATCGATTGACTTGCCCACAGGCTGCCACGACGCGGACCAGTAGTCCTTGCTGTCGTGGTCATGCAGATAGATATAACGGCCCGGCTGGTCCATGGGAAGCGCGTTAAAGCGCAGCCGCATGAAACGTCCCTGAGCCGCTGACTTATAGAAACTGTATCCACCGGCGTTATTAGTGATGATAGCGCCATATTCCGTCGAGCCCAGATAGTTACTCCACGACCGGGGAGTATCGGGACGAGTTATCACATACTCTTTGTTGGCGTCGTCAAAAACTCCGAATTGCATGAGCTAGCCTTTCTCATATTATCTTGAAACTTGCTCAGATAGAGAGCGCGAAGTCAGGTATAACTCTGGCTGCGCTTTCCATGCAAATATTAATATCGCGCGCCGGAACTAAGGAACGCGCCGCCACTTAGGCCTTCGCTTGTCTTGCCTGCAACTCGCCCTGCATCTTCTTCATCCGAACTTCATTAAGCGGGTAGACGACCATGCCCAATCCTGTCAGCAAAAAGCCAACTGCGGGAATGACGGTAAACAGAAGCAGGATGCCATGCAGGGCTTGAGGTGTCTGCGCGACGCTGGCCTGATAGCCGAAACTCGCAAGCAGCCAGACGGTGATCGGCCCGCCGATGGCCCAGCCGAGTTTGTTGGACATACCCGCGGCCGAGAAGACCAGCCCGGTGGCGCGGCGTCCGGTGCGCCATTCGGAGTAATCAGCCGAGTCAGCAAACATCGCCCATAGCACCGCGGAGGTAGGCCCGGTGACCGCGCTATAGAGCACCTGGAAGACGAACATCAACGCTATCTGCTCCGGCCTGACCCAGTAAGAAACAGCAAGGAAGACGGAACCCAGCACGGCAAGACCGATGTAGGTGGCCTTCCTGCCGGCAAATTCGTGACGTGCTGAATGGCGATCGATCCCAGCAGTGAGAGCAGTGTGCCGGCGACCATAAAGGCGGCGGCCAGTTTTTCATTGCCCACATAGTACTGGAAGTAATAAAGGATGGCGCCGCTGCGGATGGCCACCGAACAAACCGTCAGCGTTCCGGTAAAGAAGAGAATCAGCCACGGCACATTGGTTGCCAGGTCAGAAAGATCCCGACCGACAGATGTTTTTTGCGGGGCCGGTTGTATACGTTCTTTGGTCAACGCGAAGGTGAGGAAGAAGAGCGCGGTCGCCGCGATGGCATAGATGCCCATCGTCAATTGGTAGCCGTGGGCCTTAGCTGCTGCCAGAAGCACCCCGCCCATCTCCGGCTTGACCCGCCCGAAGTAGTCCACCAGATAGAGCGTCGAATACTGAACGATCATCCCTGCTCCAAAGGCAAAGGCAAAGCGGTAGGAGCTCGCGCTGGTGCGCTCCTGCGAATCGGGCGAGATGACGCCCATCAGCGCCGAGTAGGGAATGTTGATGGCCGAGTAAACCATCATCATCAGACACAAAGTGATGTATGCGTAGATCAGCTTTCCATTGGGGCTGAATCCGGGCGTGGTGAAGGTCAGCGTACTAATGATGCCAAAGGGGACGGCAAACCATAGCAGGTAGGGACGGAATTTCCCCCAGCGCGTTTTGGTCCTGTCGCCCAGTACGCCCATGAACAAATCGAAGCCCATATCGAGAAACCGCGTCAGTAGCAGCAGGGCCGCGAGCTTCTGTAGCAGCGAGCGCTCCAGCGCGGCATCGGGAGTGTAGAAGAAGACGTCGGTATAAAACTTGGTCTGAAAGTAAATAAAGGTCATCCAGAACAAATTGGAGGCCGCATCGCCGAAGGCATAGCCCGTTTTCTCTACAAACGTCAGCTTTTGCGTTTCTTGTTTCATAAATCATGTCCCTCTTGTTCAGTGGCCCTCATCTAACCTGGCGTCACGCATGTCCCGCAACGGCGGGTGATGCGGATGCTGGAACGGATTCCCTATTGCAGTTCTCCAGCCAACAAAAATACCAGTGACGCCTGCCAATTGATGCAGATTTCATTGCTTGCATATGATGCTAACTGATCTGAATAAACCTTCGCCGGCGGCAAATCCTTTGGCAGCGCCGCCAGCACCGCGTCTTGCCGGTTCGCGTTTGGCCCGCCCGACAGCAGCCCCGGCCAGGGTCCAGGCTGCTTGCCTGAACCGCTGGGCCTATGATGCGGATGCTGGAACGAGTGTTCACCCACCTGCGTCACCCATGACAGCGAAAACGTGTTTCGGCCCAGCAGGTAATGCAGATTGTCTCGCGCCGCATCCACGAAACTTGGGTCAGGCTGGATCACGTTGGCAATCAGCAGTCCCACGCCATAATCCGCCACAACGCCGTTTGAACCCCACACAAAGTCCCCGGCCTTCATGCTTATGTGGTAGGGATTAGCGCGTGTGCGCTCAACGATCGCGCGGGCAGCCTTCAGGGTCCGTTCGCGGATGGCTCGCACCGCATTGGCATCCGCGCCTTTGCGCGCGGATAGCGCATAAGTCCATAAAGCCATCGATTCCACAGAAGCCCAGTTCTCTGCTGGCGGCGAATCCAGACTGGGAAGAAAGTCGGCGTAATTTTTCAGGAAGAAGTCGTGATACGCCGCATCGCCGGTGGTGCGCCACAACTCCGCCGCCGCCCACAGGCGCTCGTCCTTGCAGTTCGCATCGGCATATTCTCCGGCCCCCACGCCGTGCGGATTCCTGAAGGTGACATTGGGATACTTTTCGGTCCATGCCCAGGCTCGCTGTGCCGCGTCTAACGACTTCGCTGCAAACTTCGCGTCATAAGGCTGGTAGACCCGCGCTGCGATTGCGCCCACGGCCGCCAGGTCCGCAGTGGCGCAGGTGCTTTTGTAGGGCATCGCGCCTGTCCCCACCACCTCGCTGGGCAGCTTATCGTCCTCCGGAGCGATAAAGCCGGGGAATTGCTCGCTGGCCTGCTTGTGCCATGCGCCTCCGTCGCCGTCCTGCATCTTCAGCATCCACTCCAGGTTCCAGCGCGCCTCGTTCAGGATGTCCGGCGTCCCGTTGCCCGACTCGGGAATCTTGAGCGAAATGTTCTTGAGCTTCCGCCCGTAAATTTCCCAGGTCCACAATAATGTGCCGGTGGAGATGCCGGAGTTGACCATGTAGCGGCCATAATCGCCCGCATCGTGCCAGCCGCCAATGTTGTCGCGCGGCCCACTGGTGCCTGAACTGGGGTGGAATTCGCCATGCTGGTGGCAGGCGGGATGCGAATAGCCAGGAAACTCGGGGCCCAGGTCCACCGCCGTCCCGCAGCGTTGCCCGTAGAAGGCGCGCATGGCCAGGTAGTAGGTATGCTCGAAGACATTCTTGCCCACCGATGAAGTTCCAGCTACGCCCTACGCCGGGGACTACCAGGTAAAAGCTCCCTGTCCGGCGCAATCCGGAAAAATCCGCGGCCTGGACCTGATCGCCGGTATTCGGGTCGGCTTCAGGCAGGGTTAGATTGCCTTTGAAAACCACCCGATTGTCGCTGGAGCGCCGAACTTCAAAGGTTGTGGCCGGAGAGCTGACCAGCGCCACCTTGGGTCCATTCAGCGGATAGCCAACCTGGTCCACTTTAATGGCCAACCGCGCGCTTTCATCCCCCGCGCTTTCACTTCCACGAACCAGCGCCGCGGAGCAAAGAAGAAGACCTGCAAGGAGGAGAGATGGCAGCAATTCCCGAACAGATCGTGAATTCATGAAGGACAGAAACAAAGAATTCGCCATATTAGCAGTCTTGCCTCGCGAAGCCTCAGGATAAGCGCAAAACAAGAAACCTATCACTTTTACCTGAATCCCGGCAACGATCTCGGACACACAGCAGCCGGTGGCCTGATTTCTCTTGCGCAGATACTTTTTCACATTCACACCGCTTCGCGCAAGCCCGTTCCTCCTTTTCAGGAAACCGCGAAATATTCTAGAAAAACGTTTGATTAGGACATAAACCAGGAGCTATACTGGCGGCACGCTTTCTTTTGAGGGAGTACTTACCATGAAGTTTGGCCATTTTGACGATCTAAACCGCGAGTACGTGATTACACAACCGGATACGCCCCTGCCATGGATCAACTACCTGGGTTGCCAGGCCTATTTCGGAATCATTTCCAACACCGCCGGGGGCTATTCGTTTTATCGCGACGCCCGCCTGCGCCGGCTCACCCGCTACCGGTACAACAATGCGCCCTTTGACTTCGGCGGTCGCTACGTCTATCTGCGCGACGATGAATCCAAAGAGTTCTGGTCTCCCTCGTGGCAGCCGACGCGCACTGAACTAAAGGACTACTCCTGCCGCCACGGCATGGGCTACACGGTGATCGGATCCACCCGCAACGGCATCGAGGCCCACACCCGCTACTTCGTTCCGCTGGACGAAAACCTGGAAATCTGGCAGCTCACAGTGACCAATAAGCGAGCCACCAAGGCCTCTATCTCCGCCTTTGCCAGCATTGAGTTCTGCCTGTGGGATGCACAGGACGATTCCACCAACTTCCAGCGCAATTTCTCAATCGGACAGGTCGAGGTCGAAGACGGCGTGATCTATCACAAGACCGAGTACCGTGAGCGTCGCGACCACTTTGCCTACTTCGCAACCTCTGCCAAGGGCGGCGCCTTCGATACCCAGCGGGATGTCTTTCTGGGCCACTACCGCGGTTGGGATATGCCCGCGACCGTGGAAGCCGGCAAACTAACCAACTCCATCGCCTACGGCTGGGCGCCCATCGGCGCGCATCAGGCCAAACTCGAACTGGCCCCCGGAGAGACGAAGCAGATCGTATTCGTTCTCGGCTATCATGAAAATCCCGTCGCCGAAAAGTTTGATCCTCCCGGCTCGCAGACCATCAACAAAAAGACGGTCAAGCCGGTCATCGCCAAGTATCTTGACCCAAAGCAGGCCGATGCGGCCTTCGAACGGCTGCGCCAGTATTGGGCTGGCCTGCTCGACATCTTCCAAGTGAATACGCCCGACATTCATACCAACCGCATGGTGAATATCTGGAACGCCTACCAGTGCATGGCAACCTTCAATATGTCGCGCTCGGCGTCGTTCTATGAATCCGGCATCGGCCGCGGCCTCGGCTTCCGCGACTCTAACCAGGACTTGCTGGGCTTTGTGCACATGGCGCCCATTCGCGCCCGCGAGCGCATCATCGACCTGGCAGCCACGCAACTGCCGACTGGCGGCGCCTATCACCAGTATCAGCCGCTTACCAAGCGCGGCAACAACGATGTCGGCAGTGGTTTCAACGACGATCCGCACTGGCTCATCATCGGCGTCGCGGCCTACATCAAGGAGACCGGCGACTGGAGCATTTTGGACGAACCCGTCCAATACGACAACCAGCCCGGCTCCGAGAAGCCGCTCTACGAGCACCTGCAGCGCAGCTTCTCATACACCCTGGCCCGTCTTGGCCCCCATGGGCTGCCGCTCATCGGCCGCGCCGACTGGAATGACTGCCTGAACCTGAATTGCTTCTCCGATACTCCGGGCCAGAGCTTCCAGACCACCACCAACAAGGACGGCAAGGTGGCCGAATCGGTCTTCATCGCCGGCTTGTTCGTTCACGCCGGCCAAGAACTGGCGGCAATCGCCAAGCACCGCGGACTCGACGCCGAGGCCACAAAGTATCTGGCCGAGGTCGAGAAGATGGATCAGGTCGTCCGCAAGCACGGCTGGGACGGCGAGTGGTTCCTGAGAGCCTACGACGACTTCGGCGCCAAGATCGGCTCCAAGGAGTGCGAGGAAGGCAAAATATTCATCGAGACCAACGGCTACTGCGTGCTGGCCGGCATCGGCCTCAAAGATGGTTTAGCCGCCAAGGCGCTCGAGTCAACCCGCAAGCATCTGGCTACCAAGCACGGCATCGTCCTGCAGCAGCCGGCTTACTCGAAGTACTACCTCAATCTCGGCGAAATCTCCTCCTACCCGCCGGGATACAAGGAGAACGCCGGCATCTTCTGCCACAACAATCCCTGGGTCATCATCGGCGAGACGCGGCTGGGCCACGGCGACGAGGCGCACGACTATTACAGCCGCATCAATCCCTCGTGATGAGACCGGTGCGCGTGGTCACCACGATGACGCCCGAGGCGTCGTCAACGCTCTTCACCAGCCCATGTACGCCCTGATTCCAGGCGGCATTTTCGGCTGCCTGCATGTTGGCCACGTCGGACTGTTTGATGGCAACGATGCGCGCCGCGCGCGGCGGTGTGCCTGTAAAGCTGGGATCGAGCGTGACCAGCACGCGATCGCCCACGGCCAGGCTCGCGAAGTCGAGAGGCTCGGCCTTGGTCAGGTCCTTCTCGCCGGGCGCGATGCGCTTGAGAATGGCGGTCGTTGGAACCTGGGCCTGATGTACGTCGCCGGCGTCGGTCTTCACCGTCAGCGTGTCGCCGTCGATGGCGACGATCGAGCCAAGATAGTGCGTCGTCTGGGCGCGTGCGCCTGCTGCTGCGAGCAGGAATACGGCCAGGGCAGCGAGCCCGAACGCGGTCAATCTACGGGTTTTGCTTGCATTTTCCATACGCTTGGATGCTCCACGGTGAAGGAAATCTCG
>CAWJDN010000140.1:0-14867 GCA_963840985.1 uncultured Acidobacteriaceae bacterium
TACCATTTGCTGTATTCTTAAGTAGAAGGATGCTCCGCTATGAACAGCCGGGAAGTCATCCGCATGCTCAAAAGCGACGGCTGGTTCGAGGTTGCGCAATCCGGCAGCCATAAGCAGTTCAAGCATCCTGTCAAGCCGGGCCGGGTTACGGTTGTTTACCCGCAAAGGGACGTACCTGAAGGAACGCTCAGGAGCATCGAAAGACAATCTGGCCTCAAGCTCAGGTAAAGGAGCACCCATGGAATACATCGCCTACCTTCACAAAGACAAACATTCGGACTACGGCGTCAGCTTCCCCGACTTTCCCGGATGCATCACCGCCGGCTCCAGTTTGGAGGAAGCGCGCGGCATGGCTACCCAGGCTCTGGCCTTTCATGTGGCCGGAATGCGCGAGGACGGCGAGCCGATTCCCAAACCTTCCACACTCGACGATCTGCGCGGAGACCCGGCGATGAAGGGCGCGGTAGCCTTCCTGACGGAACTGCGCGAGCCGGAGAGAACCGTCCGCATCAACATCACCGCCCGCCAAAGCCAGATTGCCGAGATTGACCGTCGCGCCCGCGTCAAGGGACTTACTCGCTCTTCGTACATTGTGCAAAGCGCGCTCGAAAAGAAAGCGGTCTCCCGCTAGTCGAAGGCGATTTGCGCAGGATGGGGCACGGGCATTCGCGGCAGGATTTCCATGGAGGGAGATGGCATGAAGATTATTGATCGCATCTTTGCGGGGATTCTTATCCTCGGCGGATTGCTGCACGGGGTGGGGACGTTCCGGTTATACGCACATGAACCCATGACCATTCTGTGGTCGCTCTGCGCTGCGTTGTTGACACTGCTTGTTGCGGCTATCAACCTGCTGCGCGTGGAGCGTCCCGGGGATCGGCCGCTGTCATGGATCAGTTTTGCGGGGAGCCTGTCGTGGGCGGTTGCAGCCTTTGCAGCGGGCGTGCTGATCCATAACATTTTTGATCCTAGGCCGATGATGCACTGGGTGACCGCGCTTGTGCTGGCCGGGTTCAGCCTGAGGGCGGCGATCAGGAACGCGCATTTGTAGATTGAGGCACCCTGCCAGGTACTAATAACCTTGCGGAGATTGTCCATCACTTCTGCCACTAACTCTGATTTTGGCTAAGAGATTCATTCGCATCTCTGTAGGTCGCGTGATAAATTCTGTTACTCTTGATGCAAACCAATTTGTAACATCTGGGCTCAGATTAAGGACAGCAGAGCGGCAATCCGCCCCGATAAAGAGGGGCTAGCGTTGACAAGCTGCTGGATCAGAGAAGGAGATACTCAAAGATGCGTCGATTGATTTACATATCCCTGTTGGTCACAGTCTTATGCCGTCTCCAAGCACAGACTCCACCTTGCGGTATCGCAATAGTCCACTCAGCAGGCGAGAAGATCGATGAACGGTTTATCCCGGCCTCACCTGAGCAGGTCAAGACTGCATTGCTGAAAGCTCTTCCGTCAGTAGGTGGTGAAGTTAAGAAGGACAAGGGGCTTCACATCGATGCCGAGGTCGCTGGCTACGGGCCGCTCAGAGTAAGCATCATGGAAGCGAATTATGAAGCAGGGCTCCACGATAGTATCAGAGGACTCCCTTTCGGCAAGTTCTTCATCGATATCCAGGAAGAAACACAAGACGGAGTGAAGGGCTCGCAGCTCCATATTAAGTTTGTGAAGCCTGCCATTTTGGGCGCAGCAGTCAATCATGGCTACACAGCCCAGCCTCTTGCCGAGGAGACCGTTTGTTTGACAAAACTGCTCAGCTTTAATGACCCGGCAGCAAATCCGCGAGGATTGGCATTGGAGAATACAGGAACACCCCGCTCAGTAGTCTTGCCGGAAGGCACCCCGCTTAAAGTGTTATTGCGCGAACCCAGGTGGTCAAGTCAGCTAAAGAAGGGTGATGTGGGGCCGAACATGCAATTTGAAGTAGCCGAGGACCTGGTGGTGGATAGCGTCACGCTTGTGCGGCGCGGGGCGCTAGCTACAGGCCATTTCACAGACGTGAAGCAAGCCAAGGGATACGGTCGCAATGCAGAGGTTGGATTTGTTTTCGACATAGCGACGACGATAGACGGCCAGAATATTCCGATCAGCGACGAAGGCGAGAAGGCCAAAGGCGGCCGAACAGACCAAACCGTGCCCGTTGCTATGGCACTGCCGGCTCTAGGTTGGATTGCGAAGGGCGCGGATGTCTTTATCCCGGCTGGAACGATCTACGAGGTTGCTGTATCGGGACAGCATACAATTCAAACGGGTCGATAACATGATCGTCAAATACCTGGCAATTTTATTAGCTACCGCTTCAGCCTACGGGGCAACACCAGCATGCACCACTGCGACGATTGCCCCAGGGGGCGACGCCGTGGTCACACGTTTCATAGCTGCCCCAATGCCCAGGGCGCGGGAAGCCGTTGCAGATGCCATGCAGGCGGCGGGCGTGTTTATTTTTAGGAATACAGATCAGTTTCTGGAAGGGGAAAGGTCGGACGAGCGAATCAAAGTTCTCGGACTTGCCCCAGGGGACGAAAAGATTCGTGCTGAGTTAACCCCCATCACTCAGGATGGCAAGACCGGCACGCAGGTCAGGGTCGAAACATTGCGCCGCGGCAATAAGAACGGCGCGCCTAAACATACCTGGTCAGCCGCGGTGCTGGATCATACTGCGTGCCTAGTGACCGTGCTGAGCCTTGATGACCCACTCCGCCGTCCCAAATTACCTACAGCAAGCGGAGCGGAAGTGCACATTGCAGATTCGACATCCATAGCGGTGCGATGCAGGCATTTCTTCTTCAATACGGACGCGAAACCGAACCATGTCATCCCCTTCGAAACCGCCGAAGATCTGGTGATAGACGGCTCGACCGTGATTCCAGCCGGTTTACTTGTCGCGGCATTTATGGATCAGACAAGCGACGTAAAAACGTTTGGCCGCGGGGCCAAGGGGCAACTTCAGTTTAAGTATCTTGTTATGCCTGACGGCAAGCAAATGCCTCTGCGCGGAGTTGTTGACCTCAAGGGAATGAATAAAGTCGATGATGTGATCGGGCAAGCAGTATTAAATGGCGGCGGTTTAGTGGGGGTTGGTTTAGGCGGATTGGTCACGGGCAATGGCTTTGCGATTCCTGCCGGAACGCTGTTTCACGTAGATGTGGACGGGCCGCAAGAGATTCGCCTCAGCCGGTCGGCTCAGGGATCGCCCTAGAGTACGCGCCAATACAAACTGGCTATATCCTGTTTCAAAATGCCAGAGAGCGGCGTCAGTCGCCGGACGCCCCAGGTCTCGCTGTTGAGGCTTGGTAAATTTCAAATCACTCCAGGTAGGAGGCGACGACGGCCAGGGCGGCGATGGCGGCGGTCTCGGCTCTCAAGATGCGGGGGCCGAGGGATGCGGCGCGCCATCCATTGGCGTCGAAGAGCGCCTCTTCCGAGGGAGCCCATCCGCCTTCGGGACCGATGGCAAGCTCCAGCGTAGGCATCTCGGTTCCGGCGGCGGCCATGGCTTCTTTGAGCGCATGGCGGAGGGTGGTGGTGCGCTCCTGCTCGGCGAGGACGATATACGCAGAGCCAGAAGAAGCGCGCGTGGCCTCGACCGACTCGGAGGCGGCACGGACGCGTACGGCCAGAGGAGTAGGCTCGAAGATGAGGGGCACGTCGGTTCGCCGCGCCTGCTGCGCCGCTTCATGGGCGATGCGCCGCCAACGCTCGGCGCGCTTGCCGGCGGCGGCAGCCAGGTGCTTCTCGGTTCGCCGCGCAATCACCGGCGCGATGGCGGCGACTCCCAGCTCGGTGGCTTTTTCGATGGCCCACTCCATGTGGTCGAATTTGTAGACGGCCATCACCAAAGTAACGGGGAGCGCGGGATCGGCCTCAAGCTCGGCGATGAGGTTGAAGCGGACCTCGTCGCGGGCGACGGCGGCCACCTGGGCATGAAAGACGTGACCGCCGGCCACGACGTCGGCTTCCATGCCGGGCTGCGCGCGCAGGACGCGGGTGAGGTGCTCGGCTTGCTCGCCGACCAGGGTGGCGGTGGCTTCGTCCCAATGCTCGGCAATCCAGCGGCGGCGTGTCATGGAGTCCTCCGGTTATTCGCGAGTACCAGTGTAGACCATTCCCAAGAGCGTGTTTGAATAAGGGCGTTTCGGATACGGTTGTAATCCCTCAGGGGCTAAAGCCCCAATCATTTTGTGGTCATTTGCGGCACGACTGAAGTCGTGCCCTGACGCTTCTTGAGGCAAACAGTTCAGCCCCTAAAAACACATCAGGGGAACGCTGGAAGCGCTCCCCTGATGTGTTGCCTTTGGTTGGAGGTGCCGCTACTTCTTTTTCGCTGACTTCTTTGCGGCCTTCTTCGCGGGCTTTTTCGCTGCTTTCTTGGTTGCCATTGTTGTTATTCTCCCTTTCGATGATTTTGCATCGACCTGCAAATTAATTTTGCAGTTGATGAATGTATAGAATCTAAAAGCACACATGTCAAGAAAAAAACGACGTAACGGTGGAAAAAGAGTCAACTATTTTTTGAGCGGGAAATCGGGAAATGAGGGCTTGGAGTCAGAAAAAATGGCTGGAGCGGAGCCAAGCGAGGGAGAAAGCGGCAAAAATTTCGTGGCAGAGACGCGCGAAGATGGACTGATGGAGACTGGGAGGATGCGGGAATCGAGAAATGAGGAGAGGACGAAAGGGAGGGATTGGTGGAGCTGAGCGGGATCGAACCGCTGGCCTCCTCGTTGCGAACGAGGCGCTCTCCCAGCTGAGCTACAGCCCCACGACATTCATTATCTTACCAGCGAACGGCAAATCCGCAAAGCCGCATTCCATTCATCGGCATAAAACGTGCGGGGCATCAACCGCCGGAAACTCCAGTTTGGGCGGAATCGATCCACTCTGTGGCATTCTGGAAGGGATTGCACGCACCACTCGCCCCGGAGGCTCATCATGAATCCCACACCGTCTGTTCTGCGCATCAGTCCCATGCTGGCAGCCGCCGCCATGGAAGAAACCCTGGCCTTTTACCAGGAGGTTCTGGATTTTACTCCCTTGCTGCACTCCCCGGATTACTCGATTATCCAAAGGGATGGACTCACCATCCACTTTCAGCGCGCCGCCTCTGAAGAGGTTTTGAAGTCCATGAGCGAGCACACGGAGTTCTATATCGAGGTCAAGGGCATCCGCGCGCTTTGGGATAAGGTCAAGACCTTCAAGGAGCGCTACCATATCCGCGATCTGTTTGACCGCACCTACGGCATGACCGAGTTTCATCTCAAGGATCCGAACGGAATCCTGATTTTCGTGGGCGAGGTCACTGCCAATCTGAGCTGAAGCAATAGATGCCGGGAGATAGCCGTTCAGCCCGCAAAAATGAGAGGGAAGCGGAAGGTGCGCCGATCTGGCGCCGGTATAGCGTCAGTGCACGTACGAATAGATACCGCAGAGATCGGTGGAGTTTTGCATTGTTTCAAAGGTCATGAGAGGGGCATCGTCTCCGGAGAAGAAGGCGATCTTGAGCGAGCCATCTGCAACATAAACCGCCATCCAATGGATGTCTTGCGTTCCGCAGAGAGTGTTGTTCTTGATGAAACGGCGGGAGGCCGGGATCGTGACGCGGTAGAGCTGGCCATTGCCGGCGGTGTCCACCGCTTCATCGAAAAGCGCACTGACCTCGGCCGGCTTGAGTAGACGGGCAGGCGAGATCAGAAACGATGCAAAGTAGATGGTGATTTTGGATTCTGAGATGGAGATTTCGCCCGTGATGTTCGCAGCCGCGTTGCTGGCGGCTCTCCAATGACCTTTTTCCGGCTGCTGTTGCGCGACGCTTATGGCGCAGGCGAGCGCGATAGCCAGAACGAAGAGACTTGCTCGTATACGCATTACAACTCCCAAAAGCGGACCTCCGGGGCTAAAGCCCACTCTTTATTCCATCGTCATGTGGCACGACTAAAGTCGTGCCCTTTCAAAACATGACTTATTCCATAGAATGTCAAAGCTGGTTCATGTTGGCGAGGAACTCGGCGTTGTTACGGACTTTTTCGAGGCGCGAGATGAGCAGCTCCATGGCCTCGACGGGTGAGAGCGGGTTGAGGACCTTGCGGAGAATCCAGATGCGGGAGAGATCTTCCTTGGGGATGAGCAGCTCTTCCTTGCGGGTTCCGGAGCGCTGTATGTCGATGGCCGGGAAGACGCGCTTGTCGACGAGCTTGCGGTCAAGGATGATTTCCATGTTGCCGGTGCCCTTGAACTCCTCGAAGATGACCTCATCCATGCGCGAGCCGGTGTCGATGAGCGCGGTGGAGATGATGGTGAGCGAGCCGCCTTCCTCGATGTTGCGGGCGGCGCCGAAGAAGCGCTTGGGGCGCTGCAGGGCGTTGGAGTCCACGCCGCCGGAGAGGACCTTGCCGGAGGGGGGCACGATGGTGTTGTAAGCGCGGGCGAGACGGGTGATGGAGTCGAGGAGAATGACCACATCGCGCTTGTGCTCGACCAGGCGCTTGGCCTTTTCGATGACCATCTCGGCGACCTGGACGTGGCGGGCGGCGGGCTCGTCAAAGGTGGAGCTGATGACCTCGCCCTTGACCGAACGCTGCATGTCGGTGACTTCTTCGGGGCGCTCGTCGATGAGCAGGACGATGAGGACGACTTCGGGGTGGTTGGTGGAGATGGAGTTGGCCAGCGCCTGCAGGAGCATGGTTTTGCCGGTGCGGGGCGGAGCGACGATCAAGCCGCGCTGGCCTTTGCCGACGGGAGTGAGCAGATCCATGACCCGGCCACTGATAGCCTCCTTCACCGTCTCCAGCTTGATGCGCTCCTGGGGATAGAGGGGGGTGAGGTTGTCGAAGAGAATCTTGTTGCGCGTCTCCTCGGGCGATTCGAAGTTGATGGCCTCGATCTTGACCAGGGCGAAGTACTTCTCTCCCTCGTGGGGCGGGCGGACGTTGCCGCTGATGGAGTCGCCGGTTTTGAGATCGAACTTGCGAATCTGCGAGGGGGAGACGTAGATGTCGTCGGGACCGGGCAGATAGTTGTAATCCGGCGAGCGCAGGAAGCCATAGCCGTCGGGCAGAATCTCCAGCACGCCCTCGGCAAAGATGTGGCCTTCCTTTTCGCTTTGCGCCTGGAGGATTTTGAAGATCAGGTCCTGCTTGCGCAGGCCGCTGGTGCCTGGAATCTCCAGGGTGCGAGCGATGCGGGTCAGTTCCGTGATGTTTTTTTCTTTGAGTTCAGCAATGGTCATGATCACCTGCGATATGTGAGGATGTGAGTGGGAGAATCCGGAAGGGGGAAGAATTCCGGGATGTAGAGGCTTGATATCAATTCCGGCAGCCGGCCAGCGCCGTGTATGGAGGCTCTCCTGAAATGAAGTGGAGCATCAACGACCGGGGTGCGAGGTTGCCTTGACCGGCATACCGCAGAAACCGCCGCCTGATTCAACTATACGCTTCGGGGGCGGGATCAGGCAGCGCGTCGAGATTCTGCCGGCTGTTGCGCGGAGGCCTCAAAGGGCGCCGCGGAGCCGGGGATGATGGTTTGAAAGCGGCCCAGGACTTCATTGGTGGTGTCCTGCAACCGAGTGTTGGGCTTGTGCAGCTTGCGGGTAGCCTTGCTCGCCAGCTGACACAACTGGTAGCGATTGGAGACATTAGAAAGAGCTCCAAAAACCAAATCAGAACGCATTGCGAATTTCTCCTTCAAAAAAATTGGATCCGACTGGCATAACACAGAGGCCATCGGCGCAGAAGGGGATCCCATCAATTGTGGAGATCTCCAATTAATACTCCCAAGGTATAGACGCACGAAGTGAGCGTATAGTTCCGAATCCTGACGCAACTTCGTAGATTGTGGCACAGGCATTACGCAATATCAGCGATTCAGATTGCAGCCTTGGGAACTATCCATCCTGCGTTCCTGTTCCAGCAGTGTTCAAAACCGCACACCGTTTCATCAAAGGATGAGCCTGAGCTCAAAATGATGTGGAAAACGACAGGCGGGCGCAATTTCAACTTCTCTAATCCGCCCTAATATGGATAGCAATCCTGAATGTATACCGAGAGGGCTTTGAGGTCAACAGTTTTTTGCGGGGGCGTGGGCGGTTTGGCGTGGGGGCGGAAGAAACGGCGGCCATTATAGATGATAACTACTATGATATCAATTAGATAAAGAGTAGATTCCGACCCAGGAAACTCTCTGTTTCAGCAGGAAATTGTCTGAAAACAATACATTTTTCGCTTTCTGTTCCACATTATGGGAACCTGCCTGGTAACCCCCCGGAGTGGTCACTGACCACTGCTTTTCAGGCCCAGTAGCTGCGGTCAAGGGTGCGGTATTGGATGGCCTCGGCGAGGTGGGCCACGGCCAGGTTATCGACACCTTCGAGGTCGGCGATGGTGCGGGCAACCTTGAGAATGCGGTCGTGGGCGCGGGCGGTGAGTCCCTGCTGCTGCATGGCGCGCTCGAGGAGGCGCTCGGCATCTGCGCCCAGTTCGCAATAGGCGCGAATCTGGCGGGTGGTCATCTGCGCGTTGGAGTAGATTTTCTCGCCGAATTTGCGGAAGCGCTGGCGCTGGCGTTCACGGGCGGCGAGCACACGAGCGCGAATCTCGGCAGAGCCTTCGATGGCCGCAGAGCCGCGCAGTTCCTTGTATTTGACCGCCGGAACCTCGATGTGAATGTCGATGCGGTCGAGCAGCGGGCCGGAGATTTTGGCCACATAGCGCTGAATCATGGGCGGGGTGCACTGGCACTCGCGGGATTTGTCGTTGAAAAAGCCGCAGGGGCAGGGGTTCATGGCTGCGGCGAGCATGAAGCGCGCGGGGAAACTGAGCGACATGGAGGCGCGCGCGATGGTGACAGTGTGGTCTTCGAGAGGCTGGCGCAGGACCTCGAGGACGTTGCGGGGAAACTCCGGCAGCTCGTCGAGAAAGAGCAGGCCGTTGTGGGCCAGCGAGACCTCGCCGGGGCGAGGGATGATGCCGCCGCCGATGAGGCCAGCGTCGGAGATGGTATGGTGGGGCGAGCGGAAGGGGCGCTGGGTGACGAGGCCTTGTGCGGCGTCGAGCACGCCGGCGACGGAGTGAATCTTGGTAGTCTCCAGAGCCTCTTCGAATGAGAGCGGGGCGAGGATGGAGGGCAGGCGCTTGGCCAGCATGGTTTTACCGGAGCCGGGCGGGCCGATCATGAGAATGTTATGGCTGCCGGCGGCGGCTACTTCGAGGGCGCGCTTGGCCGTCTGCTGGCCGCGCACGTCCTTGAAGTCGACGGTGAAGTGTTGCAGCTCGCCGAGCAGAGTCTCAGTCGAGACGCGATAGGGCTCGCGCTGAATTACGCCGACGACCATGGTATTGAGCAGCTCCAGCACATCGAGGAGCGAGGAGGCAGGATAGACGTTGACACCCTCGACTACAGCGGCTTCTGCGGCGTTGGCGGCGGGCAGGATGAGGTTAGGGATATTCTTTTCGCGGGCCATGATGGCCACGGGCAACATACCCGGAATTGCGCGCATGCTGCCGTCGAGACCTAGCTCGCCCACTAATAGAAACTGGCTCAGGTCGGTGGCTTTCAGCGCGCCATAAGCGCCGAGGATACCAACGGCGATGGGCAGATCGAAGCCGGAGCCTTCCTTCTTGAGGTCGGCGGGGGCGAGGTTGATGGTGATATGGGTGGGCGGAATCAGGTAGCCGGAGTTCTTAATGGCGGCACGGACGCGGTCGCGGCTCTCGCGCACGGCGGCGTCGGGCAGGCCGACGGTGTGGAAGACGTCCTTCTCCGCAACGATGCCGCTGTAGTCAACCTCGACATCAATGAGGTTGGCGTCGATTCCGTAGACAGCCGCGCTGTGAGCCTTGAAAAGCATGATTTAAGTCGCAGTGAGTGTAGCAGATGGGAGGGAGAAGGGGATGGATAATAGGGAACAGGGGGCGGGGGACACCGTTTCCATCCAAATTATCATCTTGACGCGCAATAGATGATCTGTGCTACCGTTGTACGCAGTTTATGACCTTTAGATTTCGCGGGAGGTGTTTATGAGTGAAAAAGAATTGGCCGCTAAGATGGACGCGGCGCTGTCGCATGTTGATCCAGATCGACGCAAGTTCCTGGGAATATTGCTTGCCGGGGTTGCGGCGGCTCCCCTGCTGAGATCGGCGTCCCTGGCAGCCGAGGACAAGGCACATTTCCCGAAAACCCAGACACAGTCCCAGTCCCATATGAAGTCCCAGTCCAATATGAAGGCCCAGACGTGGACAAAAGGCGGCTCGACTGTAAATGATGACAAGCGGAGTAATATCAAAGCCCAGGACGCCAAGGGCGGCCAGAGCAAAGGCGCAATCAAGAACAGCGGCGCCATCAAAAACAACGCCGAGATCAAGCAAAGCAACAGTACGATCAAGAGCAGCAATAGCACGATCAAGAACAGCAGCGGCGCAAACAGCACCATCAAGTAGCGGCAGGCCTGGAAAGAATGACCGCTTGCGCGCCCAGGTCGAATCCTGTCATCAACCCCGACGTGGGGCTGTCGCCGGTTGAGAGCGGCTATCTGGCGTACGATTCCGTACGCGATCAACTGCACGAAGTGAACGCGATGGGCGCGCTGCTCGCAGAACTCTGCGATGGCAGCCGGAGCGTGGAAGAGATTAGCGCATTGGCCGGGCCGCTGATGCCCGAGGGCCGAACTGCGGAGATCGATGGTTGGATAGACGCGGGGATTGAGGCAGGCCTGCTTGTCTGGGGCGATGGCGAGAGAGTCCGGCCGCGTGAACTGACTGCCGATGAGCTGACCGGCCTGGCTGACAAACTTCGCGGAAACGGCTATACCGAGAGCACATTCCTGTGTTTGAAACGCGTGACGGAGCTGACGCCGGAGAATGCGGACACGTGGCATGCCTTGGGCTTTGCGGCACAGGCTGTTGGGCGGCGCGATGAGGCGCGGGATGCGTTTGCGAATTATCTCAAAGCCCGGCCCGAAGACGCTTCGATTCGCCATATTCTGACGGCCTTGAAGGATGAAGCGCCGCCTCCGCGCGCCTCGGACGAATGCATTCTGCAAATCTTCAACGACTTCTCCTCGCACTACGACACCAAGATGCGCGACAACCTGAGCTATCAGGCTCCAGAGCGCATTCAGGAGCTGATTCGAGCAGAGATTGGTGATGCCAAGGGCCTTGAGATTCTCGATATTGGCTGCGGAACGGGGCTGGCGGGCGTGGGGTTGAAGGAGCGCGCGGCGTGCATGGTGGGGATCGATCTCTCTCCGGAGATGATCGAGGTTGCGCGGGAGCGCGAAATCTATGACCAACTGGAGATTGCGGAGATCACCGAATGGCTCGATCAAACGGAAGGCCAATTCGATCTGATTGTCGCTTGCGACTGCCTGGTTTATTTCGGCGATCTACAGCGTGTGGCGACGTTGGCGGCCAAGCGGCTCAAGCCGGGCGGATGGTTTGCTTTCACGGCGGAACGCGGCAAGAAATACCCATTTCACCTGACGGATTCAGGAAGGTATACGCATCATCACGATCATGTTCGCGAGGTTGCGGCGAAGGCTGGGCTGGCCGTCGGAAGGCTGGAAGAGGGATTCCTGCGGACGGAGCGCGGCGTGGAAGTGACGGGGCTGCTGTCGGTACTGAGGAAAGCGGGAAATTGACGCGGATCAATGCATCCCGATTTCAGGTGTGGGGTATGAACGCCGTCCCTACGGGACTCCGAATCAATTTCTGATTTCGCCAACCCCACCCCACGCTAAAGCGCGGGGCTAATAACCATTGCGCCTACGGCGCAGGTGACATGCTGCTTTCGTCATGGAGTACTCCGGCACAGACCGTTTTGAGGGGCCACTCACCATAAAGCCTCCGACTCTGTCAGAGGATACTTTCTCGACTCTACCTGGCGTTGCTCGACGCCAATTGAAAATTATTTCCATACTCCAGCCGCGCGTCGAACTGGCGGTTGAAGCGGATGAGGGCGATCCATTGGCCGTGGTCCTGCTGCTGCCAGACGAGGTCGCCGTGAAGTTGGCGGGCGATTGCTTCCGGCGGCAGGTCGTGGTGGAGGCCGAAGTAGAGTTCGTCGGCTGCGCGGCTGGTTGCGCCCAGAGTGAAGATCGATGAATGCGGATCGAGCTTGGTGGAGAAGACCAGGGCGGCGGAGTATTTTTCCGGCTCCTCGGCGGCGAAGGAGAGACTGGCGGCGGTGAAATCGGGGACAAGATAGACGGAGTAGGGCTGGCTGAGATAGCCGAGCTCGGGGCGAGAAAGCGCGTCACTTAGCGGCCAGGTGGAGAGCACGGTTGCGCCGGGGTAGCGAGCATCGAGCTGTTGGATGCCGGCCTGGTGAAGGTGGATGACGCGGGCGTAGGTCAGGTTGTCTTCCGGGGCAAAGCCGTAGGGGGGATTGATGAAGATTCCCGCAACGAAGGCTGCGGCGGAGAAGGCGGCCAGCGCGTGCCAGTAAGGAACGCGGCGATAGAAGGTGGTGACGGCGACGAACAGCATCAGCGGGTAGAGGGGCAGCAGGTAGCGAGTGAGCAGCGCGCCGCCCAGTACGCTGTAGAGCACGGCATTGACCAGCAGCAAAAGGAAGATGCGGCGCAAGGCGGAGGGGGCGAGAGCGGGGTGGACGTGGTTTTTGTTTTCAGAGCCGACTGTAACGGGACGCGGCGCGAGAAGCAGTGATGTGATGGCAAGGCCGACGGGGACAAAGAGGTTCATGTGCGCGGTGAGATGCAGAACGCGGTGCTCGAAGGCGGCCAGGATGCGCGGGAACGAGATGTTGGCCTGGGCGTTGTAACGCAGCCACTCGGGAGCTCCGAAGAGGTAGCCGGTCTTGAGGTAGTGAAAGGCGAACCAGGCAGCCAGCGGCAGCACGCAGCTTGAGAGCCATGCGGCTTCGCGAGCGAGGCGGATGCGGGCCATTCCTTGGGCGCGGCGGCATTCGACCAGACTGACGGCGGCCAGAGTGAGCGGAATGGCAATGGCCGTTTCCTTGGAGAGCGCGGCGAGAGCAAACCAGAGAGCGGCGAGCCAGGGTTTGCGGGGCGACTCGAGAGTGTAGGCGGGCAAAACGTAGACCAATCCCCAGAGAGCGCAGGCGGCGGCGAAGATGTCGGCATGGGCCAGAGTGCTTTGGGCAAACCAAATCGGATAAAGGGCAGTGAGTACGACGGTCCAGAGGGCGACGGCGGGCACGTTGGTGAGACGCATGGCCAGACGCCAAACTGCCGTGAGGCCGAGCGCGGCGACTGCGAGCACGGCCAGGCGCGTGACCAAGGGAGAGAAGCCGAAGAGCTTCCAGCAGAGCGCCAAGTAGATGCTGGGCAGCGGCGGATGGGCGATGTTCATGGTGGTGAGGGGAATCAGGGAGCCGGTGCGGAAGAAGTCCCAGGCAGCGGGAATGTAGTAGCCGGCCTCGTCCCAGTAGTAGGGCAAGCGGAGCAGGGTGCAGTGGCTGGCGCAGAGCGCGGCGAAGACGCCCAGAAAAATTATCCAGGCGGGGATGGGCGCGTACAGCCGCGGAATGAGACTTCTCCAGCGCAAGGTGATCAGTTGACGGGCCCCTGCGGGAAGCTGTGGCCGTGCGGCTCAAGGTTGATCGCGCCAAAGGCCTGCTCGTACTGGGCAAGATGCTGCCCCAACATGTTCCAAAGAGCCTTGGCCTGCTGCGGGCTGAGAAATATCGCGCTATGGTTGCGAATGGTGATCTGGTCGGGGGCCTCGGGGAAGGCCAGGCCGAAGACCAGTTGCATGTCCCAGACGCTGGCGCGGATCTGGACGCTGTTGGCGTAGGACTCGCGGTAGTCGGGGCTCTGGACGAGGTTCATTTGCGGCTGCGCGGATGGACTCATGGTGTATCCAGATTACTCCGGCGGGGGTGGCGAGGGCCGGTTGGCCGGGTTGCCGGGTGGGGTTTTGGTGCGAAAGGGGGGACTCGAACCCCCATGGATTGCTCCGCCAGATCCTAAGTCTGGTGCGTCTGCCAATTCCGCCACTTTCGCGAACTGCGAGGCTGGATACTATTTTAGACCGAAGTGCTGTTTGGGTTTGAGCGGCAGAGGCTTGCAGGTTGTGCAATCAATATGCTATCATTGATAGCATAGTTGAGAGGAGTCAATCTTATGTCTGCCGTCACCGTTCGCAATCTTCCGGAAAATGTCCATCGCGCGCTTAAGTTGCGCGCGGCGCGCAATGCGCGCAGCACTGAGGCCGAGATTCGCGTAATTCTCGAAGAAGCCGTTACTCCCAAAACGCGCCTCAAGATCGGATCGGAGTTGGCGGCCTTTGGACGCCGCTATGGCGGCATCGAACTCAACTACAAGCGCGATCGCAGGCCAATCGAAGCAGCAAAATTTGAATGATCGTTCTCGACACCAACGTTATCTCGGAACCGTTGAAGCCGCTCGCCGATCCGGCTGTGCTTCGATGGCTGGACTCTCAAGACCCGGAGACGCTCTACCTCACTGCAACAAATCTAGCAGAAATCCTGATAGGTATCGCGCTTCTACCCGTGGGCAAACGAAAGCGCGGCATGGAAGTAGCCATGCAAACGTTGCTAACGAAGCTTTTTGCGGGCCGCTTTCTTTCCTTTGACCGGGAAGCGGCGATTGCTTTCGCTCTTTTGGGCAGCCGCGCAGCAGCGAAGGGCTATTCCATCTCCGTGGCCGACTGTCAGATCGCCGCTATTGCCGCCGTGCATGGATTTGCAGTTGCAACGCGCGATACAGCGCCGTTCGTGGCGGCTGGGGTGGCGGTTGTGAATCCGTGGGAGAGCTAAAGCTAAGTCAGTTTATCTATTCCCTATTTCCTAGTTGAACAAGTCCTTCATCTTTTCGAGGAAGCTGGCGGAGGCGGGTTTGTTTTCGACGGCGAGCGACTCGGCGA
>CAWJDN010000141.1:0-36273 GCA_963840985.1 uncultured Acidobacteriaceae bacterium
GATTCATAAGCATTGATTCGGAGTGGCTTGTCTTCCGCCTTGATGGGCAGTCGAAAGTCACCGACTACCGAATCGTCAGGGACTGAAATCGCATCCAACGTGAAAAGGTACCATGAAAACCGTCTTTTGCCTCATTGCCTCGCTTCTTCTGCTCCGCAGCGTCGCCTCGGCCCACGAGCCGAAACCCGACATTTCGAAGAGCACCGGCCTCACAGTGCTCGTCTATTCCAATACCGGTTACTACCGGCACCCTGATATTCCCAAGATCAATCGTTGGCTGGTGCTGCTCGGCCACGACAACGGCATTGATGTGGACGTCACAGAGCATTGGAAAGACCTGCGGCCCGCGGAACTCAGCCGCTACGACGTACTGATTCTGAACAACGCCAACGAACTCGATCTGGTCCTTCCCCTGGAGCAGCGCCAAGCGGTGGAGCAATGGTTTGCCAAAGGCAACAAAGGTATCGTCGGCCTGCACGCAGTGCTGGTGCATCAGCAGAAATGGCCATGGTTGAACCAGCTCGGCGGCTGTGACTTCAATAGCGATTCCGATTTCAGCAAAGCGAAGATCACCGTCGATCCGGCGGCCAAAGATCATCCCGTCGTGAAGGGGCAGCCCGCCGAGTTCTGGTGCGAAGCTGACTGGACCAACCACGACCGGCCGGTCACCGGACTGCCGGGGTTCCGAGTGTCATGCGCGTGGACGAGAGCACTTACGAGCCGGTGCGCGACTGGTTCAAGGCCCGCAACGGCAAACCCATGGGCAAGGATCATCCCATCGCCTGGACCCATGAACCGGCGGCGGGGGGACGCTTCTTCTATTCCGAATTCGGACACGACCTGCGATCGCTGAGCACCCCCTTCGTTCGACAGCACATTCTCGAAGGTATCCGCTGGGCGGCCAACAAGCCGGCAACGGCACCCAAAGAGCAAAAATAACGCATGCCGCACTTTTTACGCTGGCTCGCTAGAAGCCCTATTGGCTGGCGCTCGCTGTAGCCCTGGTTTGCATCGCCCTCGCGGCTATCACCCTGCGTTACGCGTGGCCGGTGGCTCTCGCGAGCTGGTTCGTGCTAGGCGGCGGTGCAACATGGTCGAGCATTTTGGTGTTTTGCCGTAGCCGTCGGGCCCGGCTGTTTCTTGCCGTGCCGATCGTGGGCTGGCAGATATTACTGCTGACCTACCTGCTCGACCCTTACTTTGTCGCGAGGGTCTTTCCAATAATCCAAGGCAACTCGATCCAGGACGTGCATGGCGGGCGATTGGCAATCGAAGTGGCGGGACTTCGCTTTGTTACGTTCGATCCCAACGCCAAATTAATCGAGCAATACTTAGGCCCGCTGGAGCCACGTTGGGAACACCACTGTTTTTTGGATCCGTATATCCGTGACGGCAATGAACGGGTCAATATTCGATCACTTGTGCTGTACGACGCGCTCCCAACCGCCTTGGCCTTGCTCCCGGACGACGATGCACGGCGCCATGCCGCTCACGTGTCTGATCGACCGCGAAAATCGCCTGCGGGTTCATCAGGGGCTCCTGCTCGCCGCCTTGGCATACCTCGGGTATCCACCGGGTGATGATGAGCGGTCATGGTGGAAAGCCAACCGCTGGATTTTTCATTGCGAGCACGACGCGAAACCGGCGGCGGCCATGGTTCTAGGCTGGTCCGATATGATCGTGGCACTCGCCATGCCCGCAGGTGAAGCGAAAGAGGAGATGCCGGGATTCTTGCGTGCCACCTATTATCAGGAGCAAGGCGCATGGGGCGGGGACTACGATTTTGCGGAGGCTTACTGCACTCTCAAGGCGATGTCGCATCAACCCGCCAGCAATAAGACCTTTTCACCCTGGCCGCAGCCTGGTCGATGATTCGCAGGGCGAAGCGGTTTTGCTGGCTGCGCATCGACGGCCCGCGCTAGAACGGCCAGCTTTTGCCCAGCGCCGCTTTCTGGATCTCGACCAGGTGCTTGATGCCGCCGCGAGCCAGCTTGAGCATGGCCGCCAATTCCTGGTCGTCGAACGTGGCCTCTTCGCCGGTCCCCTGCACTTCCACGAATCGGCCGCCGCCGGTCATTACGACGTTCATGTCGACGTCGGCCGCCACGTCTTCGTGATAGTCGAGATCGAGCACCGGCCGGCCCTCGACGATGCCCACGCTCACGGCCGCCACGCTGTCGCGCAGCGGATGTGCGCCGGATCGAGTTGGCCCTTGAGGCTGTGCAGCGCGTCGACCAGGGCGATCAGGCGCCGGTGATGCTGGCCGTGCGCGTGCCGCCGTCGGCTTCGAGCACATCGCAATCGATGGTGATCGAGCGCTCGCCGAGCGCTTCGAGGTCGATCACAGCCCGCAGGCTGCGGCCGATGAGTCGTTGAATTTCGGTCGTGCGGCCGTCGATCTTGCCGCCGCGGTCGCGCACCTTGCGTGGGCTGGTGCTGCCGGGGAGCATGCTGTACTCGGCGGTGACCCAGCCGCGTCCCTGGCCCTTCATCCAAGGCGGAACCTGCGGCTCGACGCTGGCCGTACACCAGCACCGTCGTGCGGCCGGCCTGCAACAGCACGCTTCCCGGCGCTGTGCGGGTGTACCGCCGCTTGATCTTGATAGGCCGCAGTTCGTCGTTCCGTCTGCCGTCGTGCCGCGTCATCTGAGGGTGCCTTGCATGGTAGTGGGATGGCGTCGAAGCAATCGGAACAGTTTAATCCAGAACAAGCCGCGTCCCAGGGCCGCGCCGGAATTAAGTCGCAAATGAACCGCCGAGTTTGGGAATTCCTGGCTGCCGGCCCATCGGCAAATCACGCCTGACGCAAGGCCCAACTGGACCATCCTCGGATCGGCGCCAGGCCGACGGAGCTCGGAATTAATCCACCCCCGGGGCGGACAGGTCCGTAGCGTTCGACAAGCGCCGCAGGTTGATTCCGGTCCTGGAATCTGGGATACTTGAGCCAGTGGCCGACCGGCGGTCCAGGCGGGCAGGTTCCGTGACGTTTCGGTCGAATGCGGGCGTAGCTCAGTTGGTAGAGGCGTAGCTTCCCAAGCTGGATGTCGAGGGTTCGAGTCCCTTCGCCCGCTCTTTTGAGCCGATGAAAACAAACGACTTGCGGCATCAGCTTTTGGAAACGATTGCCCAGGATTGGAAATGGAAACGGTCGTGGAAACGATTGGTTCCGTGAAAAGACGAGCTAACGGCCTACTGCACAAGCCGCCCATGAGGCGGCTTTTTTTGTTCGTGCCATGCGGCTCAGCCGCATTCTCTTCGGCAATTCATTAGCCGCTCTCCCTCGCTCCGCAGCCGCCTAACGGCGCTTCGCACGGCCAGATCGCTCTCCAGGCCCATGATCCGAAAAGCACGGTGTTCTATAAGAACATCAGGATCAAGGTGCTGCTGGACCAGGCGAGTTGCCGGCGTATCGGTTCATTCGGAACTGCCGGAGCGCCAGACTCCGAAAGCCAACGGCACGGCCGCTTGCAGGATCTGGTCGACGCCGATTTTCCAGCCCCTCCAACCGATCCCCATCATCCAGATGCCTTTGTCACCGGGTCTCTGAGTCATGACCGACCAGAACAAGATGGCAATAGCAGCAACGATGCCGCAGGCGACGATGCTCCATACATCACGTCCAGACCGGCGACCCAAACGAGCGAAGAACCACGCCGACAGGGCAATGTGCGCGGATTCCGTATTCGCCCACTCCCCGGCAGGGTCTCCTCGGCCCGCGCCTGATTTGCCTCTTCCGGCGGGGTAGCTCAGATGGTTAGAGCGACGGATTCATAACCCGTAGGTCGGCAGTTCGATCCTGCCTCCCGCCACCACTAACTTTCATGCAATCGGCGATCCTCATCTGCGGTGACTTGCTGCGCGTGTGACCCAATGGTTTGAAACTATTTTGGCGCGTCGATGCGAACCAGCAGGACGTCGTGGCTGGCCAGTTCGAGGGGCTGGCCTTCGCGGAGCTTGATTGTCTCGCCGGTCCATAAATCCTTGCCGGCCTGCGGGCCGTGCATGCCGAGTTTAGCCAGGCTCAAGTGGAAGGGGTGAGTGGAGTAGCGGTTGTCGCCGGCATTAACGACGGCGATGGCCACCGCGCCGCCTGCCAGAGGCCGTTTCCACACATCCACTTCGCCTTCGCTGTAAACGCGGCTTCCCTGCTTGCCTAACTTGTCCTGATCGATGGCGATGACGTCGCGGTTGGTGAGGATAGCCTTGATCTCCGGCTTCATGTTGGGCAGGTCGTTGCCCGCCAGAAGAGGCGCGGCGAGCATGGCCCACAGAGAGAAATGAGAGCGGTTCTCTGCGAGCGTCAGCTTTCCATTGCCAACTTCGAGCATGTCTGGATCATTCCAGTGTCCGGGGCCGGCGTAACTTTCCAGGCCTGCCTGCTGGCTGGCGATGGCGTAGATGCGGTCCCAGTTAGGAGTGATGTCGCCCGTCGTCCTCCATAGGTTGCCGCCCACCGACGGAGCCCACTCCCATACCGCGTCCCATCCGTATTGGCAGAACGAAAAAACGATGGGCCGTCCAGTCGCCTTGAGAGCCTTGTCCATTTTGGCGTAAGCGGCGATCATCATCCGCATCTGCGCGGCCTTGTCGTCGGGCGCCTGCTTTTGCATCACATCGGGAATGAAGTAGCACAGGTCGTACTTGAGGTAGTCAATGCCCCATTGGGCGTATAGCTGTGCGTCCTGGGCTTCGTGATCCAGCGAGCCCACATATCCAGCGCAGGTTTTGGGGCCGGGGCCGGAGTAGATACCGATCTTCAGGCCCTTGGAGTGGACGTAGTCGGCCAGTGCCTTCATGTCGGGAAACTTTGCGTTGGCGTGCAGCACGCCATCCGCGTCGCGCTGCCCCTCCCACGTGTCGTCGATGTTGACGTAGACGTATCCGGCGTCTCTCATGCCGCTGGCGACAAGCTGGTCGGCGGCGTTGCGGATGTCCTGGTCAGTGACCTTCTCGAAGAAGAAGTTCCAACTGTTCCAGCCCATGGGCGGCGTCTGCGCCACCACCTGCCGTGGAATCCGATGTATCGTAGCCGGAGCCTTCGCTGCAACAGTTGTCTGCGATGCGGCGGTGAGAGATGCCAGAGCAAAAACAACGGTAGAGATCAAAGCAACAATGCGCATGGTGGCCTTCCTGAAAACGATTTCAGAAAAATTGTATGCCGCAAACTCGGAAATCAGCAAACACATGCTTGCAGCAGGGATGAGCGGAAAAGCAAAGGCCCTCCGATGAAAGCCGGAAGGCCCTGGAACCGTCAGCAAACCCTCACCTACGCCTTGACCGCGTGTGTGGGCTTGTACCCCGAGAACCCATAATAGGCGATGAACACGTAACAGATGATTGGCAAAACAAATGCGTACTGAATCCCTACCTTGTCTGCCAGGAAGCCGAAGAGCGGTGGAATCACCGCTCCACCGACGTTGCCGATAGTGATCACTCCCGAACCCTTGCTGGTCATCGGTCCGAGCTCGGCGATGCCCAAGGCGAAGATGGTCGGATACATGATGGAGTTGGCCAGGCCGCAGAGCACCAGGCTCCAGATGGCGACTTGTCCGGTTGTGAACATCGAGACCAACATCAGCACTACACCAAAGATGCCCAGAACGACGAGCATCTTCTCAGCCTTGATCACGCTCATCAGCGCGCTTCCCACAAAGCGGCCAGCCATAATCAACAAGTAGTAGACCGTAACAAGAATTCCAGCCGTTTCCAGATTGCTGATTCCCTGCTCCTTGCAGTACTGGATGCAAATCGCGGCAAGGGCGATTTCTACGCCGACATAAAAAAAGATACCCACCATGCCCAGCACCGTATGCGAGAAGCTCCAGATGCTGCGGCCAGGCAACGGAGAGTCTTTTGTAGGCCGCGCCGAGGTTACCGCCGGCAAGTGCAGGAACATCACCGTAATACCCAGTACCAATAACCCAGTGGCGATATACACGTATGGCATCTGCAACATATGAGCTTGGCTAGCAGCATCGGATACCTTGCTGGTATCGGCCAGAATGAACGTAGCGGCAAACCAGCCGGCCACTGCCGAAGCGCCGGAGTTGAAAGCCTGCGCCAGATTCAGCCGCGCCGATGCGCTCGTCTCAGGGCCAAGAATCGCAACATATGGGTTGGCCGATGTCTGCAAAGCGCAAACGCCGGAGGCCAGCACAAAGATCGCTGTAAGCGTCAAGGGGAAGCTAACATGATTGGCCGCCGGGACAAACAACAATGCGCCCACCATCATCACGAAGAGCGAGATCACCATGGTGCGCTTGTAACCGACTTTCTCGATCAGCTTGCCGCTGGGAACTGAGAAAACAAGGTAAGCAAAAAACCATGCCGATGTCGCCAGCATCGAAGGCCCGTAGGGTAGATGAAAGATCTCTTTCAGCTTGCCCACTAACTGGTTGTTGAGGCTGGTCAGAAATCCAAATATTCCGAATAGCGCCGTGACGATGATGAACGGAATGGTGTAGTTGGGCGCGCTTGACGCCGCTGGTTTGGTTTGCGTTGCCATGTAATTTTTCTCCGTTTCTTTTGAAAGAAGTGCCTAATCCCTGTTGCTTTTCCCCGGCCTTCCGTTGCTCTTCCGGAGCCACAACGAATCTGTCCGAGTTGCGCGCTACGACACCTTGTGAGCGCCCCCCGAGGCGTGGCAGATGTGAATCTGCGGCTGGATGCCGGTTTTGGCCGCGTAGCGGCGTCCTAGTTCCTTGGCAAAGGCCGCAGCCTGGCTCTGCTCAACCAAATTGATGGTGCAGCCGCCGAAGCCTCCGCCCGTAAGCCGCGCGCCAATCAGCCCCGGCAACTCATTCGCCAGCTCCACCATGGTGTCGGCCTCCGCGCAACTCCCCTCGAAGTCCTTGCTGTAGCTGTGGTGCGCCTCGGACATCAGCCGGCCCAGTTCTTTCATATCACCCTTGAGCAGTGCCTTGGCGGCGGCCACCGTGCGCAGGTTTTCGCTGATCACATGGCGAGCGCGCAGCAGGGATTTAGGCGCCATCTCATTGCCCCATTTATCCAGATCCTCGAGCGTCGCATCGCGCAAGAAAGGCACGTGTCCGCGGTGGCTATTGATGACCGCGCAGGCGGCCTCGGATTCTGCGCGGCGGGTGGGATAGTCGCCGCCCGCGACCGAGTGTTTGACCATGGTATTGGCAATAACCAGCGCCACGTTGGCCGGAATCGGCGCCAACTGAATGCTCAAATCGCGGCAATCCAGTAGCATGGCGTGGTTCTCTTTGCCGTTGGCGGAGATGAACTGGTCCATGATGCCGCAATTGGCGCCCACAAACTCGTTCTCCGCGCGCTGGCAGAGCCGCGCCAGCACCGGCGGCGGATAACTCGCGCCGATGAGCGAGAGAACTGCAAGCGCCGTAGCCACCTCGATGGCAGCCGAGCTTGATAGCCCCGAACCCAGCGGAACGTCGCTCCAAATGCTCAGACTGAATCCGGGAATCTTATGGCCCTCCCCAGCGAGAATGGAGACCACGCCCATCGGGTAGTCGCTCCAGTGCTTGCTGCCCTTGGCCGGAAGCGATGCAGCCTCATAGACCCGCTCCTCGCCATAATTCTCCGAATAGATGGCGATCTTGCCGTCCGTGCGCGACGATATGCCAGCCAGTGTGGCGAAGTTGATGGCCGCGGGCATCACAAAGCCCTCGGCATAATCTGTGTGTTCGCCGATCAGGTTGACGCGACCCGGCGCGGCAAAGATAGCTGGCTCGGCCTGGTAGCGGGCAAGGTGCATGGAACGGAATACGGCAGGATCATGCATTGTAATTCTCTTTCTAAAGGGTTTGAAGATCGACAGTCATCGTCCAGAATTCGGATTGCCCAGGAGATAGCTCGCGAGACCATGGCCCGGTTACCGCCAATGAGTCCACGGGAGCAGTTGCAGGCTCCATCGCGACGCACATTTGTTTCGGACCTTTTCTCTCCGGCCAGCCTCCGGAGCAGATCCAGAGCCCGAGGTAGGGTGTCGCCGCCGGGTCAAAACCGACTTTGATGCGCACACCCGCCTTGGGCCGCTCCAGCGCGCACCAGTTTTCCTTGGCGGACAACGGCCCCGCGAAGAGCTTGTCACCGATGCCCGACTTGGGCGGTTCAACCAGGCTCAGATCGGTCTTTCCTAGCATGCCTAGCTTGACGTTGGGCCATGCGATCTGCTTACCGGCCTGCCCCAGCCGTCCGCCGCCGGAACCCTCCAGTCGCAATTCGTGAATGGACTCCGGCAAGACAATCTTGTCTCCCGCTTCAGCCGCGAATGAGGGATGCGCCGACCATGCCCACGGAACAGTCGATCCGCCGGTGTTGGTCACCGTGTAGTCGAGGTTCAGTCGCCATCCCTTGCCCTTCTCGGTCAGCAGCAGCGTCCGCTCCAGCATCAACGGCAGGGAGAAACACTCTCCGCGAAGGGTTACCGACCCTCCCCGCGCAACTCCTGCTCCAGGCTCTTTATGTCCACTTCCCTCTTCTGTCCACGCCACCCGCCACAGGTCGCCGTGATCGGGAACGGCAACCGGGCCGTCGGCGGTATCCACTGTGCAGCCGGCCACCGAGGGCAGGCACTCGTCCCAGCCGCTGGCGTCGCCCGCATCGAAGGCCATGGTTTGGGTGCGTGGCGCGTATGCGGCCAGCGGCGTCTGCAGCAGCTCGCGGCCGTTCACCATAATGGAAGCGATCTTGCCGCCGAGGTTGGGGAGGATGGTCACCGTGCAACTTCCATCCCGCAGGAGAATCTTTTCTCCCACAGCCCCAGTCTTATTTGCCTCTGCCATTTGCCCTGTTCTCCTCAATCCGATCCATCCATGCCCGTGCGCAGGTCGCACTCGCGCCGGGTAAAAGCCAGTCTCCATGATTGCGCCAATTGTACAAGAGCCGGGGCAGCATGAGTTTCCGCAAACTGTGAAGAGCTGGCGCGCATCCGGTAGTAATGCCGGGTCGGCTCTCAACCCCTGGGCCAGAAGTGCTCTTCCGGGCAGGCGCGCAGACGTTGGGCCGCGGCCTCGGGGGTGATGTCCCGCTGCGGCATTCCCAGCATCTCGAAGCCCACCATAAACTTACGCACCGTGGCCGAGCGCAGAAGCGGAGGATAGAAATGCGCGTGGAAGTGCCATTCCGGATGCTCTTTTTTGTCCACCGGACTCTGATGGAAGCCCATCGTATACGGAAAGCTGCTCTGGAAGAGATTGTCGAAGCGGGTGGTCAGCCGTTTCAGTGCGTCAGCCAGCCCCTCTCGCTCGTCCATGTTCAGTTCCGGCAGCGCTCCAAGATGGCGGCGGCTGACTACAAGCACCTCGAAGGGCCAGATAGCCCACCACGGAACCAGGGCCGTGAAGTGCTCGTTCTGGAAGATCACCCGTTCCTGTGCGGCGCTCTCGGCGGCCAGGTAATCGCATAGCAAACAACGGCCGTTGCGAGCCAGGTGTTCGCGCTGGGCCTGGGTCTCGGCGGCCGGTTCGTCGGGCACAAAGTCGGTGGACCAGATCTGGCAGTGAGGATGCGGGTTGCTGGCGCCCATCATGGCTCCGCGGTTTTCAAAGATCTGCACGTACTCGATCCAGCCCAGGCTCGCAATTTCCTTGTATTCCTGCGTCCAGGCGTCCACCACGCGGCGAATCTCCGCGCGGGTCATGCGAGCCAGGGTTAGGCTGTGGTTGGGATGGAAGCAAAGCACCTTGCACAGGCCGCGTGCGGGCTCGGCCACCAGCAGCGGCGAGGCCGGCGACTCAATCACGGACGGAGAATCCGGCAGCAAAGCCGCATAATCGTTGACAAACGAGAAGACGCCTTCATAGGCCGGGTTTGCGGCCCCGCCCGCCCGCTGGTTGCCGGGACACAGATAGCACTGGGGATCGTAAGCGACCTCCGAGGGCGCGGCCTGCTGGCCCACCTCTCCCTGCCAGGGACGTTGAGCGCGGTGCGGCGAAACCAGCACCCAGGACTGCCGCAGGGGATTCCACCGCCGATGCGGAAACTGACCCGTCTCTTCCATGCTTTCTCCCGATAAATCAGGATAGTTCTACCATAGACGACGCAACCATGCATCGGCGCACGCGAATGCGGGTTCAGGAATCGCCGCGTGAGCGCAGCAGATACCCGCTTGATGCAAATTCCTGGGGATTAATTTTGAGGGCTTGAGAAATCTTTGAAGATCCAGATGAGATTGACTGTCACTTTGATTGCCCTACACTCCTCAGTCCTAAGGAATATATGGCGGGGACGACGAGACTCGAACTCGCGACCTCTGCCGTGACAGGGCAGCGCTCTAACCAAACTGAGCTACGTCCCCTGATGAATTTTGCATACCAAACATGAATTAGTGTATCAGAGATAACGGGCCTTGGCAGACCGTAGGCTAGGCCGGCCACACGGCGCGGTTGCCCCGGCCGCTGGGGACGAACCCCATATCCACTGAGATGCCCCGCACACACTGCAGCAGGTGGTTGGCAATCGCGGGCAGCTTCTGCGCCGTCACGCGGAACGACGGTCCGGAGACGCTAACCGCCGCCACCGGCAGCCGCTGCGCATCCAGCACTGGCACAGCAATGCAGCGCAGGCCCTCCTCGAACTCCTCGTCGTCCACGGCATAGCCGCGGCGGCGCGTCTTCTCGATCTCCGCGCGCAGGGCCTCACCCGTCGAAATAGTGTGATTTGTATACCGCTCAAAGCGAATACGGCCCAGAATATCTGTGATTCGTTCCTCGGGCAGAAACGCCAGCATCGCTTTGCCCACTGAAGTGCAATGCACCGGGTTGCTGGCGCCTATGCGGGTAATCATGCGTACCGAGCGCGCCGGCTCTATTTTGTCGATATAAATCACGTGCGCGCCCTCCAGTATGCACAGGTGCGCCGTCTCCTCGGTCTCGGCCACCAGGCGCCTCAGGTGCGGTTGTGCCCGCTCGCGCAGATCATATTGCTCGATAGCGCGATTGCCTAAATCAAAGAGCCTCAGCCCCAGGCGGAATTTGCCGCCCGCGGTGCGTTCCACCATGCGATGCTTCTCCAACACCATCAGGAAGCGGTGCGCAGTGCTCTTGTGCAACTGCAGCGACGTGGCAACTTGCGCCAGGCCCAGTGGCGTACCGCTCTCTCCCAGCAAATCCAGCACGGCAAATGCCCGGTCCAGAGCCTGAACTTTGTAGGTGCCTTGCGGAGCTGCTTCTCGCATAAAGGTCCTCTGTTGCGCAAAATGACTTCTCTCTCAGTATGCTGAAACTGGGATATCGTGTCAAGATATGGTACGCTCCTCCTGAGATAGTCTTCCCCCCTCAAGAAGATGCACCTTGCGTATTTGTTAGGCGCGCCGCCTTCCGCGAACAAATTCTCAATAGGCTATAACGCATTCCTCTCTGCCGCCGATAACTCAAATGAGACGTCGTTAAGGTTCCTGGGTCTGCAAGCTCTTATCGCCTGGGATCACGCAACCGGGAGCAGCAACCTCGCCATGTCATCCGCTATCCAGATTCCCGTTCCCATGATAAGCACAGGCTGCTTGTCTATCGCCGTAATCAGCCCCGACGAGCAACGCCGCGGCGCTGCAACAATCGCTTTGGGCGAATGTCAAAACGGTACCATCCGGGAGTTCATTTCCTACCCTCCAGACCTCAACGATGTATCGCAAATGCTGGGAAATAACTTCGACGTCGTTCTCGTTGACCTGGACAGTGATCCGGAGTATGCCCTCGATCTGGTGGAGAGCATTTGCACACTCGATCTGGCAACCGCAATTGTCTATTCGGCGCAGGCCGACCCGGACCTGTTGGTCCGCTGCATACGCGCCGGCGCCCGCGAGTATCTCATGCTGCCCTTCGACAGGGAAGAAATCTCTGAGGCTCTGGTTCGAGTTTCGGCCCTGCGCTTGGCACTTCGGCCTTCAAAAAAGACGAATGGCAGGCTGCTCGTATTTCTCAGCGCCAAAGGCGGTTCCGGTGCCACCACGCTGGCCTGCAATTTTGCGGTATCGCTGGCCCAGGAATCCCGGCAAAAAACCCTGTTGATCGATCTCAATCTCCCTCTGGGAGACGCGGCCATCAACCTCGGAATCAAGGCTGAATACACAATCGTCACCGCATTCCAGAATTCCAGCCGCCTCGATTCGCAACTCCTTTCCGGCTTGCTGGTGCAGCACAGCTCGGGATTATTTGTGCTTGCCGCACCCAGTGAATTGGCTCCCACGTTCGTTTCCGCTGAGGTAATTGACAAATTGCTGGAAGTGGCCTGCCAGGACTTCGATTATGTAGTGGTGGACGCCGGCTCGAGACTTGATATGCAACGCAAACATCTCTTTGATGAATCCGCCACCGTCTACCTGGTCACGCAGGTCGGCATTCCCGAACTGCGCAACTCCCATCGCCTGATTGTTCAACTTTCCGCCAAGGGCAGCCCCAAACTTGAAATCGTAATCAACCGCTTCGACCCTTACAGCACGGAAATTGATGAGGCACATATCGCCAAAGCTCTAAACAGGCCGGTGACGTGGAAGATTCCCAACAACTATGCTGCTGTGCGGCAGATGCAGAACACGGCGACTCCGCTCACCGATGAAGACTCGCAAATATCGCGGTCTATCCAGCGGATGAGCAGATCCGTTTGCGGAAAGCCCGCTATTCCTGAAACGAAGAAGAAGTTTAGTCTCTTCGGATAAGAACATTGCGTTTGTTCCTACCCGCGCGGTTATTGCCTCTGATTCCTCTCTAAACATGCGTAAGAAAAACTCGCACCTATTGCGCTATCACTGCATCTATAACTTATAGCGGCCTCTCCCCAAGGATCGCTCTGGTAGTTTGTTGTCGTATTTCCTCTCGATCTGTCTTTGATCCTTCCACATTGACCCGCAGTGGTATACCACGCATTTTGGAGCAGCTATATCGATATGTCCGCCCCTGTACAGATTACTGATTCCCATAGTCTTAGCGCGGGCATATTGTCCACTGCGGTCATCAGCCCGGATATGCATCGCCGTACCGAAGCAATCAACGCTTTGGGTGAATGTCATAACGGTCCCATCCGGGAGTTCATTTCCTACCCTCCCAACCTTGATGATGTATCGCGAGTACTGGGAAATAACTACGACGTCGTTCTCGTTGACCTGGACAGTGATCCGGAGTATGCCCTCAATCTGGTAGAAAGCATTAGCACCAGCGGCCAGGCAGCCGTAATCGTCTATTCGGAGCAGGCCGACCCAGACCTTCTGGTCCGCTGTATGCGTGTGGGAGCTCGTGAGTTTCTCACTATACCCTTTGCCCCAGGCGCCATGGCCGAGGCACTGGTTCGGGCCTCTGCCCTGCGCGTGGCGCTTCGCCCTCCGAAAAAAGCGAGCGGCAGGCTACTCGTATTTCTCAGCGCCAAGGGCGGTTCTGGAGCCACCACGCTGGCCTGCAATTTTGCGGTATCGCTGGCTCAGGAATCCCGGCAAAAAACCCTGTTGATCGATCTCAATCTCCCTCTGGGAGACGCAGCCATCAACCTCGGAATCAAGGCTGAATACACAATTGTCACCGCATTTCAGAATTCCAGCCGGCTCGATTCGCATTTACTTTCCGGCTTGCTTGTGCAGCACAGTTCGGGATTATATGTGCTCGCCGCGCCCAGTGAATTGGCGCCCACGTTTGTCTCCGCCGATGTGATTGACAAGTTGCTGGAAGTGGCTTGCGAGGACTTCGATTATGTAGTGGTGGACGCCGGCTCGAGGCTTGACATGCAGCGCAAACATCTCTTTGATGAATCCGCTACCGTCTACCTGGTCACGCAGGTTGGCATTCCTGAACTGCGCAACTCCCATCGCCTGATTGCGCAGCTCTCCGCTGAGGGCAGCCCCAAACTCGAAATCGTGATCAATCGCTACAACCCTCGCTCTCAGGAAATCGATGAAGAGCATATTACCAAGGTTCTCTCCCGGCCCGCGCAATGGAAAATTCCCAATAACTACGTCGCTGTGCGCCAGATGCAGAGCACGGCTACCCCACTCACCGAACAAGATTCGTCGATTTCACGGGCAATCCGGCAGATGACCCGATCAGTTTGTGGCCAGTCGCCGATTCCTGAAAAGAAAAAGAAGTTTAGCTTCTTCGAATGAGAAAAGGGCATATTTCCCCGTCCGATTCGGGTTTTTCCCCTCTAAAACGGAACAATAAAACGCGCCGCGCGCCCCTTGCGCTCTAGGTGCACGTTGACCTGCGGTGGTGTACCATGCATTTTAGAGTAGCTATCTCGCCATGTCGACCTCAAGCCAGATATCCGATATCCCGATCAGCACCGGCGACTTGTCTATCGCGGTCATCGGCCCGGACGAGCAACGCCGCAACGCCGCAACCAGCGCTCTGAGACAATGCAAGAGCGGACCAATCCGGGAGTTCACTTCCTACTATGACGGCCTCAGAGATGTGTCGCGGATGCTAGGGCATGACTTCGATGTCGTCATCGTTGACCTGGACAGCAATCCACAATATGCCCTCGATCTGGTGGAGAGCATCTGTAAGCATGGCTTGGCAATCGTAATGGTCTATTCGGCAAAGGCCAATTCGGACCTGCTGATCAGATCCATGCGCGCGGGAGCGCGCGAGTTCCTCGCTCTGCCCTTCGTCCACCGCTTAATGGCCGAGGCTCTGGTTCGGGCCTCGACCCTTCGTTCGACAGTTGGCTCTCCGAAAGAATCGGGCGGCAGGTTACTCGTATTTCTCAGCGCCAAAGGTGGTTCCGGAGTCACTACCCTGGCCTGCAATTTTGCTGTCTCGCTGGCTCAGGAGTCCAAACAAAAGACCCTGCTGATCGATCTAAATCTCCCACTTGGAGATGCGGCGATCGACCTCGGAATCAAGGCTCGATACTCGACCGTAGATGCGCTTCAGAATTTCAACCGGCTCGACTCAAGTTTTCTCTCCACCATGTTGGTACAGCATAGTTCCGGGCTATCCGTACTCTCGGCACCCAGTGAACTGGCTATCGGGCATTTCTCCGATGACGCCGTCAACACACTGCTGGAAGTTGCGTGCCGGGAATTTGATTATGTAGTTGTCGATGCGGGATCGAGACTCGACCTGCAGCATACCCATCTCTTCGACGAATCTACGACCATTTACCTGATCACGCAGATTGGTGTTCCCGAACTGCGTAACTCAAATCGCCTGATTTCACTGCTCTCCGCTAAGGGCAGCCCCAAACTTGAAATCGTGATCAACCGATACAACCATCGCAGACCGGAAATTGATGAAGCGCATGTTACTATAGCTCTCACCAGGCAGGCGGAGTGGAAGATTCCCAATAACTACGCCGCAGTGCGGCGGATGCAGAACACAGCTACCTCGCTCATGCAAGATGACTCGGAGATTTCACGGGCAATCCGGCAGATGACCAAAGCCGTTAGCGGCCAGACAGCTATCCCGGATAAGAAAAAGGGGGGCAGCATCTTCGGGTGAGAAAACTGTTTTTTTCGGACGAGAAGCGAGGTCCATAGCCGGCGAAGAAAGGCCTGTTCTGGCTATGCTTGTGCGCCGCAAGGGCAATCCACGACTGTTTTTCCTAAAGATCTTCCCGTATCAGCGTACTTTTACCCTCCCAACTGTCTCCAGCACGGACGCGGGCCAATAGCCCGTGAAGGGTTTATCAATATTTTCAGAAATGTTCAGACGATCTTGACTATCACAAAGATCATCTCCGGAATCCTGGAAATTCGCCTATTTCCGCAGATTTGTCGTTCGCAGAAGCCAAAGAGATAGATAATCGTCCCACAAATCCTCTGTTCAAGTCCCGTTTCACACCACGTTTGGATAGAATAGTTGGCAGAGGGTGAGGGCGATGGGGCAGGAAATACCGGTATCACAGAAAGGTTCCCGGAAGAGCGCTGGCGAGCGTGATTCCAAGATGCAGCAGTCCGGGAAGGGCAACCAACGGTACGTTGGGTCCGACGCGCATATCGGCGTTCATAGCACGGAGACGACCGCATCCGTGGCGCCGGATAGGTCCAGCTGCCTGACTATGGACAGAGTAATGGATATAGTTGATTCTCCCTTCCCTGGCGCAGGCATCTTGTCCGTTGCGGTCATCAGCCCGGACAAGCAACGCCGCAACGCCGCAACAATCGCTTTGGGCGAGTGCCAGACTGGCCATGTTCAGGAGTTCGATTCCTATCCTGCTAACCTTGACTATGCGTCACAGACTCTAAATCGCGACTTTGACGCTGTTATGGTTGACCTGGACAGTGACCCAGAGTACGCCTTCGATCTGGTAAAGAGCATCTGTACCCATGGCTTAGCAATCGTAATGGTCTATTCGGCAAAGGTCGATCCGGACCTGCTCCTCAGATCCATGCGCGCGGGCGCACGTGAGTTTCTCACTCTGCCCTTCGCCCCCGGTATCATGGCGGAGGCGCTGGTTCGTGCCTCGACCCTTCGTGTAGCAGTTCGCACGCCGAAGAAGGCAGACGGCAGGTTACTCGTATTTCTCAGCGCCAAAGGCGGTTCCGGAGTCACCACCCTGGCCTGCAATTTTGCTGTCTCGCTGGCTCAGGAGTCCAAGCAAAAGACCCTGCTGATCGATCTCCATCTCCCGCTTGGAGGCGCGGCAATAAATCTGGGAATCAAGGCTCAACACTCGGTTGTAAACGCGCTTCAAAATGCCAGCCAGCTCGATGCACATATTCTCGCCGGCCTGCTGGTCGCGCATGGCTCTGGGTTATCCGTACTCGCGGCGCCCAGTGAATTGGCCCCCACGTTTGTCTCCGATGATGCCATCGATAAGCTGCTGAAAGTAGCCCGCCAGAACTTCGATTATGTGATAGTCGACGCCGGATCGAAACTCAACCTGCATAATACGCATCTTTTCGATGAATCCGCCACCATCTACCTAGTCATACAGGTTGGTCTTGCTGAACTGCGTAATTCAAATCGTCTGATTTCAAGGCTCTCCAAAGTCGGCAGCCCCAAACTTGAAATCGTAATCAACAGATACGATCCTAGCAACCTGGAAATCACCGAAGAGTCTATTACAAAGGCTCTCACCAGGCCGGCGGAGTGGAGAATCCCCAACGACTATGCTGCTGTGCGACGGATGCAGAATACAGCTACCTCGCTCATGGAAGATGATTCGGAGATTTCACGGGCAGTCCGGCAGATGACCCAATCGGTGTGCGGAAAGCTAGCTATCCCGGAAAACGTAAAGAAATAACAATTTAGCCTCTTCGAGTAAGAGCAGGGCGATTTCCTGTCCAGACCGGGTTTTTCCCCTCTAAAACGGAACAATGTAACGCGCCACGCACCCCTTGCGTTATCATTGCGTCTATAGGGTTGAGCGGCCCGTTTCCCCTCAAGGGCCGCCCCGGTGGTGAGTGTGTCTCGATTCTTCCAGCGATTTGTCTTTGTTCTTTCCGTAGCCATCTTTGCGGCACTAGGCCTGGGCTTTCTCTTCGGCGAGTTTGGCTGGCTTGGTGTACACGCCGGCGGCCAGCAGGATGGCGCCTACCGCCAGATGGTCGTTTACCGGCAGGTGCTGAATAAGATTCAGACCGAATATGTGACCGAGCCCAACATCAACGACGTAACCACCGGCGCGCTGCACGGCCTGCTCGAGTCGCTGGATGCAGACTCAAGCTACATGACCCCGGCCGAATACACCATCTACAAGGAGCGTCCGTCGACGGGCGTGGCGCAGGTGGGCATAACCGTCTCCAAGCGCTATGGCTACGCCATTGTGGTCAGCGTCCTGCCAGGATCGGCTGCCGACAAAGAGCATATTGCGGACGGCGATGTGATTGAGTCCATCGGTGACCAGTCTACGCGCGAGTTGTCGCTGGCCGTCATTCGTCTGCTGCTGGAGGGCAAGCCGGGGACTACTTTGACCCTCTCGGTGGTGCGCCCGCGCAAATCCGACCCAGACAAGATAAAGCTGATCCGCTCCATCACCGAAGCGCCTGCGCTGGTAGAGCAGCAGTATGAAGGCGCGACCATCCTCTATCTGAAGCCCGGCGCGCTGACCGCCTCTCGCGTAGACGAGATTGCCGCAAAACTCAAGTCGGCCAAGGGACGCAAGGTGCTACTCGACCTGCGCGACTCCTCCGCAGGCGACTATCAGGAGGGTTTGCGGCTGGCTAATTTCTTTGTGAAGCAGGGCACTCTGGCCGCGCTTGAAGGCCAGAAGTTTCCTCGCCAGACTTTTTCCGCCGACCCGGCTCTATTCCTGACGAATGCGCCGCTGGCTGTGCTGGTGAACCGCGGCACCGCGGGCCCGGCCGAGTTGACGGCTGCCGCCATCGAGGACTTGAAGCGCGGCGACGTGGTGGGTGAGCGGACCTTCGGCCAAGGCTCGGTGCAGAAAACCATCGACCTGCCCGACGGCGCAGCGCTGATCTTGACCGTGGCCAAATACCAGACCCCCGGCGGAAAGAAAATTCCTGACGATGCCGTGACGCCAAATGTGGTCGTCGGCCAGGCGCCCGAAGATGAGTACGCTGAAGCTCCGCCCGCTAACGGCGACGAACCACTCGACAAGGCTCTTCAAGTGCTGAAGGCGAATAACGGCGCTCAAGCCACCCAGCCCGCCACGGCAGCGGCTTCCGCGTCCAACGCGAGCGCAACCCCGCCCTCAACCCCGCCAGCGGCAGAGAAAAAGCCCGGCTTCTTCCGCCGCCTCTTCGGGGCAAAATAGGGATGGCTGATAATCCATGAGCGATAAAGACGACTTTGCCGTCAAGCTTCTTCAACTGGTGAACCAGTTGATGGGTCACATCAGCACTGAAGATGGCCAATGGACGGTGAAGGGGTTTATCGACATTTTCAGCAATGTTTACACCATCTCTTCAGACACGAAGATCGTATCCAAAATTCTGGAAATTCACTTGTTTCCAAGAATTCTGGCTTTTGCTCAAACAAATGGCTACAAAATTGTCTTGGCGGAACACCAGAACTATTATCCTGATATTTCCTTTGTGAAATCGGATGATGAGTCCGTCAAGTTCGCCGTTGACTTTAAGACTACCTATAGAAATCCGCAAAAGCCCCATCTTTGCAACGGATTCACGTTGGGGTCTCACGGCGAGTATTTTACGGAACGCACAAGCAGAAAGAATATCCAGTTCCCATATAGTTCATATTCCGGACATTTCTGCCTGGGGATCATTTACGACCGGGCGGATGGCGCGACTATTGATGAAACTCGCGTTCGCCGTATTGATGAATTAAAGTCCATTACTTCTGTCGTGAAGAATTTCGGGTTTTTCGCGGCGGAAAAATGGAAGATCGCGAGCGACAAAGGCGGGAGCGGCAATACGGCTAATATCGGGAGCATCAAGAATATCACCAATATCGTCGATGGTCGCGGCATGTTCTCAAAACTCGGCGAATCCTGGTTCGATGATTATTGGATGAACTATGGAAAGATCACCGTCAAAGGCAAGAAAGGCGCGACGAAGAAGATAGCCAATCTCGCCGATTTCGTTAAATACAGGAAGGGTGATGCTTCGCTGATCGTCCCGATGAACAATGAAGAAGTCGAGGAGGAGGCATGAGAGTGAATGTGCCTCCCATTAAATCCCAGGGCATCAAGACCAAACTCGTGCCATGGGTAAAAAGTATTGTTCCATGCAACTTCAGTGGTTTCTGGATAGAGCCTTTCATGGGTACGGGAGCAGTAGCATTCAATCTTGCCCCGACGAATGCGCTCTTGTGCGACACGAATCCGCATCTGGTTAATTTCTATTCCTCACTCGCGCGCGGAGAAATTACATCCGGCATGATTCGCAACTATTTGGTAGTTGAAGGAAGTAAGCTGCTTGAGAAGGGCGAAGACCACTACTACGAAGTGAGGGATCGATTCAACAAGCACCATAGTCCGCTGGATTTTCTCTTTTTGAATAGAGCAGGATTCAATGGGATGATCCGGTTCAACCGAAAGGGAGAATTCAACATCCCCTTTTGTAGAAAGCCGCAACGCTTTGCCCAAGCCTATGTGACCAAAATTGTCAATCAAGTTAGCTGCGTGGAAAAGCTGCTGCGCACGAAGATATTTGTTTTTAAGTGCCAGGATTTTTTAACAACCATCCAGGAGGCAACTTCGGATGACATCATTTATTGCGATCCCCCTTACATCGACCGTCATATCGATTACTATAGCGGCTGGGATGAATCCCATGAGACCCGCTTATATAATGCATTGTCGAATTATGAGGGTAAATTCATTTTGTCAACCTGGCATCACAATGACTTCAGGGAGAATGAGTACGTCAAGACCCTGTGGAGCAGGTTCAATATCCTGACTAAAGACCATTTCTATCACGTAGGGGGCAAAGAAGAAAACAGGAATTCAGTCGTGGAAGCGCTGGTTGTGAATTTCCCGGTGGGGGCAATCGAGATAACGGCGCGGAAATCAGAACAGCTGATGCTGCTCGCTTCCTGAATCTAATTCTCAAGTCGGGTATAATTTTTGCCTCATACACGATCTGGTACGTAGAATACTCTGTGGACGCATCCCGCGCCTCTTTCATGCTAGCCTTGGGCTAAAGCATTTCTCCACGGTATACGGAAAAGATGCCGATGAGGCCTGATCGCTTGGCTGTCACCCCTATCGAGCCGCCCGAGTTGCATGGCCTTGGCCGGAGCCACCTGCTTCGTGCCGCGCCTGTGCCCGTGCGTAAGCGGCGCAAGCTGGCCGGCAAGTTCGCTCTTGCCGTGTTGCTCATTCTAGCCGTGATTACCGGCACGCTGGGCGGACTCATGCTGGTCTTCTCCGTCGATCTGCCCCAGATTCACGATCTGGAGCGCTATCACCCCTCCACCACCACGGATCTCTACGACCAGAAGGGCCGCATTATCGGCTCCTTTGCGCTGGAGCGGCGCGTAGTAGTCAACTATGATGACTTTGCGCCGGTGCTGCGCAAGGCCGTGATCTCTATTGAAGACAAGAGCTTCGAGTCGCACTGGGGCATCAACATGCTGCGCGTCGGCGGGGCGCTGTGGTATGACCTGCGTAGCCACGGGCGTGCTCAGGGCGCATCCACGCTGACTATGCAATTGGCGCGCAACCTCTTTTTCTCCTCTGAACGCACCGCCAGCCGCAAGGTGCAGGAGGCCTATCTGGCCATTCAGATCGAGCGCGCCTTCACCAAGCAGCAAATCTTCACCCTCTATGGCAACCAGATCTACCTGGGTCACGGAAGATACGGATTCGAGGCCGCCTCGCAGTTTTACTTCAGCAAGCACGCCAAAGAGTTGACGCTTACAGAAGCGGCTTTACTGGCCGGGCTGCCCAAGGGGCCGGTCGCTTTCTCGCCGTTGCTCAATCCGGAGAAAGCTGTGCACCGGCGAAATCTGGTGCTTACGGAGATGGAGCTTGACCGGGTCATCTCCCACGCGCAGGCTGATCAGGCCCGTAACGCCCCGCTGGGGCTGCGCATTGCCCAACCAGAAACGTCAGTTGCCCCATGGTTTCAGGAGGAAGTCAGGCGGGAGCTGGAAAAACGTTTCGGCAGCGAGCAGGTGCACGAGGCCGGCCTGAAGGTGGAAACCACGCTCGACCTGGATCTGCAAAAAACGGCCGATCGCGCCATCGCGGACGGCCTGGCTGCCTACGAGCGGCGGCGCGGCTGGGTTGGCTATAACCCATCTGGCAAGCTGGAAAATGTGCTGGCCAGCGGCTCTACAATCGAGGATTACAAGCATCCCGACTGGGCCACGAGCTCCGGGCCCGGCAGCTATGTGCATGCCGTGGTTACCCGCGCTCTGCCCATGGAGATTCATGCCCGCGTTGGCGACGCTCAGATTGTGCTCCTGCCTGAAGATTGGAGATGGACCGGGAAGCGCTACGGCGACGCACTGCTCAAGCCCGGCGACATCATCTATGTTCACCTGGCAGATGCGATTGTGAACAAGGCGCAACGCGCCACGCTAGAACAGGACTCCGGCGCCCAGGGCGCTTTGATGGCTATCGACAACACCAGCGGCGACGTGTTGGCCATGGTCGGCGGGCGCGATTACGCGCTCTCCCAGTACAACCGCGCCACCCAGGCCGAGCGGCAAACCGGCTCCAGTTTCAAGCCCTACGTCTACACCGCCGCCGTTGAGAACGGCGCTAAGCCCACCGACTTCATCGTCGACGCCCCGGTCAGCTTTGGCGGCTACACTCCCCACAACTACGAGAAGAACTATATGGGCAAGATGACCCTCACCGATGCCTTCGCCGAGTCGCGTAACATTCCCGTCATTAAGCTGGCCGACCAGGTAGGCATTCAAAAAGTCATCGACGTGGCCCATCGCTTCGGAGTCACCGCCAACATTCCCGCCTATCTGCCGGTGGCTTTGGGCGCGGTGGGAATATCGCTCCAGGAGCAGGTAACCAGCTACGCCGTCTTTCCTAACGACGGATTGCGTGTCAAGCCGCGGCTCATCAAGAAGGTTTCCAACGCTGACGGCATCACGCTGTGGGAGGAATCGCCCGCTGTAAACGAAGTGATAAGCCAGCAAACGGCGCGCACCATGATGGTCCTTTTTCAAGCCGTCATCCAACACGAACACGGTACCGGCGCGGCCGCGGCGCAACTGAATCATCCGCTCGGAGGCAAGACCGGCACCACCAGCGAATACACCGACGCCTGGTTCCTGGGCTTTTCGCCCACTATCACCTGTGGCGTTTGGGTGGGATTCGACACCAATCAATCCCTGGGAGAAAAAGAAACCGGAGCCCGCGCTGCCCTGCCCATCTGGATGACCTGGATGCGCGCAGCCATCAGCGGCAAGGACGATGAACAGTTTCTCAGCAGTGAAACCGGCAGTCCTACGCTGAAGGCAGCAGCGCGTCCGCCCGTCATAATCGAAGTAGCCGGCTCACCAGCCAGGCCCTTGAGGGTGAAAGCATCCACCAAACCGCAGCAGCCCATTCAGTCAAAACCGACATTCGCCGCCGTCAGGCCGGCGTTCACTACGCCAACTGCCACTTCACCCGCCAGGCCGAACACAACCCAGCCATCGATTGGCCCGGCTGCCAATCCGACATCTAAATCCTCGACCAAACGCTCTGCACAGCCAGCCAACGGCACACCCGCTACCCGGTCCGCAACCGGGTCGAGGATAAGACCAGCACTGATTCCGGAGACTGCTCCAGCCAGGCCAACAGGCGCCGTCAAACCGGTGATTGCCCATTCAGCTTCTCCGAGCAAGCCCGACGATAGCTCTTCCTCCGCCAAGTCATATGTGAAAGTGGCATTGACTCCGTCGCCCGCTCCTGCCCTACCAAAAGTCTCCGTAAAACCCGCACTCAATTCCGGCCCCAATCCAACTAAACCAAAGGACCAGCGATAACCGATGGACGCAAAAAAGGGCACGTTTCCGTGCCCTTCGTTCGCGGAGAAATCAGACGGCTATAAGTTCTGGGTTGGGCCTAAAGGCTTGGCCTTCCGGTAGAGCACGAATGCCAGTCCCAGGAGTCCGGTGCCCAGCAATAACAGAGACCCGGGTTCCGGAGTCGGCGAGATAATCGGCCCAGAAGGATCAGAAGGATCAGAAGGATTGGACGGATTGGAGGGGTTGCTGATGCCGATGCCGGTTGATTGATTCAGATAATCTTGTCCCGGCTCGGTTTCCGACTCCACCAATATGTAGGTGGTGCTGGTGTTTGCCCAAAAGTTCACTTCCCACTCATCGGGGTTGTTGGACGGGCCAATATTAAAGAGAAGGCCATAGTAATCGAAAAGGCCACCCGATGTGCCCGGTGCATTTGCTTTCGGATAGTACAGATTGTCGTAATCCCACGAATTATTGGCAGAGGCAAGGTAATTCTCGTAGGTGCCGTTTCCGGGGTACAGGCTGATCGCCCCTGAAACACCGTTTTCCGGATCCGAATAAGTGCCTGTGAAAGAGGTGATGTCAACGCCACCGTCTGAGTCAGGAACGCCCGAGGTGGTGAAGACGCCGTTGATGGTGATGTTAGTCGCCGGGTAGGTCGCACCTGCCGGGTACTGGGAGACATTGCCGGTATAGGTAAAGGTAAACGAATCAGCCAGAGCAGCCGGTACAATCACCAGCGCCGCTGTCAATGAGAGCAACGTTAATGAAAATTTCCTCATCGTTCGTCTTCCCATCCTGATCCTGCGCGAAGCTTATTCTGCACACAAACTCCTTGGGTACCTTCCAAAGTCTAAGAAATTACTCATCAGTAAATTTAAATTAATCATAACAATTAATATCCTGCATGGGAATATCCCTGAAGTAACATATACTTACGCCGGGGTCACCGGAATTAGCACCAAAATATTACCTGCGGGTAACCTGCTTTTTAACCAGGGTTTTCACTCTCCCATAGCGGTCAGTGGAGGCAAATTAGCCTTTCCATGAAGTAGATTCCGGCTGAAATCCGCGCCGGCGCATTCCCTTTGTATTGCCATTGCGGACAAACTAAGAAATGAACCGATCTTGAGAGAATAGTCCTTACCGCACCAGCCGGAAGTACCGCTTTGCCCGCGCCACGTCCTTTATTATCTGCGACTTAAGCGCCTCAGGCGTTGGCCACTCTCGCTCGCCACGCAACCACAAAAGAAACTCGAGTTCGATCGGGGTCTGTTCATTCACATCAACCGGCTCGAAATCCAGAATGTGTGATTCAACAGCGAACGACGCCTCGCCGAAGGTGGGCCGGTTGCCCACGTTGGTGACCGCCTGAAATCTGCGCCCGCCCAACATGAGCCGCGTAACATAAACCCCGAAGGCTGGCAGTTGCCCGTCGTAAGGCGCCAGGTTCACTGTAGGCACCAGAAGACGTGTGCCGATGCCACGCCCGCGGGCCTGTGTGGAGCGAATCTCAAAAGGCCGACCCAGCATCCAGCGCGCCCGGGTCATGTCGCCCGCCGCCACAAGTTCCCGGATGACTGAACTGGAAACCTCCAGCCCGCGCGTATGCACCGGTGTATGGACATGGACGGCAAAGCCAAACTCCGCGCCAAAGGCTTTGAGCTCGGCCACTCCGGCCTCCGCGTTATGGCCAAAACGAAAGTTGCCGCCCTCATGCAGGCTGCGAACAGCGAGAGCTTCCACCAAAATGTTTTGCACAAACTCCCTCGCCGGCAGCGTGGCCAGCGCCGCATCAAAGGGCAGGACCACGACTGTGTCAATGCCGGTGAGAGCCAGAAGGCGCAGGCGCTCGTCAATGGGCGTGAGCAGTCGTAGCGCGGACGAGGGGCGCAGAAACTGCTCCGGATGGGGGTCGAAGGTAACGGCCACGGCTCGCGCGTGCAGCAATCGTGCCTCGCGCGCCACCGCCGACAAGATCTCCTGGTGGCCCAGATGCACGCCGTCGAAGTTGCCTATGGCGGCTACGCTGGGGCCGAAGCTGGCCGGAATCTCCGCGACCGATTGATATACAGAAATCACATTTTTCTTGGTCATCAATTCGCGGCCCCCAGGTTCACCGGCAGGCTGAGTCCGTCATAAGCCAGCCGGATGCCGTCAGGCAGCATGCGGTTGGTCTCCTCGTGTCCCAGTTCGTGGGCGATGTGCGTAAGCCAGGTCTGGCGCGCGCTAATGCGCCGCGCCCAGCCAACAGCCTGTTCCACGGTGGCGTGGCTGGGATGCGGCTTGTGGCGCAGTGCGGAGACAACAAGGTGGTCCAGCCCTTCCAGCAGCGCAAAGCTCGATTCGGGGATGGCGCTCACGTCGGTCAGATAAGCGGCGCGTCCAAAGCGAAAGCCGGCAATCTCCATCTCCCCATGCTGCACAGGCACACGCAGAAACTCGACGCCGTGAACGGCAGTCCGCTCGTCCAGTGGCCGCAGTTGGACCCGCGCGCGGGTTGGATAAGTGGCCTTTGGCGAAAAAGTGTATTCATAGATGCGCTCCAGCGCCTCGGCCGTCTCCGGCGCGGCATAGAGCGGAATTGGCCCGCCTTCGCGGATGGCCGTAAAGCTGAGCGGGCGCAGGTCGTCCATGCCAAGAATGTGGTCAGCGTGGGAGTGTGTATAAAAAACCACGTCTACGCGGGTGAGGCCGTTGCGCAAGGCTTGCTCGCGGAAGTCGGGACCGGTATCGATGACCACCACGCGCTCGCGCCCATCATCAATTTGGCGCCAGCGCAACAACACCGAGGGCCTGAGCCTCCGGTCGCGTGGGTCGGCCGAGGTGCAGACCGCGCAGTCGCAGCCCAGCGTAGGAACCCCCATCGAAGTTCCCGTCCCCAGAAATGTGAGCAAACCGTCCATGCGAGGTCAGCCTGCTAAGCCTTCATCGGAGGCGGCGGCGGCTGCACGCCCTGCGCGGTAATCATGCTGGTCAGCTCCAAAAAGGCCATTCGCACCTCAAACAGAACTGTCTGCAAGGTTTTATCCTCCGCCTCGGTGAGGTTGCCACGGGTCTTCTCAGCTAGCACTCCCAGTAAATCAATGGTTGTCCGCGCACCCAGGATGTCCACCCTGGGATGTTGTCCCTCCTGTGTGCCCGCCCCCATCTGAATCATGGCGGAGACGTAAAACTGCTGTACTAAATGTTCGAAGCTGATCTGCGGCAGCGCGCCCGCGGCGGGGTTCTGCGCCCGCACCATCTCCTCCAGCCTCTGCGCCGAGGCGTCGTAGGCCGCTTTCTGCTCGCGGCTCTCCTGAGCCGTGGGCGGAGGAGGCATCTCAGCTTCAGCCTCCGGTGTAACCTTGGAAGTCGCGCTGGGCGCTGGCTCGCGCCGGACACTGGACTTCGATTCGTTGACGACCAGGTGAGGGCCGCCGCCTGATGGTGGCGCTTCTGCCGGAGTCGCCGGCGTCTGTTGGCCCTCATGCTCTTCTTCCGCCTTCATCTTGCGGCGGTCAATCACTTCAAACTTCGGTTTATCGCTCATGATTTTCCGTTTCCTGTCTGATTTTCTGACTTGCTAGCCCGCTTCCAGCACGGGTGACGCGGCCAGAATACGTGCCGTGCCTGTGGCTGTTCCATTGGAGTATGTGAAAGGTTGATTGCTCTGCTCTGCCTCGTCGCGTAGCATGCCCAGGGCAAAAACACGCTTGCCCTTCGCCAGCGGTAACTCCGCCGCGCTGGTGATCTGCCCGGCAATTGCTCCGCCTTCCAATCTCAGTTCTGCTCCCGCGGCCGGAACGGGTCCAGACAACTCCAGTTGCCGCAAATGCCTGTGAACGTTGCCGCGGGAGTGGATGCGTTCCACGATCTCCTGGCCCAGGTAGCAGCCCTTGTTAAAATTCAATGCCCGCATCTGCGAGGTCTCCTGGGGCAGGTCGCGCTCGGCAATGTCGATGCCGTATGTGGGAATCCCTTCAGCGATGCGAAAAGCCTCCAGCGTAGCCGCTCCCACCGGGATTGCTCCAGTCTCCATCAGCGCCTGCCACAGCGCGGAAATCTTCGCTGCCTGCACCCAAAGCTCGTAATGCGGCGCCAGCATTCCGTAACTGCGTACAACTCGCACGGCTGCGCCATTCCCGTCTGGACCATTCCAGGTAGCGCGTGCGCAGGTCATGGGCTCAACCGGCGTGGGCAGGCCCAGCCGCGCCAGCACACCAGCGGTCAACGGACCGGCAAGCCCCAGCGCCGAATCTTCACTCAATGGCGCCAGTTCAACATCGTCCATGATGATGAAGCGCTCCAGATGGGCCAGCAGCCGGTCATACTGATCGGCGGCAATCTCCAGTTCTAACGAATCCCCCTCGCGCCAGACGTGCAAATCTCCTTGGATGCGCCCTTGCGCGTTGAGCACCAGGTTCCAGGCGCCGGCGTTCGTCCCCAACTCGTTTACCGTGTTGGTGACCATGCCACTGAGCCAGCGGAAGCGATCTTCGCCGCGCACCGCCACCCGCCGCAGCCAGCCCAGGTCGTGCACAGCGGCTCCGCGAATAAGCGCCGCTGTTTCCCTTCCCGGCGCGTCCAACTCCCGTGGGGTCAAGCTGCCGCGATAGGCAACCATCTCCGGCGGAGTAGCCTTTTGAGCCAGCAACATCGCGAGGGTTGTAGCCGTAGAGATGTCCGTTTCCGTCATAGGGGATCTTTTTTGCCGGTTCAGGCACAATTTTCCGGAGAAAATCGCGCACCAAGCCGCATCCTGATTATAGCCTTGAAAGAAGATAGGAAGAATCTATGAGCCAGCAGCATGGAATAGTTCGAGGATGGGTCTTGGCGGCGGCGTTGTGTCTTGCAGCATTGATGGCTTCGGCCCAGCAGCCGCTCGCCGTAGGCGCGCCGCAGGCGCAAGTCGTCCCACCGCAGGTGGCCGCGCCGCAGGCGCAAACCCCAACCACAGGCAAGATCACCCCCGAGCAGGCGCTCCAGCTTTTCTCGCTCGTCGATGAACTGATCAAATTCTCCTCCGACGAAACCGGCCTGCCTATCAAGAGCACCGTCAAGCGCCAGATCACCTCCCGCGACACCGTCGAAAGCTATCTCAAAGAGAAGTTCGAGGAAGACGAGAGCGCCAAGCGCCTCCAGCGCAGCGAGATCGTACTCAAGAAATTCGGCCTGCTGGATCGAGACTTCGCCCTCAAGCCCTTTCTGCTGGCGCTGCTCAAGGAACAGATCGAAGCCTACTACGATTCGAAAACCAAGACCGTTTACATGCTCGACTGGGTAGACATCGAAGAGCAAAAGCCGGTGTTGGCCCACGAGCTGACCCACGCCTTGCAGGACCAGCACTCCGATCTTGAGAAATGGAATAACCAAACCCCTGATAATGTCTCGCTCAACTCCCCCGATGATACCGACCACCTGGCCAGGGACGAGATGGACACGGCGCGCGAGGCTGTCGCCGAGGGCCAGGCTACGGCTGTCATGATGGACTACATCCTCAAGCCGATGGGCAAGAGCCTCATCAAAGACCCCGAGGTGACGAACATAGTCAGGCAGCATATAGCCACCTCGGAAGATTCACCTGTGCTGGCGCGCGCGCCGCTGCTGCTCTCTGAGTCGCTGATGTTTCCCTATCGTGACGGCCTCAGCTTCGAACAGGATGTGTGGATGGACCAGGGCCAGGTGGCGGCCTTTGCCGGAACAATGGATCGCCCGCCTACCTCTAGCTGGGAGATCATCAATCCGCGCGAGTACGAAAAGCACCATGTGCCCGCCGTGCCCCTTCTGCCTAACATTCACCCGCTGGTAGACATTCTCTACAAGCCCTACGACATCGGCCAGATCGGCCAGCTTGACGTGCACATTCTCACCGAGCTCTTTGGCGGTGAACAGGAGGCCCGCAACCTGACCTCGGCCTGGGACGGCGGCCTCTATTGGGCCGGCCAGCGGCTCAGCGCCAAGACCTTGGAAGAGCAGGCCAGCACCAACTCCATCGCCCTCCTCTATCTTTCGGTATGGAAGAACGCCGCCTCTGCCCGGAACTTTGCCCGCATCTACGCTGATGAGCTGGGCCGCAAATACTCTGGCGTCAAGCTTGACTCGATCGATGAGCGCGCCGCCTCGGCCACTCCCTCCACCGGATTCAGGGTCTTCCCGCCGCCCGCCTCTTCCGATCAGGAGCATGTCTACTCCGCCAGCGAAGGCCCAGTAGTCATCACAACTCGCGGCAAGATGGTCTTCGTCGCCGAGAGCTTCCCGCTCGAACTGGCCCGCAAACTCACCTCGCTTATCCTCGACGCGCAGGGAACCGGCGAACTCAGGATGGCGGAAACCATGCAGACGCCCACCCCATCTCTCGATTCCAGTCCCCGGCAATCGCTCACCGGAAATCTCATCCGTTTCTTCTCCAACTGCGGCGTGATGAAAGCAGCGGTGGATGCTGGAATCAAAGCTGCCGTCTCCGCAAAATAGGCCAGCAGCCTCTCACGATTGTACGCAGCTAGAAGGATATGCTATTCTCTCCGGCGAGTAGTTCTGTATACCAAATTACCCACGAAAGGTGCTACTGAAATGCGTACGTTCAAACCACTTATCGCAGCCGTATTCGGTTTATCTGCTTTTTTCCTTTTTGCTCTGGGTACACCGGCTCAGGCCCAGCATCCTCACTATCTCCATGCCCTATCCGACCTGCGGGAGGCGCGCGAGCTGCTGCAGATGGATACCCGGCCGGGATTTATCGGCGCACGGGATCACGCCATCGAGGAAATTGACCGCGCCATACATGAAGTAGCAGCAGCGGTGCGCGATGAGGGAAGGAACCCCCACCACACTCCACCTCCTCAAAGCGGTGGTGACCCCAATCACCCCTTGCGTTCGGCCCTGAGGCTTCTGAATGAAGCACACGGGGACGTCGCCAGCGGGACAGATGAGACAGGACATGTCGGGCTGCAGATGCGCGCGCTCCATCATATTGACGAGGCGCGGCATTCCCTCGAACATGCCCTTCACGAAATGGAGAGGCGATAACAAGCACTGCGAGTCTCTACCAATGTGAACAGCGGCTCTCAGCTCTCAAATCCGAGACCTGGGAGCCGTGCTTACTGAATTTCTGACTCGCTAACCTTACCGGCCCCAGCCCAGCATCGACCCCTCTATCCCGCCATTGAACTGCAATCTTCGCCCACCAAAGCCACAACATCGGAAACCACCCTCCAGCTCAACCGGAACAGATCTCATTACTTGAGCATTGGGCGCAATGACGGGAACCGGAAAAAATCAAACAGCGTCCTTGTGGACGAGATATTCGTCAACAAGCTCGGCTACCAGCACAGCCGTGGGGACCGAGATCATGGCTCCGAGAACGCCTCCAAGCGCTGAGCCGATCACCAGGGCAACGAGGATTGCCAGGCCGGGCAGACCGACCCTACTCTTCATAATGCGCGGAATGAGGTAGTAGTTTTCAACCAGTAGATAAATCACGTAAAAGATAGCTATACCGAGTACCCGGCCCCATGAGTCAATGACCGCAACCAGCAGCGCAAGCGCGATGCAGACCGCGGCGCCCATCACGGGGATGATGTTGAGCAAACCCGTCAGCACGCCCAGCGCATAAGCATAACGAACTTGGAGCGATAGATAGACAATAGTGCTGGCAACTCCCAGGATGAGCATCAGGCTCCCTTGGCCAAGCAGCCATTTGCCCATGCGGATCTCCGCCCGCTGCAGGGTCTGGTCGAGACGTTCGCGGCGTTCGCTCGGGAAAAAGGAAAGAAACCACCGGTAGGCCTGGTCGCCTTCCAGTATGAAATAGATCGTAAGAATGAACCCCATGATGAAATCGATTAACTTGCCCGCCCAGTTGCTGAGAGAGAACAGCAGAAAAGTGGCTGCCTGGCTCACGAAATCATGAAGCCGCGAACTGATATCCGCGGTATTCAAGTGTTGAGCCAGGGGAATAGCCTTGAGTTTCTCTAAAAGTACAGGTAAACGTGTTGGCATCTCCTGGGCGAACCCCTGCATGTCGCTGATGACCGGGGGCAGAGCGAGGAACCCGAAGGCGGTAAGCGCTCCGGCCGCAACGAGCAGGAGGATAAAAATGGCCGAGCCCTTGAATGGTTGCCAACTACGAATGCGAAGCCGGGAAGTAAAACGCACCACAGGTGAGAGCACAACGGCAAAGAGCGCGCTGACATAAAGCAGCATGAGCACATCGCGAATCAACCAGGCCAGGTAGCAGGCCAGGGCAAGGGCGAAGGCGAATACGATGTCGCGGCGAAGAGAGCGCGGGCTATCGGAGGGCTCAGTCATGCGCATGATTCCTGCAAGCCGGAGTATACGGCACCGGCAATGCCTTCGGCGAATTCAATGTCCATCAGGCTTCCGGCCAAAAAATTCATTGTTCGGTGTCGCCCTACCGGTCCCCGCCCAGCATCGACCCCACAATTCCGCCGATTATTGCGCCGCCTGCGGCCGGTCCTGTTTGCCGGCTCTCGCCGCGCGGTATGTACTCAGCAATCTGGTGCGCCAGCCGCGAAATCGGCAGCGTCTGCAGCCAGACCGTTCCCGGCCCTTGCAGCACTGCTAAAAAGATGCCATCCCCACCGAAGATCATGTTCTTGATCCCCGGAACCGTGGTGATCTGGAATCCCACCGACGCCTGAAACGCGCCTACATGCCCCGGATGCACCCTCAGCACCTCGCCCGGAGCCAGCTTCTTCTCGACTAGTTCGCCCGATAACTCCAGCCACGCCGTTCCTTGGCCGCCCACCTTCTGCAGCAGGAATCCGTTGCCGCCAAAGATGCCCGCCCCCAGCGACTGCTGGAAGCCCACCCCGATGGTCACCTGCGTCGTGGCGCACAAAAACCCGTGCTTGTGGACCATGTACTCATTGCCGGGCGCTACCTCGACCGGCACAATATGGCCCGGCACCTTGGTGGCAAACGAAACCACGCCGGCAGCCCCGATGGCGCGGTACTCGGTCATGAAGAGGCTCCCGCCCCCGGCCACGCGCTTCAAAGCGCCAAAAATACCACCGCCCCCGCCCATCTGCGTATGGGTGGTCATTTGAATGGAAGCGGTCATCCACGAGAGCTCCCCGCTCTCGCTGAACACGCTCTCGTTGGGTTCAAGTTGCACATCGAGCACGGGCATGGTCGTGCCCTGAATCCGGGTTTGCATGGATTTCTCCTTTTCATGCTCAGTGTACCTGCCCAAACCTGTGGAGAATCGAGTTAGAGTGAATTTCTTATGTAGAATTGGCACATCCTGCACTTAACGCTTATTTCCTGAAATGTAATCCGCCGTCTAATCTTTTAAAATATGGCAGTCGTTCCTCTTCGCAAAAGGAGGCCTGATGCTCTACTCTTCTCTAAGACTCCTATGGCCTCGTTGATTCGCAGCTTTCGCAAAGCCCTCTGGCTGGCGCTGGAGCACGACGTGCTCAACACGGCTAAGGCCGTCGCCTATTCCGGTATGCTGGCCCTGTTTCCCGCGCTGGTGGTCCTCACTGCGCTGCTGGCTCAGGCGCCGGAGGGAACCTCGCTGGTGGGCGAGGTGCGCGGAGCCTTTGAACAGTTCATGCCCGAGGGCGCCATGTCCCTGTTGCAGTACGCAATGGAGACCCACCGCATCCGCTCAACGCAGTTGATCTACTCCGCTGCCGCTCTCTCGGTCTTTGCCGGCTTGGGGATGATGCTCTCGCTGATGGAGGGCTTTCGCCGTGCCTACCAGCTGCCGCGAGATCATTGGGGCTTCTGGCAGCGGCGGTTCAGGGCCCTGTTACTGGTGCCCATTGTGCTGATTCCGCTCTCGATTGCCACCCTGGTGTTGGTCTTCGGCCGCCAGTTCGAGGCGTGGATGATCGACAACTCCACCCATGAATTGCACCGCATCGTGCTCGTCTTCTGGCGCATGGTCCGATGGGCCGTCGCGCTTGTCTCCAGCGTCAGTGTCCTCGGCGCTCTCTACCACTTCGGCACAGGTCACGTGAAAACTCATGCGAATTTGTGGAGCCGTAGACGATTGGCTCTGTTAGTGATTGTGGCTGGGGTGTGGACAGCTTTCATGATAAATGCGGTAGTCTCTGGCAGGGGACATAGCGCACGGGTACTCGATTTTACAAATCCATCGCTTTTCATAATTGTTGGAGTCGGCAGCTTTATTGCGTTTTTGTTTCTTAGATACATACTTCCGCTCCACCAGCGCAAGGAGCACTGGGACTTGGTGGGACCGGGCGCGGTGGCCGCCACCCTGGTCTGGTTTCCCTCCACGTTGGCCTTTGGCTGGTATGTCACGCGAATCGCCAACTACTCCATGTTCTACGGCTCCTTTGGCGCCGGCATCGCCACGCTGATCTGGCTCTACATCACCTCGTTTAGCGCGCTGCTGGGCGCGGAACTGAACGGCGTCCTTTTCCGGGAACGGAAGGAACGGACTCCCGCGGGCTCCAAACCGAGACGCTCCCGCCGGTAACCATTTTCACCCGCCATTCATCGCTTCTGCTGCATAATGGATTCAGGGAGGTTGCGGCGACATTGCCGTGCGATCAGGCTGGCTGAGCGAATTTGGCCTGTAATCTTTCTCAACTTTCCCCGGAGCAAGACCATGCCCTTCGCAGCACCGAGAACGACCGATTCCCCCACCCAACGCCGCGCCAAGATCGTCGCCACGCTTGGCCCGGCCTCCAACACCGAACCCGTGATCCGGAATCTGATCCGAGCAGGCATGGATGTTGTCCGCCTGAATTTTTCCCACGGCAGCCACGAGGGGAAGCTGGCGGTCATCCAGATTCTCCGTAAAATCAGCCGCGAGGAAAACAAGCCGCTCTGCATCCTCGGCGACCTGCAGGGACCCAAGATTCGCACCTCCACGCTGAAAGACCATCAGCCCGTGCTGCTGAAGGCCGGCGAGCTGCTGACCATTACTCCGCGCGATGTTCCGGGCACCGCATCGCTGGTAGGCGCCACCTTCAAAACCCTGGCGGAAAACGTCGAGCAAGGCTCGCGCATACTGCTCTCCGACGGCCTTATCGAGCTGCGCGTCCAGGAAGTCTCGGACGGCGACGTGATCTGCGAGATCGTCAACGGCGGCATGTTGGGCGAGCACAAGGGTATCAACCTGCCCGGCATTCCGGTGCGCACACCCTCTCTGACGGAAAAGGACTCCGACGACCTCGAATTCGCGCTCAAGAACGGCGTGGACGCCATCGCCGTCTCCTTCGTTCGTACCGCTGAAGACGTCAGCCTGGTGCGCAATCGCGTTGCCGCACACGGCGGCGAAACCTGGATCATTGCCAAGCTGGAAAAGCCCCAGGCCATCGAGCACCTCGACGCCATCCTCACCGCCGCCGACGCCATCATGGTGGCCCGTGGCGATCTGGGCGTTGAATTGCCGCCGGAGCAGGTTCCCGCCATTCAGAAGCAAATCATCCGCCGCGCCGCAGAGTTCCGTAAGCCGGTCATTACCGCCACGCAGATGCTGGAGTCGATGATTGAGAACCCGCGCCCCACTCGCGCCGAGGTCTCCGACGTAGCCAACGCCGTCTACGACGGCACCGACGCCGTCATGCTCAGCGGCGAATCGGCCATAGGCAAGTACCCCGTCGAGGCCGTCTCCATGATGGCCCGCATCGTCGTCGATGCCGAGCGCCATATCAAAGAGGCGGAGTATACCGATCGCCGCAAGCAGCGCAGAGCCAAACTTTCCATCGCCGAAACTATTTGCGAGGCTACGGCGCACGCCGCCGACGACCTGGAACTGCGTGCCATTGCCCTTTTCACCGAATCTGGATCGACCGCGCGCAAGCTCTCCAAGTACCATCCCTCGGCGCCCATCTTCGCCTTCAGCCCCATTGGGATCACCATCAACCGCCTCAACCTGCTCTGGGGCACCACACCGATCCTATGCCCCAAGATCAACACCAATGAGGCCATGGTCGAATGCGCCGAGAAGATGCTCGTTGAGGGCGGATTCATCAAAGCTCGCGAGGTTATCGCCATCGTCGCCGGCACGCGCACCCGCTCCGGCTCAACCAACTTCCTCCGCCTCCACGTCATTGGCGAACACAAGTAGGGCGAGCGTTTTTTTGCTCAACGCGAAGCGCCGCCGACAAAGCAGAAGTAGCTGTCTGCATAGGCCTAGCAGAATCGTTACTTCCCCGCCAACTGCCGCAACACATACTGCAAAATCCCGCCGTGCTCGAAGTACTCGATCTCCTGCGGCGTATCGATGCGCACCCTGGCGTCAAACTCCTTCACCGTCCCATCGGCTGCCTTGGCCTTCACTCTGAGCGTGCGGCCTTTTTCCATTCGTTGAGCAAGCAGCGCCGTCAGCCCCGGAAAATCGTAAATCTCCTCGCCTGTCAGCCCCAGCGATTCCGCGCTTTGCCCCTCGGCAAACTGCAACGGCAGAATCCCCATTCCCACCAGGTTCGACCGGTGAATCCGCTCGAAGCTCTCGGCAATCACCGCCCGCACCCCCAGCAGCTTCGGTCCCTTGGCCGCCCAATCCCTTGACGATCCAGACCCGTATTCCTTCCCCGCCAAAATCACCAGCGGCACTCCGCGCTCGGCATACTTTACACTCGCGTCGTAGATCGACATCGGCTCGCCCTCGGGCAGCAGGCGCGTCACGCCACCCTCGGTCCCCGGCGCAAGTTTGTTTCTCAGTCGCACATTGGCAAACGTCCCGCGCACCATCACCTCATGATTCCCGCGCCGCGAGCCATAACTATTGAACTCCGCCGGCTTCACACCATGCTCCGCCAAATATTTTCCCGCCGGCCCGTTGGCCTTGATGTTGCCCGCCGGCGAAATATGATCTGTAGTCACCGAGTCGCCCAGCACCCCCAGCACCCTCGCGCCCAAAATATCCGTCACCGCCGCCGGCGTCTTCGTTATTCCGTCAAAGTACGGCGCTTTGCGGATATAAGTCGAATCCGGTTCCCATTGATAGACCTCTCCGGTGGGGAACTTCAGTCCCTGCCAGTTGGCGTCGCCTAAACTCACGGTCGCATACTCCCGCCTGAAGCTCTCGCTG
>CAWJDN010000142.1:0-7596 GCA_963840985.1 uncultured Acidobacteriaceae bacterium
TCTCCACGTGTAGACCAGCGTATGGCTCTCGGCTTCTCCATCTGGATCACGCCCTTCAACCACGCGGAAATGGCTAACGCTATTTATCAACAGGTCTTTCTGAAAAGGCTCACTCTCGTTGAAGCGCAGAAAGTATGGGGAGAATTCCAGCGCGATTACCTCTCTGGCCTGTGGACTCCTGTAGAGTTTCCTCATCGAGCATGGGAAGCCAACATAGACCTCGCTCAACGCCACGGCCCCACCCTCGGCGTGCGCACATTGGACTCGCTGCACGTCGCTTGCGCACTAGAGTTGAAGGCGCAACGCTTCTGGACCTTCGATGAGCGACAAGCCCGGCTGGCCGAAGCCGTCGGACTCGATACGAATCCCTGATTGCGTTGGATTCAGAATCGTGCATTTACTGCGGCGTAATAATCCCGCCCACCGCATGACGCCGGGGCAGCACTATGCCTCGATGATCGACCTCAGTCACAGGCACTCCGGGCTGATCGGCAGCAGGCAGAGATTTCCGCTCGACCAACGCTCCTCCGCAGGCCGGACACCAATCCGCCACGGTCTTTTCGCCGAGCACCGCCCGGCACTGACTGCAAATCCGCTCCATGCCATCAAGATTACCGGATTCTGCCGCTTCTTCGCACAAGCTACACTAAAGCTATGCACCCTCCCGTTCGGCTGGTGGCCATCGACATGGACGGCACGCTGCTGCCCACCTTCGCGCAGGCCATTACTCCACGCACAGCTCGGGCGCTCAAGGCGGCGCAGCAGGCCGGCATCACCGTGGCCATCGCTACTGGCCGCCGCACGGCCTACACCACTCCGCTGCTCGAAGGCCTCGGCCTCAGAGCGGATACGCCCCTCATCACGTCCAATGGAGCAGCAGTTCGCACACTGGGCGGAGACACTCTGGCCCGCTGCCAGCTTCCGTCTGAAACCGCGCGCGGGCTGTGTCAGTTGTTGCGGCCCTTCGGCGCTCTGGTCTTCACCTTTGATCGTCCGGGCCGCGGCGAGCTGGTGCTCGAAGATTTGGAAGAGGCAAATGGACGCATCGCTCTTTGGGTCGAGGCTAATCGCAACGCCATCGAGGTGGTCAAGCCTTTGGAAGATGCGCTCGTGGATGGCGAAGACCCCATTCAGGGCATGGCTTGCGGCGGCGTGAGCCAGATGCGCAAGGCTGAGCAGGCGATCAAAGCAAGCAAGTTGGCCAGACAATGTGAATGCGTGCGGACCGAGTATCCGGCGCGCGATATATCCATTCTGGACCTGCTGCCGCCGGGAGTCTCGAAGGCTTCGGCGCTCGAAAAACTTGCCGCACTGCTGGGAGTGGACCGCAAGGAAACCATGGCCATTGGCGATAACTGGAACGATGTGGATATGCTGGAGTGGGCAGGGCAGGGCGTGATGATGGGTAATGCGGCGCAGGAGCTGCGGACGATGGCCAAGACGCGCGGCTGGAAGCAGGCTCCGCCCAACAATGAGGATGGCGTGGCCGTGGTGCTGGAAAAGGCTATCGACAAACGTGTAGCCGCTAAAGTTTGAGATGTAACGGTCGAATTCAAGATTAGGATCAATGATGCGCGGATCTTTCTTCATCATGGCGTGGATCATGGCGGCTCTCGCAGCCCTCTCCTCATCCGCTCGTGCAGCCGAGCTCATCACACTGCGCAATGGCTTCGAGATCCGCTGCGATCACCATGCCGAAATCGAGGGCCGCACCCGCCTCTACCTCAGCGCCGGCGAGGACAACTACATCGAATTACGCCCGGAGGAAATCGCCGCGATCGAGAAACTTCCAGACCCCCCGCTAGTTCCGAAATCCGACGCATCCGCAACTTCCGATCCATCCGCTGCAAGCTCTCTTTCCCGCAATGACGCCAAACTCTCTCCGGCGGACCTGGGCGAGGTACTCACCAGAGCCGGCCATGAGCACAACCTCGACGTGGACCTGCTGGCCAGCCTTGTAAAGGCCGAGAGCGGCGGCAACACCCGTGCAGTAAGCCGTGCCGGCGCCCAAGGTCTGATGCAACTAATGCCCGCCACCGCCAAAGACATGGGCGTCGCGGACAGCTTCAAGGCAGACGAGAACGTGCGCGGCGGCTCTGCCTACCTGGATGCGCTGCTCACCCGCTACCATGACAACCTGGCGCTGGCCCTGGCCGCTTACAACGCCGGCCCCGAAGCTGTGGCGAAGTATCACGGCATTCCGCCTTACCACGAGACGCAAGTCTATGTGGCGCGCGTGATTCACGAGTTTAACCGCCGTGTGCTGGCGCGTGAAGCCGAGGTGAAACGAGCGGCAGCGCAAGCCCGGCGTTCCAGTGCATCAGAGGCGTCATCGCAGGAAAAGCCTGACCACTAACGTCCTGTTCATCTACGCGTGAGAGATTAGACTAAAGAGAGATTCATGGCAGCGGGAACGGAGCAGTCTTGAAGAAACGTGAGTTGATTTTTGGTTTGGTGGTGTTTTTAGCGCTGGTTGCGCTGCTGATATATGCCCAACACAAGCACCCATTCGATTGGCACATGTTTGTGGAGCAACTCAAACTGGCTGATTGGCGCAAGATCGGCATTGCCTTCGGCTGCATCTACATCTGCTACGCCTTTCGAGCGGCGCGCTGGGCGTTGCTGCTGCGCCACATCAAAAAGGTGCCGCTGTTTTCACTGCTGGGGACGCAGGTCATCGGCTTTACCGCGGTCGCGCTCATCGGCCGCATCGCCGACCCCGTGCGACCCTACCTGGTCTCAAAAAAGACCGGCCTGCCGCTCAGCAACCAGATTGCCGTTTACATTGTCGAGCGCCTCTTCGACGCCGGCTCAATGGCTCTGATCTTTTCCGCTACAATTCTGCTCACCGCGTGGTTTGGCGGGCCAAACACAATGCCCCACCCTGAAGTGATGAAGAAAGTCAGTTACGGGGCGCTCATCACCACCGTAGCAGGAGCGGTTTTTCTTGTACTCGTGCGTTTTACAGGTGAAGCGGTGGCGCTGATTCTCGAAGACGCCTTCGGCATGATCTCCAAAGGCCTGGGACACGCCATCGGCGATAAGATTCGCGCCTTTCGCGCCGGCTTGGACACGCTGCGTTCTTTCTCTGACTTCGGCCTTGCCTCCTCGCTCTCGCTGGGCATGTGGGGGTTGATTACCCTGGCCTATCTGGAGATCACCACGGCTTTTGTCGCCAGCCCGCAACTGGCTGGATTGACGCTGGCCAAATGCATGGTGTTGATGGCATCCAGCATGGTGGCCAGCGGATTCCAACTGCCGGTTCTGGGCTGGTTCACGCAGATTGGCGTAGTGGAAGAGGCGATGAGAAACTTTTTTGGCGTAGCACCAGAGGCGGCCACCGCCTGCGCCGCCACATTACTGCTGATCACCTTTCTGGGAATCGTCCCCGTGGGCCTCGTCTGGGCGCGCTTCGAGCACGTCAGCCTGCGCAAGGTGGCTGCCGAAAGCGGTCATGCCAGAGAGGTGCTGATTGTGGACGAGCCGGCCGGCTAATTGCGGATTGCCGCCAAAAACAAAATTCTGTCTATAGTCAAGCCGAGAGCGCGGGAGGTTTAGCGTCCTTCCCCGCCGCCAGTTCTGGCTGAGTGAACCGTATGCTCTCCGGTCCCACCGCTCCGCCGGTCATGATCATGCTCATCGCCTGCTCCATCGTCAGGTCGGTGTCTGTAACTTTTGTCAGCGGCAGAATCTGCAGGAATGCCGAGGTCGGGTTGATGGCGTTAGGCAGCAGAACTGAAGCCAGCGGTTCGCCGGTCGTCTCGTCGATCATGGTGCGCGTCAGGAACCCAATAGCCTTCTGTCCGGCAACTGGGAAATCCACCAGCACAACGCGTTGGCTGCTCTCCTTCTTGGCCGTCATGCTGTCCAGCAACTGGCGCACCGACGTATAGATCTTGGCGACAAAGGGCAACCGCTCCAGAAGGGCTTCGAATAATTCGAAGGCCTGGCGGCCGATTACCAGGTGTGTGACCCGGCCCACCACGTAGAGCACCACCAGGGTCAGCACAATGGCCAAAACTGGCTGCACAACAGGATGGCGGAGCCAAATCTCCGGAAAAATCGCCGCCAAAAACTGGACTACCGGCAAGCCGGCCTGAGCCAGTTCGTCGAGAAGAAACTTGAAGATAAGGAAGGTAATGGCCAGTGGTCCGATGGTGATGATGCCGGCCAGGATATTGTGTTGCAAATTGCGCAGCGTACGGGTAAGGACGGGCTTCACGTGCATCTCCTGTCGATGAGAATACTCGAACCGGGCTGAAGAGCGCGGTGAGCAATCAGGCAATACAGTTTGTTGTTGGTATACGAGTCTACCCAGGATTTGCCCCCGGACAGCGACCCACTGGCAGTTACAGCCAGCTTCCAAAATTATTACGACGTTCACAAAATGAACAATTATTCATCCTGTCAACTGATATTTTGCTCATATAAATACATACTTCAAGGGTTCGGCTTCCTTTCACTCGCTCTGTTACACGGTAGGTTGCCAGTCGTATTGATATAGGGCTACCATCAGCCCTAGTTACTCCGGGCCTGTTCTCTATCCTTGGTCGTTTGCCTTCTATGTCGTTGTATCTATGTCCCCCAATGCTTCACCAACGAATGGCGCTTTCCGGCGCACGCAGACGGAGTGTCTTCTCATGGCGTGGTATGCCTATTGCATAGGTGAAAAGCTAGCATTTCCTGGATTGGCCCGTCATCGCAAACCTATTCCGATGGAATCGCTCCTCGGAGTCAGTGGAAATCAGGTTTTTCTTTATCCGACCAGTGAACTGGTCATAATAGTCAGCGAACACAACCCTGCCGAAGCCCTCAATCAGAAATCCGGCATGGATCATGCACGGGTTATCGCCGACTGTTTCCAGCACTCCACTGTGCTGCCCTTCCGCTTCGGAACCGTCTTCCACGACGATGAGTGCTTGCGCCGGTCCATTCGCTCCAACCAGCGCCAGTTCCTGGGCCACATCGACAAGCTACGCGGCAAGGCCGAAATGCATCTGAAAATTCTGGTGGATGACTGCGGCGGCCACGCCGCCGGCAAGCGTCTGCCGGTCGATGGCGCAAGCAGGGAGTATTTCACCACCCTGCGCGAAAATGCCACACGGCAGCGCGAACGCCAGACCCGCGCCCGCGCCGTCAGCTTTCAGATGCACCGGCTCTTCACGCCTCTCGACGAGGAGATTAGCTGCCGCTTAACGGATAAATGCAAGATGACACTGGACATTGCGCATCTGATCGAACGAAAGTGCGTGGAGCGCTATCTGAACAAGTTCTCCATCACCTGTGCCTCGATGCGGGAGTATCAGATGCAACTCTCTGGTCCCTGGCCGCCCTACCACTTTGTCCACCGGCTTACCTGCGGCGCTCATTTCCGCGCACAGCAACCGGCTACGGTTGCCATGCCGGCGATCCACATTCCCGAACAGGTTTCTGTGTTGGTCTAAACCCGGCTGGCGCCGCTCTGACGCAATAAAGGCCATTCCATGTTGTGGAATGGCCTTTATTGATAGATTCCTACAGGTCGCTGTCCCGATCACTTACTTGAACGAAGCGATGGCGCTGGCCTCGTCGTTCTTGATATCAAAAACAGTGACCAGCTTGGTCAACTGCAGCAGATCGTGAACCTTCTTGGTCAGGTTCAGCAGCTTGACATCAGCCTGCTGATTCTTGGCGGTAGTAAAGGCGCTCACCAACTCGCCCAGACCCGAGCTATCGATGTAGTTGACCTCTCCCAGGTTAAGCAGGATGTGCTTCTTTCCCTTGCCGATCAGGCCGCGAATGGCTTCGCGCAACTGCACGCTGCCCTCGCCCAGGGTGATTCGTCCGCTCAGATCCAAAATGCTGACACCAGCCACTTCTCGGGAAGCAATTTTCAGTGCCATGGTAATTCCTCCTTGGTTGTTGTTATGGTTATTGTACTCTTGCAGTTACGCCAGGCGGAAAAGTGACTTCCATCCATTGTCCAGGCTCTGCGCCAGCGCTTATCCCTTTCCGCCTGCCGCCGCCAGGTGTTTGACCAGCGTCAACTCGGTTCCGGGATGCAGTTGTCGAAAGTGTACCTCATCCATGAAAGACCGTATGAGGAAAATCCCGCGGCCAGTGCCTCGCAACAAATTATCCGGGGTTCGCGGGTCGGGAAGCGTCTCCGGGTCCAGCCCCTTGCCCTGGTCGGCGATGGTAATCACCAATGCCGCGCCGGTGTTTTCAAAGCTGGCGGCGATACGCTTGGCCGGATCGTATTCATTACCGTGCAGAACGGCGTTCACCGCCGCCTCGCGCGCCGCCATCGCCACGTGAAAGCGCTCATCCTCGTCCAGGCCGGCCTCGGCTGCCAGCTTTTCCGCCGTAGCCTCCACCTCGTCGACGCTTTCCATGGTGGATGTCAGCGAAATACTCAGCCTTCCTGTCTTGGATTCCGTCACCGGGTTCGTCTCCGTCCTTTCTGGAGCGATTCGGAACACATTCGTTCCTCCGCGCACACCGGCAGCCTTGAACGCAGTTTCAGGGCTGACTAGCTGTTGTGTCAAGAAGCGTCGTGCTCCTACAGTTGCTTGAGCCATTCGCAGGCCGCATCGTTGCCCAGTGCACAGCCTCTTTTTAGTACCTCGCGGGCTTTATCCTTGTCCTCCGGAACTCCGGCGCCATGCATCAAGGCAACTCCCAGATTGTTGCAGGCGACGCCGTTGTTCCAGTCACAGCCTTTGCTATAGAGAGCCGCCGCGCGGGAGTAATCCTGGGGGACGCCGCTCCCCTGATCGTACAAAGAGCCGAGATAGGTGCAGCCGTCGGCGTTGCCAGCATCGCAGGCTTTGGTATAGAGCTTCAAGGCAAGTGGAAAGTTCTGGGTTACGCTGTCGGCCACGCTGAAGTGGGGTGCCCAGTCGTACAGGTGGCCGAGATCGCTGCACGCCTGCGCAACTCCGGTTTTGCAGGCCTGGTCGAAGAGCGGAATAGCTTTTTTGAAGTGTCCCTGGTCGCTCAATGTCTCGGCTTGATGGCAGTTGGCGTCCAGCGCACACTGCGGATCGGATGCGCCTGTGCGGGCCGCCGGCTGAGATTCTGTGCCGGAGGCTGTCTGCGTGGGCGACTCAGTAGACAAATTGGAATCCCGGGTTCTGGATTCCTGCCAGGAAAAGAAAAATACCATCAATACGACCGCGGCAATGATCGCTTCGGGTAGCCATTTCGGGACCCGCCGTGGCTTTTTTGCTTCCGGCTCCGCTTTCGGCTCCAGCTCCGGGCTCAGCCGCGTGACCTGCCCCGCATGTGCTTTATCTCCCGATTCTTCCGCCTGAATTTCCGGCTCCGGTTCGGTGCTGGGAATTACCGCACGGCTGGGCGTCACCGGCTCCGGCTCGACCACGGTCGGTCGCCGTATCTCTGGCACCGTCGGCTGTCGCTCTAAGACCACCAACCTCACCGCGTCCAGCAGTCCCAGCAGTTCGGCCACATCCATGGGCCGATCTTCGCGATCCTTGGCCAGCAGGCGCAACACCAGCGCGTCAAGCCCCTTCCAGCTGGCCAACTCCGGGCGCAGACTGCTGGGCGGTCGCGGCGGCGTCTGCAAATGCTCAAAGAGCCAGCCCTCATAGTTCT
>CAWJDN010000143.1:0-12334 GCA_963840985.1 uncultured Acidobacteriaceae bacterium
ACGTACGCGTCAGCAGAGCACCACCTTCGCCAGCGGCAAAGCCATTGCTCGCAGACGCCTTTGGCGGACTATTCGAATCCGTCTTCATCATCCTTCACCCCTTCGTCAGACTCCCGGACAATCTCGCCTGGAAAGCGACCAAACAATATCCCAGCGACAAGCAGATTCTGAGCCTTGGAGCAAAATTCTCCTGGGCCAGCGTCGCCGCTCAAACCAGCCTCGCCACCTGCGCAAAACTGAATCAGGCGCTACTGACTTCAACAGGATCGATCACTTCCGAATTGTCCGACTTCCCAGCCCGTGAAGCGCTCCAGAGCTATCTGCAATCCGCATCTATTTGGATGCCCGTTCTGGGCCGCTTCGAACCCTTGCTGCAAATGGAGATTCTTAATGCCTTCACCGCTGCCGGCCAGCAAGAACTGATCTTCGTGCCTGAGTTCCCCCATACTGATCCCATCCAGCCCCTCAACATTTCCCGGCTAAAAAATCGCGCGGAAGCCTTCCCCTCCCGCGGAACTCTGCTGGCTCCGGATGAATCCTTCCTGCTGACAGTTGATTGGGATAGTTTTTTCACCCTCTTCTACGGCCCTCGTGACTTTGTGGCCGAAGTGGTCCGGCAGCAAGATCTCGAAGGCTTTTTCGCCACCCCCACCACCGAGCACTCCTGGTTCAATTACACTCTCGGATGCTGTGTCGTCACGCTTGCCCCAGAGGTCTGGCCAACTGCCTGAGAACTCGTTGCCTATCTGTCGTATCCTCTCATTCAGTTCAGGCCGGCAATACTCCGCGCCTGTAGAATGTCAAAAGCTAATTACTTGGCATATGAAATGACCTACTTCGACCAGGTCTCCGAAGCCGCATCGTTCCTCAAAAGCAAGCTGGGTTCGCTGCGCCCCCGCATCGGTATCGTTCTCGGCTCCGGGCTGGGCGCAGTTGCCGACGTGGTCACCGAACCAGTCGTTGTTCCCTTCGCTCAGATTCCGCATTTCCCGCAATCCACTGTCGAAGGCCACTCGGGACGCATCGTCGCAGGTCTACTCGGCGAGGTTCCGGTCGTCGTCATGCAGGGCCGAGTACACTACTACGAAGGCTACTCGCCACAGCAGATCACCTTCCCCATGCGCGTGCTGGGCGTGCTCGGCCTCCAGGCGGTCATCCTCACCAACGCTGCAGGCGGCATCCAGGAGGGCTACCGTGTGGGCCAATTAGTCGCGCACAGCGATCACATCAACTTCATGGGATGGAACCCGCTCATCGGGCCAAACGAGTCGCGTTTCGCCGTCAGGCCCGGCGCGGGATTGCGCTTTCCCGATATGACTGAAGCCTACTCCAAAACCCTTCGCACCTTGGCGCACGAGGCCGCGAAGGAAGAGGATATCGAGCTAGTCGAAGGCGTCTATCTGGCCGTCACCGGCCCCAGCTACGAGACTCCTGCCGAAATTCGCGCCTTCCGCGCGCTGGGCGCATCCCTGGTCGGTATGTCCACCGTGCCTGAAACCATCGTCGCCCGTCACATGGGAATCGATGTGCTGGGCATCTCCTGCGTCACCAACCTGGCCGCAGGCCTGGGAGCAACGCCTCTCAGCCAAAAAGAGGTCATCGAAACCGGCCACCGAGTCGAGCGCCAGTTCGCCCGCCTGCTCCAGCGGCTCGTGCCCAAAATTGCTGCGCTTATAGCGACACCTAAAACAGGAACCAATCAGCCGTGAACCAGGAAACCGTGCGCAATGCGCTTCTCCCCATTCCGCCATTTGTGCTGGGAATTACCGGCTACTCCGGCTCAGGCAAAACCACCCTGACAGCCGAGATAGATTCTGGCCCAAATGAGCCGCTGAGGCTTGTTGAGTTTCCCAAATAGAAAACTCTCATTTTTTTGCCAGTTATTTCGGCTTTTCCCCTGCCATTTAGGCTTTTTTGCCTGTCTTTTCTGCTTTCTTACCAAAGTTTTACCGAAAAACTATCATCTATTTACCCTCTTACCGATAAACTGTCTATGAAGGTGAGAAAGACCGTGGGATCGTTGAAGCACAAAATGGCCACATGGTTGCGTCAGGGCATCTCGCCGCAAAGGCTGGCGCTCACGCTGGCCCTCGGATTTGCCATCGGCTGTATCCCCGTGCTGGGCGTGACCACCGCAGTGTGCATCGTCGTGGCGCTCGGCTTGAGGCTCAACGTTCCCGCCATTCAGGTAGCAAATTATGCTGCGATGCCGCTGCAATTGCTGCTGATTGTCCCCTTTGTGCGCCTGGGTGGGCGGATCTTTGCCTTCGGTTCAGTCCGTGCCACAGAGATTGGCTCGCTGCTGCAAGCTTCGCCCTTGGCGATGATTTCGCAGTTTAGCAGCATGGCCGGAAAGGCGATGTTGGCCTGGCTGCTGATCGCCGTCCCTGCCGTGGTTCTGATGACCGTGATGCTGACCATAGTGTTGCGCCACGTTCCCGCCGTCGCCCAGGCAGAGATCGGCGAGTGAAGGACTACGCTCCGATATTGTTCGTCGCTCACCTGTTCCATCCACTCGACGGGAGTGCCGTTGAGCTTCTCCTGAATGGCTATGTGAGTCATCGCCGTGGTTGGAGCCGCGCCGTGCCAGTGCTTCTCTCCCGGCGCGATCCAGATCACATCCCCAGGCCGGATCTCCTCGATGGGGCCGCCCCAGCGCTGCGCACGTCCACAGCCGGAGGTGACGATCAGCGTTTGGCCGAGCGGGTGCGTATGCCATGCCGTGCGGGCACCAGGCTCAAAAGTGACGTTGGCGCTGTTGACGCGTGCTGGGTCGGGTGCGTCAATCAACTTGTCGATCCGCACCGTGCCCGTGAAATAATCTGCCGGTCCTTTGCCCGAGGGCACGGAACCGATTCGTTTAATCTCCATTCTTGAATTCTCCTTAGCTGGATTCGCTACGCTCTAGCGTCCGGTCGTCTTTTCCAGTGCCTCCGGATAGCGCGCACCTTCCACCTGGATCTGCGAGAGAGCTGTTTCGATCTGACGCAGGTCTTCGGCGGAGAGCTCGACGGCGGCGGCTCCGATGTTTTCCTCCAGGCGATGCAGCTTTGTCGTTCCCGGAATCGGCACAATCCATGGCTTCTGGGCCAGCAGCCAGGCCAACGCGATCTGTGCGGGCGTGGCTTTCTTTTCCTCTCCGATCTTGCCCAGCAGATCGACCAGCTTCTGATTGGCAATGCGTGCCTCGGGCGTGAAGCGCGGAATGATGTTGCGGATGTCGGTCTTTTCAAACTTGGTATTCTCGTCCATCTTTCCCGTCAAAAAACCCTTGCCCAGCGGGCTGAAGGGTACGAAGCCGATGCCGAGCTCTTCGAGAGTCGGGATGATATCGGCCTCGGGAGCGCGGTACCAGAGCGAGTACTCGCTCTGGAGGGCGGTGACGGGTTGCACGGCGTGGGCACGGCGGATGGTCTTTGCGCCAGCCTCCGAGAGGCCGAAGTGCTTCACCTTGCCCTGCTGGATGAGATCCTTGACCGCTCCGGCTACGTCCTCAATGGGCACTTCTGGATCTACTCGGTGCTGATAGAGGAGATCGATGACATCGGTCCGCAGGCGCTTCAGCGAAGCTTCGGCAACTTGCTTGATATGCTCAGGCCGGCTGTCGAGCCCCCTCGGGCCGCGACTTCCGTCGGGATTGATATCCATTCCGAACTTGGTGGCGATCACCACTTTTCCGCGCAAGGGTTCGAGGGCTTCGCCGACGAGCTCTTCATTATTGAACGGGCCGTAGATCTCCGCCGTGTCAAAGAACGTAACTCCGCGCTCAACGGCAGCGCGGATCAGCGCGATCGAATCCTTCTTTTCCGGAAACGGAGCATAGGAAAAGGTCATTCCCATGCAGCCCAGCCCAATCGCCGATACTTCCAGATTGCTTTTTCCGAGGTTGCGTTTTTGCATACTTTTTTCCTACTTTCTGGAGTGTGGGGATGTATTACTTCAGCATCCCTATGGTTCTTAGCCAATTTTCAACTTCTTTTCGCGCTTCTTCTGCTTGTGCGGGAACAGCTTGTTCCCGCACGGCCCATCTCTTCACAAACTCCACGAGAGCCAAATTTTCGTCTCGCAGATTCTCTCTCGATGTTTGTGGCTAATTCTGATTGCTGTTCATTTTGACCGGCCTAAGCAGATGCGAGAACGTGAGTTGGGCGAGCTTCCACTTGCCGTTTTCCTTGATATAAACCTCAGTCACCATAAAAGGATTGGTGACTTCGTGCTCACCGACTGCTGCCTGCAAATCAATGTCCTCCAGCAGGATGGCTGTGTTACCAAATATGCGAGCGTCAACTGCGTAAACTACAGCTTTTTTGTACCAGATGCCACCGCTTTTAATGGTAGCTAGCTCTTGGGTTTTTCCCCAGGTCCCTCCCATGTGAGTGAACATGGCTTTGTCATCAAATAGTGTCTCCAAGGAATCGACCTTCTTGTCTGCCATCCAATCCCATTTCATGCTTGAGAGGTTGATGACTTCTTGTTGTTCGGGTGTATGACTTGCGGCAGTTTTAATCGTTTCCGTTGGTGGCGCTGGCGATTGCTGTGCGTAGGACAATGGAGCAATCAGTGTTGATAGAAACAGACCTAACATTAAGGTTTTCATGGCTCTCCCTCGATTTGTGTGGTTGACCCGCGGAGGAACTTGAAGTAGCGCGCCGGATCGTTCGCGCTATGCGGATACAAGAAGAATACTGCACTCAGGATTTGGGGCTGATCTCGCCCTTTTCTGCTGCCGGGCCGTAGCCGAAGCTCATTCCCATGCAGCCCAGCCCAATCGCCGATACTTCCAGATTGCTTTTCCCTAATTTGCGCTTTTGCATTGTCTCTCCTTGTTCAATAGCTCAAAACTGATTTGGACCGATCTGCCACTTTTCGAATTGAGGATGCGCCGTTCACCCGCTATTCAGATTTGAGCGAAGCCATATCGATGGAGAAGCGATACTTCACATCGGACTTCACCATGCGCTCATATGCTTCGTTGACCTTTTGGATGGGAATGACCTCGACGTCGGAGGTAATGTTGTGCTTGCCGCAGAAGTCGAGCATCTCCTGAGTCTCCGCGATGCCGCCGATGAGCGAGCCGGAGAGGCTACGGCGACCGAAAATCAGGCTGAAGGCATTCACGGCGTGCGGCTTCTCCGGCGCTCCAACAACGGTGATGTTGCCTTCTATACGCAGCAGATTGATGTAGGCGTTTATATCGTGCTCGGCGGCAACGGCGTCTAGGATGAAGTCGAAGCTGCCGGCGTGTTTGGCCATCTCATTGGCGTTGCGCGAGAGGACGACCTCATCCGCGCCCAGTCGGAGGGCGTCGTCCTTTTTGCTGGGCGAAGTGGTAAAGACCACCACGTGCGCGCCGAATGCATGAGCAAACTTCACGCCCATGTGGCCCAGTCCGCCGAGACCGACTACGCCAACCTTCTTGCCTTTAGTCACGCCCCAGTGGCGCATCGGCGAGTAGGTGGTGATTCCGGCGCAAAGCAGAGGCGCGGTCCCGGCAAGATCGAGCTTCGGCGGAACGCTTCAGCACGAAGTGCTCTTTGACGACAATGCTGTCGGAATAGCCGCCATAGGTGACGCCGCCGGTGTGCTTGTCGGGCGAGTTATAGGTAAAGACCCCTTTCGGGCAAAACTGTTCAAGCTTTCGTTTGCACGCCGGGCAGTCCCCGTCGGAGTCCACCAGGCAGCCCACCGCGCCAAGATCGCCCGGCTTGAACTTCGTGACCGCAGAGCCAACTTTGGTCACACGGCCCACAATCTCATGGCCCGGAACGCAGGGGTATGTGGTGGCCATCGTGGCGCTCCACTCGTTGCGTACCGTGTGAAGATCGGAGTGGCAGATGCCGCAGAAGAGGATCTCAATCTGGACGTCGTGCTCGGTGGGTTCACGCCGCGCGATGGTGGTGGAAGCAAACGGCGATGCTGCGCTGGCAACAGAATATGCTTTGGCTTTGTACATGGGGGTTACCTCCTGGGTATTTTGACCAACCTTTGAGATGCAGGGCAGATTGCCTTGATTCACACTTTATCTCAGTCCAAAGAATAGGCCCGGATCTTCTCGGAGCGGTATCCAAATCCTGCCAATCTATTGCCTATTTCTGTCGATATACACATTTTTGGGCACTCTGCCCCACATTCAGTGCTACGTTGGAACTGAAGGAGCGATGCAGTGCAACAGGCCAATCATAAGGATGCGATCGGAGAGTCAAGGGTCGTTGAGATGCGGGCCGAACTGGCTCGCAAGATTGCCGCCCACACCCATGTGGAGGGTCCGGTGGTCACCGCCGTGCCGGGCCTGATCATCTCCCGAAGAACCGCGCCTTCAGAGTTCCTTTGCAGCACCTACGAGCCCGAGTTGGTGGTCTTCGCGCAGGGAGAAAAGCGTATCACCGTCGGCGGCACAACGCACCTCTGCGACAGATCCTCCTTTCTGCTCACCTCGGTCGATCTGCCGGTTGAGAGCCAGATCATCAAGGCCTCGACAAGCGAACCATATCTGGCCCTGGTCCTCAAATTGGAGATGCCTATAGTGCGGGAGATTCTCAGCCAGGAGGAGTTTCATGTGCCCGAGGTTCCATTCGGAGTCCGCGGCATGGCGGTGGGCAAAACCCCGGTCGAGTTGTTGGGAGCCTGTTCCCGATTGCTCGATCTTCTTGACGCACCTAAGGATATTCCATTTCTCGGCCATCTGATTCAGCGCGAAGTGATCTACCGGGTGCTGCGCTCGCCGCTCGGCAAACACCTCCGCGCCATCGCCATGCTGGGCGAGCAGAGCAACCGCACCGCCAAAGCCGTCGCCTGGCTCAAGGCGAATTATGAGAAGCCCCTGCGCGTCGAGGAACTGGCCTCGGTGGCGCAGATGGGCGTCTCCACCTTCCATCATCATTTCCGCTCGCTGACCGCGATGAGTCCGCTGCAATACCAGAAGCGTCTGCGCCTGCACGTAGCTAGAGAGCGCATGCTCAGTCAAGGGCTAGACGCCGCCAGCGCCGCCTTCGAAGTCGGCTATGAAAGTGCAAGCCAATTCAATCGGGAGTACAGCAGGTTCTTCGGCCAGCCTCCCATGCGGGATATCAAAGCACGCCGATTCGCCGGTACCGCGACGGCCCGCGACTGACGACACCACTCAACCGCAATTCCATCGGAGAGTGCGCGGAAATCAACCTTACTTCGGCGCGTAGGGATCGTTCACCGGCTTTGCACTCTCCTGCCATGCGGTGTAGATCATATCCCGCAACATACTGGCCCCGGCCGCCAGCCTCGCGGCGGTAAACTCTCTTGACTCCGCCGTTCCCGCTCCTACAAACCCGCCTGCTTTGTCCAGTTGGTAAACTTTTTCCACGAAGGTCTTGGAGTGGCGCAGGTAGGCAACGTAGGCGTCAAAGAGGTCGCCCTCGATGGCCTTCACCGGCGTCATCTTCGCGCGCACTTCTGCCTCGTGGATGTTGGCCTCTACAAACGGTCCCTCAAACTGCCAGTGAATCTTGTGTTCGGTGGTATAGCCGTTGGGATTAGGCCCAATCCAGCCGCTGTATTGGATGCTGGTGTGCAGGGGCTGTGAGCCGTCACCCACGTAATGGCCCAGCCAGCCTGCATAAAACAAAATCGCCTGCTCCACCGGTCGTGTATCCTGCTTCTCCGCTGCCAGCCTGCGGTACTCGCGCATGGCTGCCTTCAGCCGCTCCCAAACCTCGTCGGTCTCCCAGGGCTGCAGGCCGATCTTCTCCGGCCGCTCTCCGGCAGCAAAGACCTCGGCCTCGAAGTCCAAGCGGCGATGTGGCAATGGCCCCAGCGCATCAGCCAGCTCCATGTCAATGAAGTGTTCCGGCGCCTGCGCGGCTACCAGCTCCGGCTCGGCGGGCGAACGCCAACGGTCTGGCTCGGGTCCCAGGTATTCGATCTCGGCAATCGCTTTCTTGGATCGCAGAAAGGCCGGCACATCGGCCGGCAGAGAGCTGGCCGCAAGCCTATTCACCATCCGATGGCCGCCGTTGCCCCAGGCGTAGGCCGCGGGCGGTTGAGCAAAAACGCAAACCAGCCCAGCCGCAGCCAGAGCAGACAAAAACACACGGTACGACGCAGAGGTAGAGAACATGAGATCAGTATAGGTCCGACGCAGAGAGCGCTGTTTGAATATCCTGTAACGCCGGGCTATTCGTCACCCTGGCTGAATTAATACCTGTACCCGCGATTTGGATCGTAGTCGAACTTCACCAACCCGTCCCGGTAATCGATATGGATGGTCAACAAATTGAGTGTGTTGGCCCCAAGAAATCCTGATATTTCCATCCCCACGTGCTTTGAAATCTTTGAAGTATCGAAGGCGACGACACCATGCACCTTTTGTGATAGATGTGCAAAGTTGAAGGTGACTTCGTCAGCGGAATAAACCTTCTCCACGTTTCCGCTGATACCCTTCACATGGTGTTGATCATCTGAGTAAACCTTAGTCACCTCTCGCGCGGCCTCCGGCGAGATGGTTGTAGCAAACGAGCCTGTATCCAGGATGAATAGTTTGATTTCTTTACCATTCAGTGCCGCAGGCAGGATGAGATTATGACCGACGCGATAGACGAGCGTGTAATCCTTCATCTCCGGAGCGATATAGCGGTCATAAGGGCCGTGAGAGGGTGTTTTTTGAACAGTGGCATTTTGAGCTGGATCTGAAGTGCTGGTGCCGGCAACAGTAGCTTTCAAGCCGGAGTCCGTTCCCTGAGCAACTGCCTTGTCTTGTGCTGCATCTTTAGCGGGCCCCTCCGATGCGCCGGATTCGTCCTGATCTGTATTGCTCGTCTTCAGCGAGGGCGATTCAACGGCTGCCTCTCCAGGCCGCGGCGGCAAGGGACTAAGCAACAGCTTGCGCATCGGATAATCCAGCGTCACCAGAAAACGAGAAAACACATCCATCCCGATCAGGCCATCGACATCCCCCACGGCGTCCCGACTGTCAAGCACTTCAACCGAACAATCCTGAAACTCCAGGTTCCCGATGCGGATGGAATCGGCATAGGCGGTATAACCGGGTGTGTACCCTTTATCGCCGACGCCAACCATCTCTGTTTTTGAAAAGGCCTTAAGACCCGCATGTTCGGCAATAGAACGTGAAACCAGTAGCCCCCCGGCACCAGTATCGATCTCTAATCGGGAAGTGCGCCCGTTCAACTTCACATCCAGCCTGAAGGCACGTATGTGCGTCGCGTCTCGCATGAGCACGTCAAACGGAATCTCGGAGGTTGCCGTCGGGGAGACCAGGTGGCAGGCCTTGTGCGGCTCGGCCTCCATCTTCTTCAGGCTCTCCAGGTACATCCGCCAGTGCCGCAAATCTTCCTCGTCATCGCCCCTCGGGGCAGACAGATACGCCTCCGCCTCGGTGATCCTCTGCTTCAAAGAAAGCGTGTGTATCCACTCTCCGCGAATCTCCGGATCCTCGGGATCGAGTATATGTGCGAATCCTAGCTGTTTGCGGCTTGTAGCATACTCTGAACTAAGACGCTCAAGATCGGCCAGCAGCAGGTGGTTACGCGGGTTGCATAGGTCCAGCTTGTCGGATTCAAGGGCCGTTTGACCGGCCAGCCACGGCATTCCCTGGCGAAGCTCAACCTCGCCGCGTAATGTAATCAATGCCGCCGAGTTGGGTGCGACTGCCAACGACGCCTTCACGGCATCCGCCGCCTCCTGCACCTTCTGCTGACGCAAGAGAGCGTGAACCAGTCCTATGGTCAGCTCCGCATCGCCCGGATGGTTGGCAAGTCCTGCTCGGTAAAGATCGGTGGCCTTCACATAATCGGCCGCTAGCAGAGCCTTGTCGGCTTCGCTAGGCGCGGGATGCTTCAACACATTGCAACTGGCCCCCAGCAGACTCTTCACGGGAAGGCACAGCACAACACTCAACAACACCGCCCGCAAGAATAGTCTTGTCGAAAAAACTTTCCCCGGCATACCTGCACCATATTTCCTATGGTCAATAGCTTACCATCGACACGTCGGGCAACTGGCAATGCCGCCTTCTCCTGAGAAAAGGCGGCACTGTTTTCCCTGCTCTTTGATTGATTGAAATGGATGGCTGATTAGCTTGCCGCGCCGGCCTTGGTGGCCGCTTCCACGTCGATCAGCTTGCCGCTCGTCACGTCATAAATGCAGCCGTGGATGGGAATCGAAGGGGGAACCAGCGGGTGGTTACGGATGCGAAGCACATCGTCGATAACCGCTTGCTCCCGGTCCGCGATGGTCAGCCACTCAATGAATTCGCCGGCCCGCGAGCCAGGTCCGATACCGGAATCCCGAAAGCCGGCAGCGGTCAGTTCCGCCGGCGCGAGGCTGTTTCTGAGCAAGCCGCGCATTTCTTCGTTGGTAAAGTACTCCATGGCGCAATAGGTGTGATGCATGACAAAAAATTCGCGCGCGCCGAGTAGCTTTTGACAGATCACCAGCGAGCGGATGGCGTCATCGCTGGCGCGTCCACCGGCATTGCGGATGATATGCGCCTCGCCCGCGGCCAGTCCGGCATTTTTGATCGGATCTAGCCGCGCATCCATGCATGTAAGCACGGCGTAACGCCGGGCGCGAGGAAGCGCAAGATTGTCCTTCTCCGCAAACAATGTGCTGTACTTCTTGTTTGCGATTACGGCCTCGCCGTGGGCACTACTCATCGATTCTCCTATTATTAAGATGAGGTTTCAGCATTTTTGATTCTGCACTTTACAAAAATCATGATGCAAAGTGGTTTTTCCCTCTGCGGGGTCCCTGGCGGCAGGCTTCTGCTATTGGGGTGGAGGGAATAGCCACCAAAGCGCGCCGCCAATGCACTAAACTCAACCCATGGGCTTTCAGGATTTTCTAGGCAATGCGGCAACGGTGACCCGGCTTCGCGAGAGCATCGGCGCGGAGCGTTTTCCTCAGTCGCTGATTCTGGCCGGACCGCGCGGAGCAGGCAAGTACACTCTGGCGCTGATGCTGGCCAAAGCCGTCAACTGCCTCCAGCCCATCGAAACAGGCGGCCTGCCTGATTTCTGCGGCGTGTGCGCCAATTGCACTCGCATCGGCGGCTCCGCTGATCTTGAAGCCCTCGTTGCCGAGGCCGTCGCCGCCCGCGACGAGATGCGCGACACCGACAAGAAAGAGACGCGGATCTTCATCCAGACCCATCCGGATGTGCTTATCGTCCCGCCCGACCCGCCGCAATTGCTCATCAAGGTGGGCCAGGTTCGCCAGGCGATCCACGTAGCCTATTACCGTCCGCCGGTGGAGGCCAAGCGCACCTTCACCATCTTCACCTCCTCGGCATTCATGAAGGAGGCGGCCAACTCCCTGCTCAAGCTCCTTGAAGAGCCGCCCGCGCACTCCTCGCTCATTCTGCTCACCGAGAATCCACAGGAGTTGCTGCCCACCATCCGCTCTCGCGCCGTGGTGCATCGCCTCAGCGCGATCCTCTCCTCCGAGATAGAGGTTCTGCTCGCTAAACGCCGCCCGCTGCTCAAGCAGGCTGACCGCGCACTGGTGGCCCGTCTGGCAGAAGGAGCAGTGGGACGCGCGCTTTCGTTCGATCTGGACGCTTATCTCACCAGCCGCCAGGACGCCCTCATCCTGCTGCGTAATGCCCTGCGGGAACCCGACTACTCCGCGCTCTTCCACGCCACCGAAAGCTACCGCGCCGGCGCCGACGGCCAGGAAAAAACCTTCAACTTGCTGCGTGCACTCAGCAGTCTCATCGAGGACCTGCTGCTCATCGTCGCTGGAACGCCCCAGCTCATCCGCAACCTGGACATAGAAGCTGAACTCGCGCACCTGGCCCAGGGTCTGAGCGTAGACTGGATCGACTCCGCCGCCCGCGCCCTCGTTCAGGTCGAGCAGGGAATGCGCCGCAACCTGCTCCGCTCTCTCTCGCTGGACGCCATGGCGGTCAGCCTCGAATCCAGCTAACCCATAATTAGTCAACGACTTCCCCAGGAGGACTTGTTTCATGAGTATGGAATCCACTCGGCCCCGCAACCACGCATATACCCGCAACCACCCGGCCACCCTCGCTCCCTTCCGCCTGCTGGCCTATGGCCAAAAACAGGAACAGGAGCCTGCCCAGCACACTGCCGAGCTCTTTTACCTGCAAAAGCAAATTCAGTCTCAGACGCCCATGGTCCTTGTCCTGGAAGACGGAGAGCAGATCGAAGGCTGCATCGAGTGGTACGACCGAAACGCCCTCAAGATCCGCGGCCGCCAAAAGACTCTGGTCTACAAATCCGCCATCAAATATATGTATAAGGCCGGCGACAAGGGGCAGTGATTTTCGTGGAAATTGGGCATAAAGCGCGAAAAACAACCTCTGCTTCGAAGTAGAGGTTTTTTG
>CAWJDN010000144.1:0-17303 GCA_963840985.1 uncultured Acidobacteriaceae bacterium
ACTACGCTCAGGGCAGGCTGTCCAGGCATAGGCCTTCGGCGCGGGGGACGAACGGGGATGGTTTCCCAGGTCTCAACGGCGAGACCTGGGGTATCCGGCCTTGCTCAACTACGAGATAAATGAGAGATTTGACGACAGACACGGACGACTGGGCGTAAACTGATCTTTGCAAACTCCTGGAGCACTGAAATGCCAATCTGTTCCCGATGTGGCTATCGCAACGTAGAAGGTGCGCGATTTTGCGGGAATTGCGGGGCACAAGTTTTCGCTGTGGCAATTCCAAATCCGCCAGTATGGATGAGCACGCCCCCTCCTCCAATGTTCCCAAAGCCGGGAATTTCTCGTGCAGTGTGGAGATTTATAGGTTTGGGAAGCGCCATCGCAGTAGGGATATTCATCCTATTAGTCATCATCGGAACCCTGCTCCCTTCGGCTCCAAAACAATCGGATGCATCTCAGACTTCACAATCGCTAGCCGTCCATGGAACGGTCAATAATTCCGCGCCGACGCCGGAAGAAGCTGAAAAAGCTAAACGACTGAAGCTAGGCATAGAGGCTATGACCCAGACGTGGCAGGGGACTCCTACCGCTTTCAATGAGCGTGAAAACCTGCGCTTCGATGCTGTGATCGTCATGCCGGACGACACAGTTTGCCTTTGGATTCACGATGCGCATCCCGTTCCTCCTGGAGTAGAAGAGACGAATGCTTTGTTTACTGTACACGGCACTATACCACCCACTCCTGGAGTAGAAGAGCCGAATGCTTTGGCTCCATCCGGTCAAGTACTACTTGCAATGAATAATGTGACGTTCTATCAATGGAAACGGGAATGCACAAACCAGCAGGGCGGCATTAATGTGTTACCGGAACTCGAGAACAACGCCAACCAACTCCAGCAGAAGATGAATGATCTGAACCAACAGTTACATGATGCGCAGCAATGATCTTTATTTTGCGGCAGCTTATCGGTCGGCTCAAGCCAGGAAAGAAGCGCCAACGCTGTCCGATTTGGTGGGTGACCCCGGTCCCGGTCATTTTTCCAAACCACAATGAGATCGCGTCCTAATTTCCCGTTTTCTGAAACGCATCCCAAAAGTGACTGGCATAGAAGCCGAACACCTTGGCGGTATCCTCCGGGTCATAAGCCATCGCGTTAATAATCCCTAGAAGGATGTGAATGAGCTTCGAGTTGTCTTGGTAGAACTCCTCGATCTCCTCATCAGTCGTGGTCGCTCCCGTCGCTCTGACTTTGGTTTTTACCTCCCGGTGGGCCAGGCGTTCATTTCGTAAAGACCGTAACTTTTTGTAAACAGCATTACCTGCCCCATCGTCCTCGATGTACTTATCAACCAGTAGAATCGCCTTTTCCGCCTTCTCACTAAGATCAGCTCGAATTGCTTTGAAGTCTTCTGAACTTTGATCGACTCGCGCCAACACCAAGGCGTCAATGACTTTCTTATTTCCAAGGGCATTTGCGATGCATTCCATTCCAATAGCTCGGCCGTCTTTATCCCATAGGCGGATCAAAGCAAGTATCAGCTCTCGCCGGAGGGCGGTACGTATAACGCGAAAGGCCTGTGTAGCATAGGATACCCCCAAGCGACCGTGGAGGTCTTGGTCGTAGGCAGTCGGCTTCCAGATCTCGTGAAAAGCAACAGCCAGATCAAACTCTTGTTGCGCGGCAGTCACTTTCTCTTGCAGCTTAACGATCATAGGATTGTCAGTTTTCATTGTGTTCTTTCTTCTGGCGGCTGACCCTGGACTCATGCGGCATTTTATCAAGTTGAAGGTACCCCACCCATGCGCTTTTTTTCTCGCGCAAGGAGGGGAAGCACAAATCTCCTGCGAGCGAATAGCGAGCGGCTGCCCGAGCGGCAAGCTCACCAGCCGCGGGTTTGGAGTTGGTCTTTTTCTTCGATGGCGGCGGCGGCGAGGCCCTTCATGGTTCCGGTGACCTGCTCGGCGACCTCGGCGAGAATCTTGGGGTCGTTGTAGTGGGTGGTGGCGACGACGATGGCCTTGGCGCGGGAGACAGCTTCGGCGCGCTCCTTGGGATCGTTCTCGACATCGAGAGGCGTGGCGCGCTCCTTCATGAAGATTCCTGAGCCGACGAAGATGGCTTCTGCGCCGAGCTGCATCATGAGAGCGGCGTCGGCGGGGGTGGCGATGCCTCCGGCGGAGAAATTAGGCACGGGCAGCTTGCCGGATTGCGCGACCATGCGAATGAGTTCGTAGGGGGCCTGGTGGTCCTTGGCGGCGGCGTAAAGTTCCTGTTCGCTGAGGACGGTGAGGGCGCGCATCTCGCGGATGATCTGGCGCATGTGCTGGACGGCGTGGACGACGTCGCCGGTGCCCGCTTCGCCTTTGGTGCGGATCATGGCCGCTCCCTCGGCGATGCGGCGCAGAGCCTCGCCCAGGTTGCGCGCGCCGCAGACAAAGGGAGTGGTGAAGGCGTGCTTGTCGATGTGGTGGGCCTCGTCTGCGGGGGTGAGGACCTCGCTCTCGTCGATGAAGTCGACGCCCAGTTCCTGAAGAATTTGCGCCTCGGCGGTGTGGCCGATGCGGGCCTTGGCCATAACAGGAATCGACACGGCCTGAATGATCTGCCGGATGAGCGCGGGGCGAGCCATGCGGGCGACACCGCCCTCGGCGCGAATCATGGCCGGGACGCGCTCGAGAGCCATGACCGATGTTGCGCCGGCCTCCTCGGCGATGCGCGCCTGCTCGACGTTCATCACGTCCATAATGACGCCGCCTTTGAGCATCTCGGCCAGGCCGATTTTGAGGCGCAGGCTGGTGGCAGTGACACGCTTAATTTCGCTGGATTCCGGCATGAAGATGGCCTCGCTTGGGGCGGATTCCGGGGTTGATAAGGCGCGGAAGTCCGCATGTTGGTGTTGTTACTAGTGTAGCAGCGATGCATTTGGAGAGTGAGCTTCGTGGTATCCCACCCTTTCGCCAGAAATAACGCGAAAGGATGGGGGACGGAACATTCTTGTTGGAGCAGAAGCGATCCCACATTAAAGAAACCCAAACTTCTTGATGTGCTGGCCGATTCAGAGATTCCTTAGCACTTCCCAATCCTTCTGTATCGCTTCTGGTCATCTTTCTGCTTGTTTTCTCATTGCATGGCATCCGTTCACCCAGTGCCGCCACCGGTCAGCGCGCCGCCGCACGCGCCCAATCTGCCTGGAGGGGATGTAACTGCCGCTGAACATGCGCTGGTGGCCTCGCCTCAACTTCCGGAAGAGGCCAATATCAAGCTCACTGCGCCGCTGTCGCGGCTGCCGGTGGAGCTGGAGGTGGCCGTGCCGGTGCGGGATTTTCGCGTGCGCCATCTGCTCGTGCTGGAGCCGGGCCAGGTGATCGAGACGCAATGGGCTCAAGGCGCGGATATGCCGCTGGCCACGGGCGACGTGCAACTGGCATGGAGCGAGTTTGAAGTCGTCGATACGCAGTTGGCGGTGCGCGTGACCCGGCTGGTGTGAAGAGGCAGGGAATAGGGACTCAGGGAGCACAATCGCTCGCCGGTGACCCCGGCAGGGACTAGGGATTAGGGACTCGTAGCAACCGGGCTGGTGTGCGAATCGGAGTGCGATGGAAGCAAACGAAAAAGCAATGGCGGTGGGCGGATTGGCGGGCTGGTTGTTGAGCCGGCTGCGGGCTCGTGGCCGCAGGCAGCCGAGGCTCGAGTTGGTGGAACGAATTGCGCTGGCTCCGCGCCAATCTCTGGCTCTGGTGGAGGCCGAGGGACGGCGTTTTCTGGTTGCCACTTCGCCCGAGGGCGCGCCTGCGTTTTATGCGCTGGATGAACGAGCGCGTTCCAACGGTACGCGTCAGGCTGCGAGCAGGCAGCAAAGTGCGTCACCGGCGAGGGTCTCATGGTAGCTGCTTTCATATTGGCGGCGCCGGCAGGCGTGCCGCTGTTGCCCGATCTTAATGCGCGCATGCACCCCTCGGACTCGACGCCGTGGACGATTCTGCTGGTCCTGACGCTGATCACGCTGCTACCGGCGATTCTGATGGCCGTGACGCCGATGGTGCGTCTGCTGGTGGTCTTCCACTTTTTGCGCCAGGCGCTGGGTACGCAGACCGCGCCCTCCAACCCCACGCTGATGGGCCTGGCTCTGATGATGACCTGGTTTCTGATGACGCCGGTGCTCAATCAGGTGGACCAGCAGGCCGTAGAGCCCTATCGGCTGGGGCAGGTGACGGGCTGGGAGGCTATCGACCGCGGCGCGCAGCCGGTGAAGCACTTTCTGCTCAAGTACGCGCGGGAGAAGGACCTGGCCCTGTTTACCGCCGCCGGACAGATTCCGCGCCCTGACAAACCCGACGACTTGCCGATGCGGGTGGTGATGCCGGCCTACATTCTCTCCGAGCTGAAGGCTGGGTTTGCCATCGGCGCGGTCTTGTTCTTGCCGTTTCTGCTGATCGATATGGTGACGGCGGCGATCACCACCTCGATTGGAATGTTCCAATTGCCGCCGGTGGTGGTTTCGACGCCGCTGAAGATTCTGCTGTTTGTGATGGTGGACGGCTGGAACCTGCTGGCCAACTCGCTGTTGAAGAGCTTTTGACCCGTTGTTGAAGTGCATGGAAAGGATTGCCATGACGCCTGACCTGGTTGCCGAGTTGCTGCGCCAACTGATGAAGGAGGCGCTGATTCTGGCTGCGCCGCTGCTGCTGGCGACGATTCTGATCAGCTTCGTGCTGAGCCTCTTCCAGACGCTGACCAGCTTGCAGGAGCAGTCTCTGACCAGTGTGCCGCGCCTGGGAGCCATTGCCATGATTTTGCTGGTGGGGATGCCCTGGTTTCTGAGCCGGATGGCGGTCTATACGCGGTTGCTGCTGGTTGATTTGCATCGCTACCTGGGCTGAGGGAAAGCAGCTGGAGGCAAAAAAAGATGCCGGATTGGACGAGCTTTCTGACTGCCATGACGCTGACCCTGGTGCGGGTGAGCGGGATGGTGGCCTTTGCTCCGTTCTTCTCTTCGACGGCGTTGCCTCTGCGCGCCAAGGCAGTCTTTGTAGGCGCGGTGGCGTTTTTGCTGGCGCCGCTGGTGGCCACGCTGCCCAACGCCCGGATCAATCTTGGCTTCTCTTCTCTATTAGGTGAGCTGGCTGTGGGGCTGGTCTACGGCCTCACTCTGACGCTGCTGAACGAGATGATGATCTTTGCCGGACAGATTATCGGCCTGCAATTCAGCTACTCGTTGGTCAATTTGCTGGACCCGGCCTCGACCATCCAGACGCCGTTGCTGGGCGAGCTGTTTCAGCTGATGGGCACGCTGGTAGTGATCACTGCCGGCCTCGACCGGATCATGCTGGCCTCGATGGTGCGCAGCTTCCACGTTGCGCCGCTGGGCAGTTTCGCGCTCCTGCCTGCCTCGGCGCTGGAGATTGTACGCGCCGCCGGGGGCGTATTTCTGGCCGCCGTGGAGCTGGCCGCGCCTGTCTTGGCCGCAACCATGCTGGTGGAGGTCTCCGTAGCCTTGCTGGGCAAGCTCAGCCCGCAGTTGCCGGTGATGATGATGACCGTGCCCATGAAGACCCTGACCGGCTTTGCCATCCTGATCGGCTCTTTGGCCCTGTGGCCGCGCTTCATCGAGGCCCACTTCAGCGGGTTGCTGGATTTGGCCGAGCGGTTGATTGCCACCTCTGGCGCGGGAGGATAGCCGATGCCTGGAGAGCCAACCGAACGGGCAACGCAGCACCGGCGCGAGAAGGCGCGCAAGGAAGGCGATGTTCTGCACAGCCGCGAGCTGTCAGCCGCGGCTGGAACCCTGGCCGGGGTGATGGTGCTGGGCGCCCTAGGCAGCCATCTCCTTGTTTCATGGCGAACAAGCTTTGCCGCCTTTCTGAATCTTGGATTTCCTGCGCGCTGGGAGCCGGCCGAGATCCAACCCACGCTCTACGCTCTGCGCAAGCTGACCTTCGCGGTTCTCGCGCCGCCGGGGGCGATGATGGCGGCGGTGGTTGCGGCCTCTCTGGGGGTGGGCGTTTTGCAGACCGGCGGCATCAACTTCCATCCCGGGTCGGTGGGCTTCAAGATGGATCGCATCAACCCGGTCTCCAACATCAAGAACCTCTTCTCGCTGCGGGCCGCCGCGCGACTGGCCAAGTCCTTGATTCCGGCCAGCATTCTGGCGGTCTTCGCAGTGCAGCGCATCGCACGGCAGTTGACCCTGCCACCGTTCTCGACTACGCGGCTGGAGCTGCTGGGCGCGGATGTTTATGGGCTGCTGCTGGCCGCCGCATGGCTGCTTTTTGCCTGGTCGCTGATCGACTACCTGGTGGAGTGGCAGAGCCGCGAGTCGCGGCTGAAGATGAGCCGCGAGGATCTGCGCGACGAGTACAAGGAGACCGAGGGCAACCCGCAGATTCGCGGGCGCATCCGCAACCTGCAGCGCCAGGCGCGCCGCCGCAAGGTGAAGGCCGATGTATCGAAGGCCGCCGTGGTGCTGACCAATCCCACCCACTATGCGGTGGCTTTAAGTTTCGATTTTGCGACCATGGAAGCTCCCCGCATGGTGGCCAAGGGACGCAATCTGCTGGCCGAGGAAATCAAGGCCGAGGCTCGCTGGGCGGGGGTTCCGATCATCGAGAACCCGCCGCTGGCCCAATCGCTCTACCGCTCGGTGGAGGTTGGCCAGCCGATTCCGGTCGATCTGTATGCCGCGGTGGCGGCCATTTTGGCCTATCTCTACCGCCAGCGCCTGGAGGCTGAGATGCGCGAGCGGAGAGCGCGCGAGGCGGCGGCCCGGGCGCAGGCGCAATCAGGGCGTCCCGGCTCTGCATATCAAGGAGGCCCGCAATGAGCACCACTGCTCTGTCCGTCAGTGCCATGCCCGCAGCAGGCTCGATTCTGCATCGGCTGCGCGAGTATGTGCTGCCGATTGTCACTATCAGCGTGATTTTCGTCATGCTGGTGCCGCTGCCGGCCTACGCGCTTGACTTTCTGCTCACTCTGTCGATGGCCGCCTCGATCATCGTCTTTCTCTCTGCCGTACAGATTCGCCGCGCCGTCGAGCTGAGCGTCTTTCCCACCCTGCTGCTTCTGCTGACGCTCTTCCGGCTGGCGTTGAACATCGCTTCGAGCCGCCGCATTCTGCTGCACGGACAGGATGGCACGGGTGCGGCCGGCAAAGTCATCGAGGCCTTCGGGCAGTTTGTTGTGGGCGGCAACTACGTGGTGGGCTTCGTAATCTTTCTGGCTCTGATCGCCATTCAATTTTTGGTGGTCTCCCACGGAGCTGTGCGAACCGCCGAGGTTACCGCGCGCTTCACTCTCGATGCGCTGCCGGGCAAGCAGATGGCCATCGACGCCGACATGAATGCCGGCCTGATCGACGAGCTGGAGGCACGCCGGCGCCGCCAGGCGATTGCCCGCGAGGCGGAGTTCTACGGCGCGATGGACGGCGCGGCGCGCTTCAACCAGAGGGATTCGCTGGCCACGATTCTGATCACCGGCATCAACATCATCGCCGGCCTGCTGATTGGAACCCTGCAGCAGGGCATCGAGCTGGGCGAGGCGGCGCGCACCTATACGGTGCTGACGGTGGGCGACGGGCTGGTCACCATCATCCCCTCGCTGCTGGTTTCGGTGGCCGGAGGCATCACCCTGACCCGCGCCAACTCCGCCGGGCTGCTGGGCGGCGAGATCCGCCAGCAACTGTTTGCCAAGCCGGTCACCCTCTACGTGGCCAGTTTGGTTTGCGGGGCCATGTGCCTGATTCCCGGTCTGCCCAAAATAGCGTTTCTGAGTGTGGCGGCGGTTCTGTTTTTTTCCGGACGCCGGGTGGCGGCCAGCGCCGCGGCTGCTCCGCCGCCGGTTGCCGAGACGGGCGCAGGCGAAAAGAAGAAGGCGGGCGAGGCGCAGAGCACGGATCTCGCCAATCTGCTGCGCCTGGAAGAGTTGACCCTGGAGATTGGCTTTCAACTGATTCCGCTGGTGGACGAGAAGCAGGGCGGGCAACTGCTGAATCGGGTGCGTTCGCTGCGCCGCCATCTCTCCGCCGAGATGGGCTTTCTGATTCCCCCGGTGCATATCAGCGACAACCTGCGCCTCAGGCCGCGCGAATACCTGTTTTCGCTGCGGGGGATGGAGATTGGCCGCTGGCAGACTGAAGGGACGCTGTTGCTGGCCGTCTCCAGCGATCCCAACCGCCGTCCTCTGGCCGGCAAGGAAGCGCGGGAGCCGGCCTTCGGGGTGCCCGCAATCTGGATCGATCCGTCGCTGGAGGACCAGGCCATCGCCGCCGGCTACTCGGTGGTGGATGCGGTCACCGTCATCACCACCCATCTGGGAGAGTTGATCCGCTGCCACGCCTGGGAGTTGCTGGGACGTTCAGAGACCAAGCGCCTGATGGACGCGCTCAATGAGAGCCACCCAAAACTTCTCGAAGAGCTGGTGCCCAAGCTGCTCACCCTGGGCGAGGTGGGCCGGGTGCTGGAACAACTGCTGCGCGAGCGGGTCTCGATCCGCGATCTGGGCACGATTCTGGAATCCATGCTGGAGACCGCTCCGGTGAATAAAAGCACCGTCGCGCTGGTGGAGGCCGCGCGCCAGGCGCTGGGCCGGCGGCTGATTCAGCCTTTGCTCGACGGGGATGGCCAGTTGCCGGTTTTGCTGCTCGATGGGGCGCTGGAAGAAGAGATTCTGGCCACGCTCTCGCCGGAGACCGGACAGAAAATGCTCTCCACTGGCGCCACTCCGGGAACGCCCGTGGTCCGCCGCCTGGCCGATTCTTTGAGGCGACTTATCCCCTCAGCCTCCGCCGCGGCGCTTCCCGTGCTTTTATGCCCTAGTCCAGCCCGTTATCACGTCAAGCGCTGGCTGGAGCCGGTGATGCCACGTATGGCGGTGGTGGCAGCCAGTGAGATTCCCGCGGAGATTCGCCTGCGCCCGGTGGGAACGGTGCGTTGAGGGAGATGGGACAGGGATGAGTGCTTAAGACGGGGAACAAATTAGCAGGCAGGTCAAGATTAGAGGTTTGTAAATGATGGGGACGGAAACGGCGAATCCGGTAGCGAGTCAGAGGACGCCGCGGCAGCGCGCTTCAAAGGATGGCTATCCGCCGGGCGGCGCTCAATTGCAGGTGCTGACCAGCGAACAGGAGAGGGTGTTGCTGGAGCACCTGCCGATTGTGCGTTTTTTGGCCCGCCGCATTCACGAGCGGCTGCCCCAGCACGTGGATATCGAGGATTTGGTTTCGGCCGGGGTAGTCGGCTTGATGGACGCCTTCTCCAAGTTCGACCCGGGCAAAAAAGTTCAGTTCCGCTCCTATGCGCAGTTCCGCATCCGGGGCGCGATTCTGGACAGCCTCAGAACGCTGGACTGGAGTCCGCGCGAGCTGCGCAGGAAGGGCCGCGCCGTGGAAGAGGCTATCCGGGCGTTGACGGCCAGGATGGGGCATGCGCCGGACGAGGCCGAGGTGGCCGCACAGATGGCGCTGGAGCTGGAGGAGTACCAGCAACTGCTGGGCGATCTGAAGGGTCTGGAGATCGGCACTCTGCACCTGGAGCGCAACGAGGACTCGGGCGAGGAGGAGCTCTCCTATATACCCAGCCGCCCCGAGGATGACCCGCTGTTCTGCTGCCTGCGGGGCGAACTTGAAGAACGGCTGACCGAGGCCATTCAGAATCTTCCCGACCGGGAGCGACTGGTGATGAGCCTCTACTACTACGAGGAGATGACCATGCACGAGATTGGGTTGGCGCTGGGTGTGGTTGAGTCGCGGGTTTCTCAGGTTCATGCCTCGGCGGTGGTGCATCTGAGGGGCGCGCTCAAGGATCTGGCGGCGCGCGGGGCCTTTGAACGGCCACGCTCCCCAAAGGCGGCGGAACGGGCGCGGCGGTGAGAACGGGAATTAGGGACTAGGGAATAAGGAATAGGGAACAGGGAATAGACAACAGAGACAGGGGATAGCTGACGATGGAAAAGACGCTCAAGCAGAACGAGATCGACGCCCTGTTTCAGGCTGCGCTCAGCACCGCGCCCGAGGCTCAGAAGACCGAGGCGAGGGCCCGGGCCGTGGCCTACAATTTTTCCTCCGCTGGCCAGATTTCGACCGAACAGTTGCGCGCTATCAGCATGTTGAACGACCTGTTTGCCCGCAACCTGACGCATAACCTGGCGGCCTGGCTGCGCACCCGTTTCCAGGTCAACCTGGTTTCGGCCGAACAGATTCCCTTCAACGAATTTCTGCTGCGCATTCCCGAGATCAGTTATGTAGCCTCAGTCCGCATGGAGCCGCTGGGGGCGCTGGCCGTCCTGCAACTGGACCTGGCGCTGGCGCCTCCCATCATCGATCTGCTGCTGGGCGGCGAGGGCCGGGACGGCGTGCTGCGCGAGTTGACCGACATCGAGGAGTCGATACTGGCCAGCGTTGTCGAGATCATCTGCCGGGAGTTGACCGCAGCCTGGCAGCCGGTGGGGCTGAGCTTCAACTTCGAGCGTCGCCAGATGCAGACCCAGGTGGCGCGCATCATGTCGGTCACAGAAAAGACTCTCTGCCTGAGCTTTGAGATTCGCATGCCGCACAGCTCGGGATTGCTCAACCTGGCCTTTCCCGCGGTGGTGGCCAATACCATTTTGCGCCGTCTGAGCTCGGACTGGTCCCGCCGCCGTCATGCGGGCGATACGCGGGCGCGCATGGAGGCCGCGGCGCGCCGCATTCGCTTCGGCGCCTCGCTGCAACTGCCTGCGATGCGGCTGACGGCCAGCGCCGTCAAGAACCTGGAGCCGGGAACGGTTCTGCGCCTTGACCTGGCCGCCAACACCCTCTCCGAATGGAGGGTAGGCGGCCAGACCCTCTCCCTGGCGCAGGCTATTCGTCAAGGAACGCACCGCGCCGCGCGCATGGAGCGGCCAGTGAACGAGGCTGAGTTATGAAAAGCTATCTTGATTGCTGGACAGGGGCCGCGACCACCCTGTTCTCCCAGGCCCTGGCCGGAGAGCCGGAGCTGGTCGAGTCGCTGCCCACGCCCCTGATGGCGGGCGCTTTCGGCTTTGCCGCCACCCTCTGCGGGGATGTGGAAGGCCGCTTCAGCGTGATTCTGGACCCCGCGATTCTGGAGACAACGCTGGTGGGTGAAGGCGTGGATCAGAAAGTCGGCTGGGGCGAGTTGCTGCACGAGGTGGCCACTGCCGCCGCCGGGGAGCTGTTGGCCAGGAGCGGGAAAAACTGCCGTGTTGAGAAGTTTGAGGAGATTTCCGGAGAGAGCAAGGTCTCGCACGCCTTCCAGTTGAACTCCGGGGAGCGCGTTTTTACGATTCTGGTGTGCAACGAGGTGCGCGCTCTACAGCCGGCAACTCAGCCTGTCGCACAATCTGCCGATTCCTCCGCTGCGGCGCCGTCGGATAGCCTCAGCCCCGGCATTCGCCTGCTGATGGATGTCGAGCTGGAGGTTTCGCTGCGCTTTGGCTGCAAGGAGCTGCCGCTGGGCGAGATTCTCGATCTCGGTCCCGGAGACGTAGTGCAGCTGGACCGCAATGTGACCGACCCGGTGGACCTGATTGTCGGAGACAAGATTGTGGCTTGTGGCGAGGTGGTTCTGGTCAACGGCAACTTTGGTTTGCGGGTGACCGAGGTGGCCTCGCCCAGGAAACGGCTGGAGAGCATCCGATGCCTATTCTGAGCCGGGATTATAGCCGGAGATTGCCAGTGCCGAACCGGCCGCCGCTGGTGGAGGCAACCCTCCAAGAGCGGCAGCGGCAGGTGGTGGAAGCCTTGCGCGCGGAGGCGCTGGGCGGCAGGGATGGGGAGGCGAACAGTCGAGCGCGGAATACCCTGTTTACAACCTGCGCCAATCCCAGTTGCGGTTCCGGATGGCTGCACCTGTGGCGCAGCCGCCAGGCGCCGGTCTTTGAGGATGGCTGGAGCTGTTCAGCCGCCTGCACGGCGGCGCAAGTGGCCGCGGCGGTGCGCCGCGAGTTGGACGGCCGGGGCCTGATTGCCGAGAGTCATCAGCATCGCATTCCGCTCGGCCTGGTCATGCTCGAACAAGGCTGGATCACCTCCGGCCAGTTGCGCCAGGCGCTGGATGCGCAGCGGTCGGCCAAGACTGGTCGGCTGGGCAAATGGCTGGTGCGCCAGCAGGGCGCGAGCGAGCAACTGGTGACCAGGGCGCTGGGCCTGCAGTGGAGTTGCCCGGTGCTGCCTTTGGAGTTTCACGACGCCGAGTCGCTCGCTGTTCTGGTGCCACGGCTGTTTGTGGATGCCTTTGGCGCGCTGCCTCTGCGAATAGCTGCCGGCAGGCTCCTATATCTGGGATTCGAGGACCGGCTGGACCCAATTGTGGCCCTGGCGGTGGAGCGCATGAGCGGTCTGCGGGTGGAGAGCGGTTTGGTGCAGGAGTCGTTGTTCGGCCCGGCGCACGCCCGCATACTGAGCGCGAAGTTTCCTGCCGTGGAGTTGATGGAGGCAGTTTCAGAGTCGGCGGCGGCGTATGCGCTGGCAAGATCCATCGAAAAGGCGCGGCCGGTTGAGTCCCGGCTGGTGCGGGTGCACGACTGCCTGTGGCTCAGGATGTGGCGGCGGCCGCAGAACGGATTGATGCCGGAACGCGGCTCGATCCAGGATCTGATCTGCTCGATTGGAGCGCACTAAGGCTGAGGCTGAAGGCAATGAAAGTGAATTCCTCTCAAGATATTGATGGGAAGTGCCGATTACCAGCAAAGCGGAGGAGCCGGGCATGAGTGAAGTTCGAACCCTGATCGTCGACGATTCCTCGGTGATGCGCAAGATCGTGGAGCGTTCGCTTCGCCAGGCGGGTCTGGACCCGCTAGTGGTCTTAGAGGCCGGCAGCGGCGTCGAAGGGCTGGAGCTGTTGAAAACACAAAAGGTGGACCTGATCCTCTCCGACATCAATATGCCCTCCATGGACGGGCTGGAATTTCTTCGCCAGCTCCGGGCGCAAAATCTGGCTCCCGGCGTTCCGGTGGTGATGATCACCACCGAGTCGAGCATGGAATTCGTCCAGCAGGCCATCCAGGCCGGTGCCCAGGGCTATATCCGCAAGCCATTCACCGCCGAGCAGGTGAAGGAGCGGGTGTTGCCGTTGTTGAATGCGGTGTAGGCGAAAGGCATCGATGTGCTTTTGAATGGTGTACTTGAGGACGCGATCGCGATTTGCGCGGGCAGCGGCAAAGTGGGGGTGGCGGCAGAAAGGAAATGGAGCGTACGATGACGTGTTCATTGCGGGAGTCCTTGCATCTGGTCTCCGACCCTAAGAATCTGGATGCCAGCGTGGAAGAGGTCTTCAGGATGATGCTGGGGGTCAATTGCCTACGCTATACGGGGCCGGCGGAGATCGCCGAACCGGAGTCGGTGACCGCGGTGGTGGGTTTTGGCGGCCTATTGAGCGGAGCCTGTGTCTTCCGCAGCGGGGCCTCGGCGGCCATCAAGATCGCTACGCACATGACCGGCATGAAATACGAGGAAGTTGACGATACCGTCAAGGACGGTATCGGCGAACTCTGCAATATGCTGGCCGGCTCGTGGAAGGGCAAGGTGCCGGATCTGGCGGCCAACTGCGGCCTGTCGATTCCCACCGTGATCACCGGGCGCGATTATAACCTCCATGTGCAGGCTCCCGAGTTCAAGCTTCACCACAGCTTCAAATTCGACGACACCAGCTTCGAAGTCACTATCATCTGTGATGGCCTGCAATAGGGTAGGGAATTGGGGCAGTTAGCAGCTAAAGGCGGGCTTGCCCGGTTTTCCGATTTCGATTCCCAGTCCCTTTGTCCCTAGACCCCGCCTTTCTCCGATTCTGATGCTCTTCTAATCCTTCTGTGTCTCTTCCGGTCCTCCACCTGCAAGTTCTTCCTATGCATGGGAGGCGCCCGATGGACAGCGGATATTATGCGGCGATGACCGGTCTGGTGGCGCGCACGCAGGCTCTGGATATTGCGGCCACCAATCTGGCCAATGCGTCGACCCCCGGTTACCGGGCCGAGCAGGAGTACTTTCGTTCGGTGCTGCTTGGGCCTGACGCTCAGGATTCGCAGTTGGGGCGGACGGTGAACAACTTCGGCCTGCTGGGCGGCGACCGGCTCAACCTGAGTCAGGGCACGCTGCAACAGACCGGCAATCCGCTGGATCTGGCCATTGAAGGTGAGGGCTTTTTTCAGGTGCAGACACCCAACGGCCCGCGTTACACCCGTGATGGCGGCTTTCATCGCACCCCGCAAGGACAATTGGTGACGGCAGCCGGCGATCCGGTGCTGTCGTCGACCGGCCAGCCGATTCCCGTTCCTCCGGGGCAGGTCTCGGTGGGCGTGGATGGCGCGCTCTCGGTGGCCGGCGGCGTGGTGGCCACGCTGGGCGTGTTTACCTTTCCCAAAGGCGCGCAGTTGACTGCCGAGGGCGTCAACCACTACCTCGCGCCGGAGGACGTTAAGCCGGTGCTTTCAAAGAATGCAGTGGTCCATCAGGGAGCAATCGAGAACGCCAACCAGGGCGTGATACCGGGGACGCTGAACCTGATGTTGGTGCAGCGCGAGGCGGAGATGATGCAGAAGGCATTGACCGTCTTCCACACCGAATTCAACAAGATCGCCACCGAGGATATTCCCAAGGTGTGAAGGAGCAATCATGATTCGAGCCTTGTATACCGCAGCCAGCGGCATGAGCGCGCAGCAGTTGAACCTGGACACCATCGCCAACAACCTGGCCAACTCCTCGACCACCGGATTTCGCCAGTTGCGCCTGGAGTTTCAGGATATGGTCTACCAGAATCTGGTGACGCCGGGAGCGGCGCAGAGCCAGACCACGGTCTCGGCGGGCCTGCAGATCGGGCTGGGCACCAAGCCGGCGGCCACCGAAGTGATCATGACCCAGGGCGAGTTGAACCAGACCTCGAATCCTCTGGATGTGGCCATCCAGGGCGCGGGGTTCTTCCAGGTGCAGCGGCCTGATGGAACCATCGAGTACACCCGCGCCGGCCAGTTTCAACTCAACAGCCAGGGCACCATCGTGACCACTGACGGCGATCCGATTATTCCCACCATTACCATTCCCCCCAATGCCACTGCGGTCACCATCACCCAGTACGGGGTGGTCAACGCCACATTGCCGGGACAGCAGAACCCCTCGCAACTAGGCCAGATTCAATTGGCCACCTTTCCCAACCCCGGAGGCCTGGAGAGCATGGGCAACAACCTGTTGCAAGCCACGCTCAGTTCCGGGGATGCGGTGCTGGGCAATCCGGGAGGAACCGAAGGGCTGGGAACCCTGCAACAGGGCTATCTGGAGAACTCGAATGTGGATGTGGTCACGGAGTTTGTGCAGATGGTGTTGGCGCAGCGGGCCTATGAGGCGAACTCCAAAGTCATCAAGGCCGCCGACGATATGTACTCCCAGGTCAACAACATGACGCACTAGGGACCAGGAACTAGTGACGAGGGACCAGGACGGGCGGAATGAGATCAGGGCTGATTAGGACGGGGCGGATGAGAATGGGGTTGAATGTGGCGATGGGCGCTGGAGTGCTGACTCTGGCAGCGGCATCCGTGGCTGGCGCTCAGTCGCTTGCCGGCGGCCACGCTCAAGTGATGCTTTCGTCGGGCGGATTGGCTTCAATTGAAACTCTTGGGCTGGGAGTGGAGGGGGAAGTTGTTCGCGAGATCGACGATCCGCACACCGGGGATCGCTGGCTGTTGGTGCGCAACGACCAGGTTCCGGGCGGACCGGGGCGGATGGTGTTGGTTGCGGCTCATCGCAACCCGTCTGGCGGCAATGCTGTGCGGGCGGTCGGGAGAGAGACATGAAGCAACGCTTCTTTCCGTCATTCGCGCCGGAGACCGGCTGATCGTCGAGGAGCACACGGCGCGAGTCGATGCGGTTCTGGAAGCTCGCGCGCTCACACCGGCTGCTCTGGGGGATGCGTTTGATGTGCGCTTGACGATTGGCGGCAATCGAGTGCGGGCGATAGCCATGGGACCGGGCCGCGCGGCACTCCAGCCTATGACAGGAATACGGCCATGAGAGTGAAATTGCTTACGTCCGGAGTTTTGCTGGCGGCGGTGGCGCTGATAGCGGTGCAACCGGTGGCTGCGATCAGCCTCAAGAGGAAGTCGACGCCGGGGATCGCGGGCAAGGAAACTCCACCCGAGGTGGCGCTTAAAAACTACATCGAACGGGTGCGGGCACAGCAGGCAGCCGAGGTGCGGACGCCGGGCTCGATCTGGAGTTCAGAGGGAAGGCTGGTGCGGCTGGGCACCGACGCCAAGGCGGTCCGGCTGCACGACGTGGTCTCGATTGTGGTGAGTGAGAGCCTGGCGGCAACGACCGACGGGCAGGTGAAGAACTCCCGCGCTTCGAGCGCCAGCTCCGCGGTGACCAGTCTCTTCGGCAAGCTCAAGACCGCGAACGCTCTGCAGAACCTGCTGGGAATGACCGCGTCTTCGGGTTTATCGGCGCAGGGCCAGAGCACATCCAATTCCAGCCTGACAACGACCTTCGGGGCCGAGGTAGTGGACGTATTGCCCAACGGGATGCTGGTGGTGCAAGCCACGCGTCAGTTGACTTTTTCGCAGCAGACACAGTTGATCAAGCTGCGCGGCCTGGTGCGCCCGGAAGATGTGAGCGCGCAGAATCAGGTGCAATCGACGGCCATGACCGATCTTGAGTTGGAAGTGACCGGCAAGGGCATCGTGAACGATTCTACTTACAGGCAGAACGCGGTGGTGCGCTTCATCGAGAAACTGCTGGTGTTCTAAACAGTGGTCAGTGATCAAAGAATTGGGAATAGAAATGCACGTTGTGAGTCACAGAACGGTGGAGCGCGAGAGAGGCACAAGCGTCTGGTGGTGGGTTGCGCTGGCCGCGGCGCTGCTGGCTTCGATGCTGTTTGGAATGCCGGCCCACTCCGAGACGGCAGGGCATCTGGCGCGCATCAAGGATGTAGCGACCATCGAAGGGATTCGGGACAATCAACTGGTGGGCTACGGTCTGGTGGTGGGACTGAGGGGAACCGGGGACAGCTCGCAGACGGTTTTTCCGGCGCAGACGCTGATCTCGGCGCTGGAACGGATGGGCATTACCGTTCCCCAGACCGGGGCTAACAGCGCCAGCAATATGCAGGTAAAGAACATGGCGGCGGTCTTTGTGGTGGCCACGCTGCCGCCCTTCAGCCGACCCGGCTTCAAGGTGGATATCACGGTCTCCTCGGCCGGAGATGCGAGGTCGCTGGAGGGGGGAATTCTGCTGATGACCCCGCTTTACGGTCCGGACGGGCAGATCTACGCGCAGGCTCAGGGCTCTCTGGTGCTGGGCGGGTACATGGCTACGGG
>CAWJDN010000145.1:0-4627 GCA_963840985.1 uncultured Acidobacteriaceae bacterium
GTTCGCGGGCCAGCTTCATGCGCTGCGCCTCACCACCCGAAAGCGTGGTTGCGCTCTGGCCCAAGTGGACGTAGCCCAAACCCACGTCCACCAGGGTTTGCAGCTTCTGTCGCACCTGCGGAACGTCGGCCAGCACAGTGAGCGCGTCTTCGATGGTGAGCTCAAGAATGTCGGCGATGGAGTGGCCGTGAAATTTTACGGACAGAGTTTCCTGATTGTAGCGGCGGCCATTGCAAATCTCACACTGCACGTAGACGTCGGGCATGAAATTCATTTCGATGCGGCGCTGCCCATCGCCCTGACAGGTCTCGCAGCGGCCTCCGCCGACGTTGAAGCTGAAGCGGCCGGGCTTGTAACCGCGCTCGCGGGCCTCGGGCAGCATGGCGAAGAGGTCGCGGATGGGCGAGAAGACCTGAGTGTAGGTGGCCGGGTTGGAGCGTGGGGTGCGGCCGATGGGCGACTGGTCGATGCGCACCACCTTGTCGATCTGCTCGGCGCCGGTGATGGCGTCGTGCGCGCCGGGTTCCTCGCGCGAGCCGTAGATGCTCTTGGCCAGCGAGCGATACAAAATGTCGTTGACCAGGGTGCTCTTTCCCGAGCCGCTGACGCCGGTGACCAGGGTCATCACGCCCAGAGGAATACGGATAGTGATCTCCTGCAAATTGTGCTCGCGCGCGCCGGTAACGGTGAGCCACTTGCCGGCCAGGGGTCGCGGATGGACGCGTTGCAACATTTCGGATGCGCCGGAGAGATAGCGCCCAGTGAGCGACTCCGGGCAAGCCATGATCTCCGCCGGCGTTCCCTGCGCAACCACCTGACCGCCCAGGCGGCCAGCGCCGGGACCGAGGTCGAGAACGTAATCGGCGTGGCGAATGGTCTCTTCGTCGTGCTCGACAACCAGCACGGTGTTACCCAGATCGCGCAGTTTTTCCAGAGCTTGAATCAGGCGGTTGTTGTCGCGTTGATGAAGGCCGATGGAAGGCTCATCGAGCACGTAGAGCACGCCACGCAGCCGGGAGCCGATCTGCGTGGCGAGGCGAATGCGCTGACCCTCGCCGCCCGATAGTGTGGCAGCGTTGCGGTCCAGCGAAAGGTAGGTGAGGCCGACGGCGCAGAGAAACTCAAGCCGCTCGGCGATCTCCTGACGGATGCGCTCGGCAATGAGCGATTGACGTTCCGTGAAGCTGAGGTTGATGGCCGCCGAGAGAGCGCGGTTGAGCGGTAGGGCGGTGAAGTCGGCGATGGAGAGGCCGCCAATCTTGACCGCCAGCGACTCCGGACGCAGACGCTTACCGCGGCAGACGGGGCAGGGCGTGGCGGACATATAGCTCATCATCGACTCGCGATAGGAATCGCTGCGCGCATCTTCAATGCCGTCACGCAGGAAGTTTAGAATGCCGTGGAAGCCGGTGCGCGGGCCTTCACCTTTGGGCGGGCCGTAAACCAATAGGTGCTGTTGGCGCGGAGGCAGTTCTTCGAAGGGCGTCTGGAGGTCGATTTTGTAGCGGTCGGCGGCCAGATGAATGAGCTTGAGAAGATACTGCGATGTGGAACCGGGGCCGAGACCATCCAGCAGCGGCTTTGACCAGTCGGTGATGACCTTGGCGGGGTCCAGATCATAGAGCGACCCCAGGCCGTGACACTCCGGGCAAGCGCCGAAGGCGGAGTTGAAGCTGAAGCTGCGCGGTTCCAGCTTGGGCACGTCGAGGCCGCAGTCGGGGCAGGCCATGGAGGAGGAGAACAACTGCTCCTCTCCACCGGTGACGGCGACCAGCACCAGACCATTGGCCAGTTGTAGAGCCTTGGCGACGGCCGCATCAAGGCGCTTCTCCGGTGATGGTTTGAGCGAAGACTTGCCGGGAGGGAGCGAGGACGCATCGGCAGACGGGCTCTTGAGCAGGATGCGGTCCACAACCGCTTCGATGGTGTGGTTCTTGCGGCGGTCGAGCGGAACCGGCTCGGAGAGGTCCATCATCTCGCCGTCAACGCGGGCGCGAAAGCCCTGGCGGTCAAGTTGGTCGAGCAGCTCCTTAAACTCGCCCTTGCGCCCGCGAACAATGGGCGCCATCACCGTAACGCGCTCGCCGCGGCCCTGCTCCAGAATGCGCTGGACAATTTGATCCGCCGTCTGGTGGGCGATGGGCCTTCCGCAGTTGGGGCAGTGGGGCGTGCCGATGGAGGCGTAGAGCAGGCGCAGGTAATCGTAGATTTCGGTGATGGTGCCCACCGTGGAGCGCGGGCTGCGGCTGGTGGTCTTCTGCTCGATGGAGATGGCCGGCGAGAGTCCTTCTATGGAGTCCACGTCGGGCCGCTCGATCTGGTCAAGAAACTGGCGTGCGTAGGCCGAGAGCGTCTCCACGTAGCGGCGTTGACCCTCGGCATAGATTGTGTCGAAGGCAAGCGAACTCTTGCCCGAGCCGCTAAGGCCCGTGACCACCGTGAGCGTATTGCGCGGGATGCGCACGCTGATGTCGCGCAGATTGTGCTGGCGCGCCCCGCGCACCGTGATGTGAGTGATGGGCATGATTAAAATCGAATTTCTGCAAGTTGCGCAGGGCTAGAGTTTTTTGTGGCTGCCGTCGCAGACAACCGGATTGGCAGTGTGTTTGCAACCGCAGAAGTAGGTTGTCTTGGATTCAGTGGCGTCGAATTTGATGGGCGAGAATCCGGTGCCTTTGTGGCTGCCGTCGCAAAAGGGCTGGCCGGCGCTCAGGCCACAGGCGCACCAGAAGTAGCTCTTGCCGGCTTCGACCTGGACGGCATAGGGACCTTTTTGGGCAATGGTTGGTTCTGGCATAGGGGGACCTCCTTAAAACTTGGTAGAGATATTATCGCCGAAATCGGAGACTAGCTCTGCGGATTACCAGGTGGTTGCCCCGGCTGCGAGCGCTGCTGCTGCATTTGCTGAGGGGTAAGCGGCTGTCTTCCAGGTATCATGCCGGGCCGGACGGGCGGTTGCCCCGGCTGCGGTTGCTCCTCCGTGTCAGTGTCTTCTTCGCTGGCCGGGGTCGGATTGGCGGCTGGCGTAGTTTTAGGCCCGGCGTGGCGGAGACTGAGCAGTATCTCGCGCGGAGTTCCCTGGCCCTGGTCTCCGATCAGGAGAACGTTGTAACCGGAGCCCTGCAGAAGCTGGCTGAGCACATCGCGCGCCGGGCCGGGTCCGTAGACGCCAAAGACTCGCTGGTCGGCGTCGAATCCTTCCACCTTCGCGCCGGTTGCGGTGGACACATCTGTCAGAATTTGCGCCAGGCTGGAGTTGGCGGCGTCGATGCGCAGGCCCTGGCTGTCCCAGGTAACCGTGGCCGGAACGGGCTGTTCGTTGGCGGGCCACTTGGGAGCTTCGGGCTCGGGAGGTGTTGCGGGAGCAGCCGCCGCCGGGGGTGCAGGGGCTTGCACCTTCGCCACAACCGGATGCTTATGCGGATGAGCCGGCTTGTGCGCCGGGACGGACTTTGTGGATGGGAGAGCGGTTGCCGACGACTGCGCACGCAGCATCAGCGTCCCGCCAAAAGTCGCGACGAGAATTGCCAGCAACGCAAACCCCCGCGCGCGAAGGAACCCGTGTGAAAGCTGCGAGTCGAGTTGGAGATCAGTGCGCATGAAACCGCTCCGCGTCACGGCATTCCCTAGCCGCTCTACTGTACTAGACTAACAGTGGCGCGCGGACGCTCACAGTGGAGATTTCTCGCGCCGGAGAGGGTTTAACCGATGCGCCTCTGCTCGAAGGTTTTTGCCGTGCCGGCGGTTCTGATGGCGGGTTTGGCAGCGCCCACGTTTGTCTACGCCACAAGTTGCACTACGCAGGCCGCGTTGTCGCCGCAGGACCGCGAAGCGCTCACCGCGGCCGGGGGAAGGCTGGCCGTGGCCGTGGCCGAGCAGGATTTTGTTGCGCTGAAGGCCGCCCTGCTGCCTTCCCTGGCTCAGGATTGGGAGGGAATGCGCGGGGTGGTCGAGTCTTCAGCGTCGCTGATGAAGGGCGGGCAGATTCAACTGCGCAGCCTCTACCTGATGGACGCCAGCAGCCTGGCCGCGCCCGCCGACATGCAGTTCTTCTGCACCAGCTCGAGCGGCGTGCTAACCGTGACGCTGACTATGCGGGCGCTGCCGCCGGGCCGATACGCCGTGGTGCTGGCCGATGCGGCTGGATCACCCTACTCCGGCCAATTGGGCATTATCCTTGTCTGGAACGGTCCCGCTGACGGCTGGAAGCTGGGCGGCCTGACCGTTCGTCCGGGCGCGCTCGACGGCCATGATGGCGTCTGGTGGTGGATGCACGCTCGCGAAGTGGCCGGAGCGGAACAACCGTGGGCCGCCTGGTACGCCTACGAGACGGCGCGATTTCTACTGCTGCCGGTGGATATTCTCTCCTCACCCAACCTGGAAAAACTCAGCAGCGAGCAATCGGCGATCAAAAATTCTCCGCAAGACGCATTCCCCCTGACGATTCAGGACGGAGCGCGCACCTGGAAGATCGACGCGGTGCGCATGGACGCGACGATGCTTCATGCCGACCTGGGCGTGGCCTACGAATCGCTGGGAATCACGGATCCGGCGGCGCAGCGGACGGAAGCGATTGCTGTGTTGAGCGCGTTTCTTAAGACGCAGCCGGGACTGCGCGAAAACTTTC
>CAWJDN010000146.1:0-8113 GCA_963840985.1 uncultured Acidobacteriaceae bacterium
CATCAACTGCGGAAACCAGACGATCCAATCCCAGGTCTGCGACCATACGGCCAAATCGACAGCCAGTTGCGCGTCAATTCCGGGCGTAAGCGTGAAGCCGAGATTGTAGACGGGGTTGCCGAAGCTGAAATGGCTGTCAAACTTTTTGTTTTTGTCGGTGCCGACAGAGACGGTCTGCCCAGGGGCAAAGAGGTTAGTCTGCTTATTCCAGACTTCATCATTCAACGTGAATTGCAACTTGTTCGAATGGAGATTGATATCTACGGCGGGGAAGACCTTTCCGCTCACAACCCCGAAGTCGAGCAGGCCGCCGAGAAAGTCAAACTGATCGAACTTATAGATGGTATCGATGCCATGCGTGCCCGGCGCTGGCGGGTTGAAGTGGCCGCCTTGATAGGGCGGCGGCAGTAAATCCGTGAAATCCAGGGTAGGAGAGAATTTTATTTCTTTGCTGCCAATGACCGGCAGGTTGAAATCAACGCCTGCATCCGCGCCCACCTGCGCAACCAGTTCCTTGCCGTCAAAGATCTGATCTTTTTCCAGGCCCGTCGATTGGAACTGCGCCACGGAGTTCGCGACGGATGTGAAATTGGCGGGATCGAAATCAGCGGTGAGACTGGCATCGGCGGTTTGGTTGGGATGAACCACGTTATGGTATTTCAGATGCGTCTGGATGGGGAATCGCAAGCCAAATCCATAATTGAAGCCCGCGAAAAGCCTGACGCTGTAGGTGGACGAGCAGCCGACCAGACACCAGTTGATGGTGGTATCGACTTCCAGGCTCCACTCGTAATCATGGCTGAGGGTAAATCCAGTCAGGTAAATATAGCTTCCCAAATCAACGTCGGTCGTCTGATCGGTGGTGTTTTTAGGAGAGGCAGGTTGCACGTGAAAATTACCGGCCGGCTCTACCTCCAGCATTTTCGGGAATTGCGCATTGGCCGCTCCGCCTTCGGGGATTGTCATATGCAATAACCGCTTCCCTTCGGCCATCTCCTGCGCGTTCGGTGAGATGCGCAGCACATTGGCGGCATGCGCGTATTGCGCTGAGTCCAGCTTGGAAACAAAGGCCGTCTGCTCTACGCGCTGCACCGAGGAATTGATGATCTCTTCCTTGAGCTGATCGTCGTTCAGATTGCTGATGCGCGCGACTTCGGCCGCGCCAAGCTGAGCCGTCAGCGTTGCTCGTTGTTTCGGATCGGCAAAGCTCTTGCGCAGATCGGCGATATGCGTATTCGCCTCGGCGTCAGCCTGCGCCGACCTCTGCTGATAGGCGGCTATAGCGGCCTGGCGCTTCACTGGGTCCGCAACATAACGCGCGTGGCCAGGCGTGGCGAACTCCGCCAGACGCTGGCTGGCCGATTCCTTTGTAAAGCAAGCGACGCCCGCCTGCGCAAGCTGGGCATGAACGCTGGGGTCGGCGCATTTCCCCGGCAAAATCCGGTAACTCAGCACGTGATGAATCACCAGGCCCTGATCGACTTCGCTGATCTCGCTCGTATCCTCCTTCACTTCGACATTTTTCGGCATCGCGCGCAGGCGCAGCGCGATGTTGGACACGGACTTTGGATTGTTAAGCACCGGAGTGAAGTCCAGCGGAAGATTGCCCAGCATGATCTGCGGCCGGGAGCGGATATCCTCGATCTTGTATTGCCGCACAACGTGCAGCCGCTGCATGGTTGTGGCGTGATCTTCACCACGCAGGATGACGGAGTTCGGCAGGGTCTGCCGCGCAGGTAGACGGACTAGCGCGGCTTCACGTTGTGCACATGCTGCTCCTGATGCGGCAAGAACCGCAAGAAACAGCACTGAGTGTGCGGCCAAACAACATTTTGAACTGAGGATTCTCATGCCTTGCTTCTCCTTTCGAGATTGCTTCAGGCGCGAAGAGCGTGGCAACCATAAAGCCAATATGAATGAGTGAGCAAGCACGGTATTAAGGCCGAGACAAAATACAAGCGCTCGTAGAAAAGCTACCACCAGCGCTTTCCGGATGTCCATATGAAATTCTGCGGCGGCGCATGAAGAGGAATCAGGTAACCCCCGGGTTTGAGCCGGTCAACGATTCAGATGGACCTGCGCAATCTTCTACACTCAAAGTGAGGGTGTTTTCGCCCCTGATTTAACCCCAAGGACCCCTCCCTTGAAAAGATTCCCGCTCACCCCTCTCTTCGTTGCCGCGTTTTCGTTGTTTGCCTTTGATTTTGTGCTGCCCGCGCAGGCTCCGGTCAACCTGACGGTTCCGCCTGCCTCATTGGACGAGCCGAAGGCCTCATCTTCGATTGCAGGCGACTACGCGGGGATGCTGGGGCAACTTCACTTGGTGCTCCACATACGGAAGGATCCGGCTGGGTCTATGTCGGGGACACTGGATAGCGTGGACCAGAAAGCAAATGGGATTCCATGTGCGCTCATGACTCTGTCAGGAATGCAGCTCAGTTTTGAGGTTCCCGTGGTTCATGGAAGTTACCGGGGCAAAGCCAATGTTGACTTCAAAACGATTACCGGCGTCTGGAATCAAGGTTCATCTCTGCCCCTGATCTTCACGCGGCAAGCAACCGTTGCTGCGCCGGCTAGGGAGTTGGCGGTGAAGCAAACCTTCGACTTCGACGGCAAGACAAGGACGTTCTATTCCTTCGTTCCCGAGGTCGAAGGCCCACTGCCACTGATCCTGCTGTTGCACGGCTCCGGAAGAAACGGCCAGGTGATGGTCGACGTATGGGCAGATCTGGCAACCAAGGAACACTTCATCGTTGCCGCGCCGGACGCATACGATTCCTCCGCCTGGAATATCAAAACGGACCCGCCCGATTTTCTCCATGCTGTGATCGAACAAGTCAAAGCGAAACACGCCGTCGATGAAAACCGCATCTACCTCTTTGGGCATTCCGCCGGAGCCGAGTATGCCCTGCTTCTTGCCATCCTCGACTCCCATTCCTTCGCGGCCGTAGCTGTGCACGCCGGCGCGCTGCAGCCTGAATATTACAAATTATTTGCCTATGCCGGGCGAAGAATGCCCATTGCCATCTGGGTTGGAAACCAGGACTTATTCTTCCCGGTTGACTTGGTTACCGCTACAAAAAAGGAATTTGAGGCGAATGGCTATCCCATCGAGTTGGCGATCATTCCCCATCACGACCATAACTATTATGTGATCTCCGATGAGGTGAACGGCCAAGCCTGGGAGTTCTTGAAGAAGGCGCAAATACGCCAGCCGGACGTTGTTGTGGAGCAGCATTAAGAATTAGTACAGAACCATGAACCTGGACCCGTCTGCCCACTTGTTCTACACTCGACGGGAAGACAAGATATCACACCGAGGATCCCTGCCTTGAAACGATTCCCGCTCCCCCCCCTCTTCGTTGCCGCGTTTTTGCTGCTTGCCTTTGATTTTGTGCTGCCCGCGCAGGCTCCGCCCGCCGCTCCCGCACAGGCTGCTCAAGTTGAGGCTAACCGCAAGGCTCTCAACGATTTATTTGATGAGTACTGGCAGGCGGTCATGGAACGCTCCCCTGAGTATGCCTCGGAACTGGGAGACAAACGCTACAACGACCGCATCGACGACTACTCCGTGAAAGCGGAGAATGCCTGGCTGGAACGCGAAGAGAACTTCATGATGCGGCTGGCAACCATTGATCCGGCTGGGTTTACGGACCAGGAGAAGATCAGCCGCGAGCTGCTGCTGCGCCAGTTTGTTGACGACGAGGAGAGGGCTCAATTCAAGGAGTGGGAGATGCCCCTGAACCAGATGGGAGGCATTCATACGATGTATCCGCAACTGGTGGTGGAGCTCGTCTTTAGCACGGTGAAGGACTACGACGACTGGATCGCCCGCCTGCACGCCATTCCCAAGGCCTTTGACCAGGTGACGACGAATATGTCCATCGGCATGAACGACCATCGCGTGCCGCCTCGCTATCTGTTGGAAAAGGCGCTGGAGCAGGTTAAGACGCTGGCCAACCAAAAGCCGGAAGACTCGCCGCTGGCCATGCCGCTCAAACAATTTCCAGCTGCCATCAAGCCCGCCGAGCAGGAACGCATCAAGGCCGAGACGCTGGACGCAATCGGCAAAGAAGTCCTGCCAGCCTACCTGCGCTTTGCGCGCTTTCTCGAGGTCAGCTACATCCCTGCCGGTCGCGCGGAGCCCGGCGTCTGGGCGCTGCCCGACGGAGCAAAGTACTACGCCTACCGCATTCGCCACGAGACGACCACGAATTTGACGGCGGAGCAAATTCACCAAATCGGCCTGGACGAAGTGAAGCGCGACGAGGCGGAGATGCTGGCGATTGCGCAGAAGTTGGGCTTTGCCGATTTGAAGAGCTTCCGCGCCAGCATCAAGACCAATCCCAAGCTGCATCCGGCCTCGGGCGCGGCGCTGCTGAACGCCTATCGCGGCTACCTGGGTCCTATGCAGGAGCGTCTGCCGCAGCTCTTCGGCCGCCTGCCCAAGGCGAAGTTCGAAGTGGCCGCGATTCCGGATTTCATGGAAAAGACCGCGGCGGGCGCTTATTACGAGCCGGGTGCGCCCGATGGCAGCCGCCCCGGCCGCATCCGCGTCAACACATGGAAGGCCACCGAGCTGAATCTGGATGAAGTGGAGGCCACGGCCTACCACGAGGGCCTGCCCGGCCACCACATGCAGATCTCCATCGCGCAAGAGTTGGACGGCGTACCCGCTTTTCGCAAATTTGGCAGCTACACGGCCTTCGAGGAAGGTTGGGGACTTTACTCCGAGCGGCTGGGCAAGGACGTGGGACTCTACCAGGACCCCTACTCGGACTACGGCCGCCTGGAGGGCGATATGCTGCGCGCCATCCGCCTGGTGGTCGATACCGGCGTCCATTCCCAGCACTGGAGCCGCCAGCAGATGGTGGATTTCTTCCACGACCACTCGGCCATCGCCGAATCAGATCTTCAATCCGAGGTGGACCGCTACATCGGCTGGCCGGGCCAGGCGCTGGCCTACAAGATCGGGCAGTTGAAGATTCTGGAGTTGCGCGAGCGGGCGAAGAAGACTCTGGGCGATAAATTCGATCTACGCGCTTTCCACGACCAGGTGCTGGACTCCGGCGCCCTGCCTCTGGATGTGCTGAGCGACCGCATCGACGCGTGGATTGCCAGCGAGAAATAAGCCGCGAGAAATACTCCTCGGAACGTGATAGCCTGTAATGTCCCATTACAGCATCTTTCCGACTCGATTTTGCTGCGATTGCGGGCTATTGCTACCACTGGAGAATTAAATGAAACGCGCTTTGACCTTCGTATTTGTCCTTGGATTTACCTGCTGCCTATACGCGCAGGCCGTGGATACAACCGTCTGCGAGATTCTGAACAATCCGCAGTCGTTCAACGGAAAGACCGTGCGCATTAAAGGCACGGTCGTAGCCGGTTTTGACCAGTTCGTCGTGAAGGGCGCCGACTGCGGCATCAACGTCAACAAGAACATCTGGCTTTCTTATCCGGAAGGAACCAAAGCCAAGGCGGGTCCGGCAGCCATGGTGCAAATTCAGCCGGCGCGCAACTTTACCGGCGACGTTCCAGCCGTGCAGCGCACTGCGGTCGCGCTGGACAGGAACAGCAAGGATTTCAAGCTCTTCGATTCGCAACTGGCCACGCCCTACAACAAGGGCGGAATGTGCCTGGGATGCAACAAGTTCCTAGTGACTGCCATGCTGGTAGGGCGGCTGGATTCCGTGCAGAAGGCCGGGGTGCAGCGCGACAGCGCGGGCAAGATCGTCGGTTTCGGCGGCTTTGGTCACATGAACGCCTATACCGCCCGCCTGGTGCTGCAATCGGTCTCCGATGTCACCTCGAAGGAGATCGACTACTCGAAGACGCTGGCCATCACCAAGGACGACAAAGCGACCAGTGCGCCGGGTTTGCCCGATGCGCCCGGTCTGAGAAACACGGATCAGTTGACTACCGCGCGCAGGTTAGTTGCGTCGTTTGCCCCTGGAGTCACCTCTGGGATACAGCTTAAAAGGGCCATCGATGTATTCGGCAAAGAGAGCGACCACAATTCGGGAGTGGTAATCGTGCATGGAGCCGGCAACGAAGCCGCGGCAAAGTTCGAAGGCAAGGGGGCGGTTGATTCCCCGGACGGCCTGCTCTTTACTTGCACCTTCAATGCGAATCGCCTGGAGGGCGATGCCGAGGGCAGGGCTATTGTTTTTGCCGGTGACAATATCGCCAGCCTGCGCAACCCGGAGCCGGATGCCGTGGGCGCTGGGTTTTACGATATAGAGACTCACGCCTGGATGATCACCGTTCTGGACGTTTTCGTTAACAAGCAGAAGACACTGACGCTGCCGGGCAGCTATCTGGTCTTTAACACGACCTGGCCGCAGGCCGATATGAACAAGAGTGTGGGCGAGGCGATTGATAGCTTCCTCGCGACCGAGGAGCTTCTCCACAGGTAAGCGCGACCCCGGGCATGTTGAGTCTTCCAGGTCTCAAGAACGAGATCTCCGCCCCACGGACGAAGACCTATCCGTGGGGACTACGGACTTGGGAGATTCAGCAGGCCTGTCTGCTCCGTGACTCCCCCGAAAACGCTGCAGATGCACGCTACGGGCGCGCGGCAGATGCGAGTATTTATGAAAGTTGCACAACACAAATCCGGCAAGGGGAAAAAGATGACAGAGATAGCTGTTGAGGCTACCGAAGTTCCCGCGCAGTTGCCCAAAGTGCGCGTGGCTGTTCTGGGCGCGGGCAAGATGGGCGGCATCCTGTTGCAGGCCTTCCTGAAACAGAACTTGTTTGAGCGCAGCCAGATTCACGCCACCGTAGGCCACGCCGAGAAGGCCGTGGCGCTGAGCACGCAGTGGGGCGTGGACGTATCGACCAACAACCTGGAGGCGGTGAAGAACTCTGATCTGATTCTGCTGGGCGTCAAGCCATTCCAGGTGCCGAGCCTGATCGAGGAGATACGCTCCGCTCTAACGCCGGCCAAGACGCTGATCTCGTTTGCCGCCTCGGTCAAGACGAGCGCCATTGAAGAGGCGGCCGGAATGCAGATCGGGGTGATTCGCGCCATGCCCAACACGCCTTCGACGCTGGGCGCGGGCGCGGCAGCATTGTGCCGCGGGCGCTTTGTCTCGGCGCAGCAGATGGAACTGGCCGAGCGCATCTTCGAGACCGTGGGCCGCACCGTGGTGGTGGAAGAAAAGCACATGGACGCCGTGACCGGCCTCTCCGGCTCCGGACCAGCCTACATCTACATCATCATCGAGGCTCTGGCCGAGGCGGGCGTCAAGGTCGGCCTGCCCCGCGACACGGCCACCGAACTGGCCGCGCAAACCACCTTCGGCGCAGCCAAAATGGTTCTGGAAACCGGCTACCATCCTGCCCTGCTGAAGGACGCCGTCACCACTCCCGCCGGATGCACCATCGATGGCATTCTGGAACTGGAAGAGGGCGGACTGCGCGTCACGCTGATCAAAGCCGTAATGCGTGCGACGGAGCGGGCGAAGCAACTGGCGGCGGGATAATTTGTTCTATCCCACTAAAAGCCGCAACAATGACATGGCGAGAGTGGTGCACCCGCAAGGATTTCATGCGCTAGGATAATGCAGATGTGGCGAAAGACGAATCTGTTGCGATGGTACGTCGAAGTTCGATGCCATCCCTGGGAGGAATTGGCCGCATCTGCGTGTGGTTTACTCTTGGGAGTGATTACGGAGGGCGCTCAAAAGCTTGACTTGCACCAAAGTTCAATCCTGACCAGAATTCCTCCTGTTATCACAATCAATTATCCCATCGTTGGTGCTCTCCTTGGAGCCGCACTCTTCATCGGGTTGTACCTTCGGCGACTCAGCCTTCGCAAGGCTAGGTAAGGTTCAGAAGTTGGTTGCTGCTACCTGCGCTTTGACGAGCCAGCTTCTCTACGATTCTCTTCTGGTCATCCATTTGATGCCACTTCATAGCAATCTCTTTCTAGCGTCTGACCACCCGCTGCTATCTTTTAGAAATATCTTCAATCTTAAAGAACCCACTGCCTTCCTTTGGCGGACGAACAAAGAAATGGATGTTGTCCGTCATCGGAGTTCCCGGCTTGTAGTACGAGACGTTGGCAAGCGGGCCAGTGTCGTTTGCTGGGAGAAGGACTTCGCGT
>CAWJDN010000147.1:0-25277 GCA_963840985.1 uncultured Acidobacteriaceae bacterium
ATATTTTGCAGGGAACTTCTTTTTTTCTATATTTTGCAGCGCAACCCTGTCTGTAAACTCAAGAAAACAAGGATTTTGCGTCCAAAGTATGGGTGGGGGTACCCTCGACCAATTAAGGCCGATGGACAGCGCTACCAATCGCCGGCGGGTACCCCCTATTTTCTCTGAAACTGTGGCCCTGACGCTGTTCAAGCCAGGACGGGTTTGTCCTTTCCGAACCAGTGCCTCTGGAGCCATAGCGAGACCTGCACCAGCAGAATCAGGGCTGGCACTTCGACAAGCGGGCCGATGACCGCGGCAAAGGCCGCGCCAGAGTTAAGGCCGAAGACGGCCACCGCAACGGCGATGGCTAACTCGAAGTTATTGCTCGCGGCGGTGAACGAAAGCGTGGCCGTCTTCGAATAATCCGCGCCCACTTCGCGGCCCATCCAGAAACTGACAAAAAACATCAGAACAAAGTAGATCAGCAGCGGCACGGCGATGCGCAGCACGTCAAACGGAAGCTGGACGATCAAATTGCCCTTGAGGCTGAACATGACGACGATGGTGAAGAGCAGAGCAGTCAGCGTCAGCGGGCTGATGGCTGGAACAAAGCGCGTCTGATACCAATCGCGGCCTTTGGCGCGCACCAATACAAAGCGAGTCAACATTCCTGCCAGAAACGGAATGCCGAGATAGATGAAGACACTCTGCGCGATCTGGCTCATGCGAATATCGACCACCACACTTTTCAGGCCAACCAGCGGCGGCAGCACGGCCAGAAAGAACCATGCGTAGACACTGTAGAAAAGCACCTGGAAGACGCTGTTGAAGGCCACCAGTCCAGCGGCGTAATCGGTGTCGCCCTTCGCCAGCTCATTCCACACAATCACCATGGCGATGCAGCGAGCGAGGCCGATCAGGATCAGCCCGGTCCGGTACTCCGGATAGCCGCGCAGAAAAATGACGGCCAACGCAAACATCAGCACCGGGCCGATCACCCAGTTCTGGATCAGCGAAAGGCCCAGTACCTTGCGATTGCGAAAGACCTCGCCCAGCCGCTCGTACTGCACCTTGGCCAGCGGCGGATACATCATCAGAATCAGGCCCACGGCGATGGGGATGTTCGTCGTGCCCGCCTGATAGCGTTGCAGCATCGCGGGCACATCCGGCACAAAGCGCCCCAGAGCGACGCCGACTGCCATGGCCAGAAAAATCCATAGTGTCAAAAAGCGGTCGATGAACGACAGCTTTGAAGCGCCGCCCGGCACAGGGCAGCAAAGGTCAGAGCTATTCTGCATTCATTTTCTCCTCTGCGACAAGGCACGCAGTTATAGTGGTTTTTTCCCGATGGCGCGAACTTGCTTTTCGATTGCCATGCGGTCCAGTGTTTCCAGCGGCAGGCTGAGCATGAGTTGCACGCGATTGCGCATCTGATGAAAAATTTGCGTGAACGCCGCGCGTTTCTCTTCGTCCGTGCCAACGACCGCTGCCGGATCGGGAAATCCCCAATGCGCCGTCACCGGTTGGCCGGGCCAAAACGGACACATCTCGCCGGCCGCCTTGTCGCAGACGGTGATAACGAAATTCAGCTCCGGCGCGCTCGGGGCGGCAAACTCATCCCAGCTTTTGCTGCGCAGGCCTTCCACTGGATAACCAATCCGCTGCACCTGCTCAATGGCGAAGGGATTCACCTTGCCTGTTGGATGGCTGCCCGCGCTGTAGGCTTTGAAGCGGCCCGCGCCCAGCGTGTTGAAGAGCGCCTCGCCCATGATGCTGCGTGCCGAGTTGCCGGTACACAGAATGAGTATGTTGTAAGTCTTGATCATGATCTTCCTCCTGAGTCGGGTTCAGTTGCAGCAGCCGGGCTCACAGCACCCGCCGCTCGATTTGGATGTCCCAGGTTTGGTAGCCCTAATAAAGGCACTGATGAACTTGTCCTCGATCAGCGGGGCGACGGCGTCCGCATCGATGCCCGCCTCTACCAGGAAATGCCGCGCATCCTCGACCGAGTGCACGCGCGTCGGCTCGACGGAGATGCCGGTGAATCCCGCGGCGGCCAACTTGGATGATGTACTCCTGTTCTTCGAGCGCGCCGGAAACGCAGCCCGCCCAGAGCAGCATATTCTTGCGTACCACGTTGGGAATCTCGCCGCGCACCACGATGTCGGAGACGGCAAAGCGCCCGCCGGGCCTGAGCACGCGGAAGGCCTCGCGCAGCACACGGTCCTTGTCGGCGGAGAGATTGATGACGCAGTTGGAGATGATTACGTCGACTGAGTTATCAGGCAAAGGAATCTTCTCGATTTCGCCCTTGAGAAACTCGACGTTTTCCACGCCCGCCTGCCGCTGGTTTTCGCGGGCAAGCGCGAGCATATCGTCGGTCATGTCCAGGCCGTAGGCCTTGCCGGTTGGTCCTACACGCTTGGCGGAAAGCAGCACGTCGATGCCGCCGCCGGAGCCGAGGTCGAGCACTGTCTCGCCCGGCTTCAGCTCAATCAACGTCGTCGGATTGCCGCAGCCCAGCGAGGCCAGCACGGCGTTTGCCGGCAGTCCGCGCTTCTCAGCCTCGTCGTAAAGATTGGTCGTGATGGGGTCGCAACAGCGCAACGCCGGGTCGCCGCATGCCACCGAGCCGCTCTTCCGCACCTCGCGCGCCGCGGCGCCATATTTCTCTTGCACCAGTGTTTTCGTATCCATTTCAAGCGCCTCACATTCGCTTAAGCGAATATATTATCTACCCTCATATTTGTCAAGACGTATATAATAAATTTATGGGATGCTGCTCCAAATCCGTCAGTCTGGCCGGAGTATTCGCGGCCCTGGCCGACACTACTCGCCTGCGCCTGTTGAACCTGATGGCCGGAGACGGGCAGATGGCCGGCCGAGAGGTCTGCGTATGCCACTTTGTGGAGATTCTCGGCCAGAGCCAGCCCAAGATTTCGCGACACCTGGCCTACCTGCGCCAGGCCGGCATCGTGACCGCGCGCCGCGAAGGCAAGTGGATGCACTACAGCATCTGCGCGCCTGCCGATGCCGCGGCTAGATCCATCCTCAGCGCCACTCTGGCCGCACTGGGCAACAATAGGCAGATGCACGCTGACCGAACCAAACTAGGCCGCGCCTGCCTGACGGCTTTACCCTCGGGAATGGTAACTAATAAGAAAGACTGATCCATATGATGCGTTTGTTGATGGTTTGGTTGGGGCGGGTGCTGGTGGTGCTGGCGGCGGTGTTCGTGGTGATATACGCCGGCGACTGGGCCGTCTACAAGCTGCGCGGCTCGCCCCAGTCCAAGGTTACCGTCAACCGCTACGTCACCATCCCGCTCAAGGGCAACAAGCAGGAGTTCGACTATCTCGGCTCAATGGACATGCCCTGCTCGGTTTCGCTGTTCCCACAGGCAGGGCAAGCCCCCTGTTGGCAACTACGCCGCAATCCCAATCAGGGAATTCCACGGTAGATGGGACGATATACTCTGCGAGAAAACGGCAAACATACTCCTGTGACACAGGTCACGTCAATAGAAACACAAAGTTGTCTAACATCGTTCAATCTTTCGGCAACACGCAGGGAACGATGTATAGCCGCACCCAAAACGAGAACGGGACCTACAACACCCGCTGCCTTTACTGCTTCATGACCATCGCCTCGTCTGTGGAAACGGACAAGGAGCTGGCAAGCGTGGAAGCCCGGCACATCTGTCCGGAGCGAGCGCTGGCGGCGTTGCTGCAGCAGGAAAAAACCGTCGAATCTCGCGCCCATCCAAACTAGCCATCTATCGAAATAGCCAGGACCAATCAGCTTTATTGCATGCGCGCCTGATCGCGCAGATGGCGGGCTATAGCCTCTAAAAAGGTTTCCACGCTGGCGCCGGCGGGCGGCATGAGTCCCGATTTTGCCTGAATGGCGGCAGCGATGCGCTCGGCCAGGGCGTAGCGCGTGGGCAGGCTCATGTCCAGTCTGCGCGCAAAAAACCCTTCAAGAACCTCGAGATCGATGGGCGAGAGCTTTGAAATTCCGTCGGCCGGAAACGAATAGGCGGAGTGCGGCTCCGGAGCAGGGGTGCTGGGTGCGAAGATCTGCGCAGTGATGGTTCGCGCCCCCGAGTCGCCCCACAGTGGAGCTTCCTCCACACGGTCCCGCACTACCAAGGTTCCTGCTGCCAGGTCGCCCAGCCGCTGGTGTTGGCGGGTGGCAAAGATTGCGATTACTCCCACGGCGTAAAGCGCAAAGGGCTGCATATCGATATAGCGGACCAAATTGCGGGTCATCGACTCGATAAGGCCAATGGCGCGGCCCGAGCGTTGGATAACGCGAATCCGGGCTACGCGCTTGCCCGGAGTGCGGCCATTCCAGAAGGCCTCAAAAAGCGTGAAATAGCCCCAGTTGAGCAAAAAGATGAGGAAAATAATGATCGCGAAGGCCCATTCCGCTGACTTTTCTGAGAATGCCGCGATGTTCAGCGGGAACAGTATGAGGAGCACAATAAGCACGAGAAGGCCAGCGAACCAGATCAGGGAATCGACCAGCAGAGCGATAAAACGGCTGCCGATGCCGGCCAGAGGCATCTGGATGTCGACTAACTCCGGCGTATCAATATGAAGCTCATCTAGGTTAATCTGATTTGAATTCAACTCCATGGCGCAAATCCTTTCCAACCAGTGGATTCTCAAGCGCCGGCCCCACTGGGACCGGCTGGCTGCTCTGCTGGCCCAATCCGACGCGAGCGGCCTGGGCCAGCTCTCCCGCGCGGAACTGCAGGAGTTGGCACTGCTCTACCGGCAGGCGGCGGCAGACCTCTCCGTGCTGCGCCAAGATGCGACGTCGCGGACATATGCGCAGCACGTGAATCAGTTGTTGGCTCGCGCCCACCATATCATTTACTCCGGGCGAAAGACCAATTTTCTCACCCTTTTGCGCTTTCTGCGCGATGAGTACCCGATCATATTTCAGTGTCAGATCGGCTATGTCGCGGCCTCCATGCTGGTCTTTGTGTTCTTTGGCGTGCTGGGGGCGGCGCTGACCAGCGCGCGGCCGGAGTTTATGCGGCACTTTTTAGGCCCGGAGATGATCGCTACCATGGAGCGCCACACGATGTGGACCGAGTCGGTGGTGAGCATAGCGCCGATGGCCTCCAGCGCCATCATGACCAACAATCTTTCGGTCAGCTTTATCACCTTTGCCGGGGGAATCGTCTTTGGGCTGGGAAGCTTTTTTGCACTCTTCGAGAACGGCATGATGCTGGGGGTGATCGGCGCAGCCTGCCATCACTACGAGATGTCGCGGGCCCTGTGGAGCTTTGTGGCTCCGCACGGATCGCTGGAGCTGCCTTCGATTATCATTGCCGGCGGGGCCGGCTTCCGGTTGGGCCACGCCATGCTCTTCCCCGGCGCTCTGCGCTGGCGGGAGTCAGTTGCTCGAGGCGGTATCGAAGCCACGCGGCTGGTCAGCGGCATCATTCCCCTGCTGGTGATAGCCGGCTTGCTGGAGGGCTTCTTTTCTCCGTCACAGGCTCCTGTCTGGCTCAAATTCACCGTGGGTGGGATGTTGTTTGCGATGCTGAATTTGTGGCTTTTCCGGCCGGCCAAGCCGGCATCGGAAGTAGTTTAGCGGCAGTTATTCAACCACAGAGTGGCCGTTTAAGCGCGTAGGCCATCAGGAATCTCGAAAACCCTCGTTGCCGCTTGCACCCCCTGCGCTGGTACACTGCCTTGGCAGAGAATTCCAGCCATCTTGTTTGCGGAGTTTTGGAGGAGCACCGTGGCAGAGTTTCATCCTTTTGTGTCGCCCAACGAAAACCGTCCGGAGTTCACCCTCCGCGCCGTACTTCTAGGCTCGTTCTTTGGCCTCATCTTCGGCTCCGTCACCGTTTATGTCGGCCTGAGGGCCGGGCTTACGGTGGCCGCATCGATTCCCATCGCGGTGTTGTCGATCAGCATTTTGCGCGCCTTCGGACGCAGCTCGATACTGGAAAACGTCATTGTCCAGACCACTGGAAACGCGGGCCAGTCGATTGCCGCGGGCGTCATCTTCACGCTGCCGGCGCTGATCTTTCTGGGCTTCGACCTGGAATACTTCCGCATCTTCATGCTGGCTCTGATAGGCGGCTTTCTGGGCGTGCTGTTCATGGTGCCGCTGCGCAAGCCGTTGATCGTCGACGAGCACGAGAACCTGAAGTTTCCCGAGGGCACGGCCTGCGCCGATGTGTTAATTGCCGGCGAGAAAGGCGGCTCATTTGCCAGCCGCGTCTTCTTTGGCCTCGGCCTGGGCGCGCTTTACGCCTTCTTCCAGAATGAAAACCTCTTCGGGGCATGGCCGGGGACGCCCGAGTTCCGGCCCGACTTCGGCTCGCAGGACGTGCTGAAAGGCGCATCCATCAAGGCCGACGCAACCAGCGAGTACCTGGGCGTGGGTTACATCATCGGTCCGCGCACGGCAGGCGTTATGTTTGCCGGCGGCGTGCTCTCCTGGCTGGTGCTGATGCCCTTGATCTACTTCTTTGGTAAGGCGCTGCCCGGGCCTGTTTATCCCGGCACCGTCCCCATCGCGCAGATGGGACCGAGCGATCTCTGGATTACCTATATCCGGCCCATGGGCGCAGGCGCAGTGGCCGCGGCCGGCCTGATAACTCTCATCAAGACCATGCCCACTATCATCAGCGCGCTAGGCTCGGGCATCAAAAATATCCGCGGAGGAAAGGCGGCCAAGGCTGAGCCCATTCGCACGGAGGATGATTTTTCCATGGCCACGGCGCTGATTGGCTCCGCGTTGCTGGTCGTTCTCATGTTCTTCTTTCTCTACTTCAAACCGGTGCCGGGAGCGCAGCTAGGAGTCGTTGAAAACCTGGCCGCATCGCTGCTCATCCTCTTCTTCGGATTCCTCTTTGTTACCGTCAGTTCGCGCATCGTCGGCCTCATCGGCTCCTCGGCCAACCCCGTCTCCGGCATGACCATCGCTACGTTGATGGCCACCTCAGCGATTTTCCTGGTCGCGGGTTGGACCGCGCCGGCCTTCGGCGCATTGGCGATCACCATCGGCGGCGTTGTCTGCATCGCCTCGTGCGAGGCCGGGGACACTTCTCAGGATCTGAAGACCGGCTTCCTCATCGGGGCTACTCCGCGTAAGCAGCGCTACGCCTTCCTCATCGGCATTGTGGTTTCAACCTTCGCCGTCGGTTATACCCTCCAGAAGATGAACACCGTGTTCACGGAGTTCCACGCGGCGCCGATAACCTGGGATCTCTCTGCTCCGCACTCCGGCGTCGCGGTGCAGTCGAATCCCGAGGGCATGAATGACTGGATTCCGGTGATCGGCGCGGACAAGAAGACCACAATGCACGCAAAGAGCGAATACATTGTGTTGAACGCGCTCGGCTCCTCGGAGCTGGCCGACGGCAAGTATCTCTACTCGCCCACCACTAAACAGATCGAAGTGCAGTGGATTCCCGGCATCGGCAGCGAGAAAATTGCCGCGCCCCAGGCCCGCCTGATGGCCACGGTCATCAGCGGGATTCTTAGCCGAAAGCTGCCCTGGGGACTGGTGCTGCTGGGCGTTTCCATCGTCTTTACCGTTGAGTTGCTGGGCATTCGCTCGCTGGCCTTCGCCGTAGGCGCCTATCTCTCCATTGGTACAACGCTGGCCATCTTTGTTGGCGGCATCATGCGCTGGATGGTTGACGCGGCGGTGAAAAAGGCCGGCGGCGACGCGGAGGCGGAAGGCGATGTTTCGCCCGGATCGCTTTTTGCATCCGGCCTCATTGCCGCAGGTGGAATTGCCGGCTTGATCGGCGTGGGCCTCAAGGGCTACGCGATGACGGTTCATCCGGACAATCCGGTGAGCCCTATCCACTTCCATTTCACCGACAATCCTGCTGTTTCAGTATTGGCCTTTGCGATGCTCGCTGGCTCGCTGTATTACTTTGCACGCAAGCCGCTGAAGAAGTGAGGGAGCGTTCTTTCACGTTTTCCAAATGGTTCACAAACAGGAAACCCCAGGCCTTGATGCTGACCTGGGGTTTCTGTTTTCCGTTATTGTGATGCGTAATGTTTGATGCGTGATGTTTCGCGCGGTTACCGAAGCCGTATACGGCGGAGTTCGGGCGCTGCATCGGATTGGTCGAGACCCGAGGCGCTCATCCTCATAGAAGAATTTGTGAGGTGCGCGCCCCGGTATCGCCCCTTACCGCTGCAGGGTGAAGATCACACTCACCGTGGTCTCCACCTCGACTGGCTGGCCGTCGAGCAGATAGGGGCGGTAGCGCCAGGCCTGCACGGCATCCCGCGCGGACTGCTGCAACATCATCGGTCCGCTGATGACGCGCAGGTTCTCGATGGTTCCGGTTTTGGATATGATGGCCGCGAGCGTCACCGTGCCGCTGATTCCGGCAGCTTTGGCAATAGCGGGATAGACAGGCATGGTCTTCAGGATCAGCCGCCCTTCCTCGATAGGAGCGGAGATGCGCAGCGGGGCATTCACCACCTGACGGACTATGGGCCTGCCCACACTTTCGCGAATTAGGCCGTTATTGGGATCCGTAATGACCGACGTCCAGTCAGAGCTGGGTATGACCGGCTGCTCGGGAGCGTCGGGAATGTAGGGGTCCTTTGGTATGTGGGTAGGGACAACAAATGGATTGTTCTGCACCTCGATCGGACGCTGGGCCGTCTGCTGGGGTTGCGGCAGCTGGGGTTTGGGCGGCACAAACACTTCCATCAGGTAGGCGCTGACCTGGCGAGGCAACGACGGTGGGCAGACAAGCGGAATCACGATGAACGCCATCAGTATAGAGGCGTTGAAGGCGAAAGCCGCGATCATCCATTGGCGGCTGCGTGTGTGGATTCTGCATGCGGATTCGAAGGTTGAGTCTTCAAACATGGCCTGCCTCCCTCAAGAACAAATTCAGCCGCGCCGGCTGAGAGTTCGGAGGCCATGTTCAGACGCGAGCGGGCTGACCGCTCGGCGCGCTAGTTGGGCGCGGGGAGCGGGGCTTTAGGCTCTGTACCCCAGCGACGAAGACCTGTCGCCGGGGACCCCTGTACTCCGCATATCCCAATCGGAACCACTGTACTTAGATAGACACCGGAGTTAGGCAAAGTGTTCCCGGACAAAAAGCATGGGGCGCATCCACGGTTGTGAATGCGCCCCATGTTATCTGCGGATTGTATCGAGTTATTCCGGAAGCTCCAGTTTTCCATTTACTTTGAAGCTCTGAGAGAGCACTTGGACGCCGGAGTTCGGCTGGCCACCTCCGACTGAGATTGTGTACTCGCCCTCGGCGACAATAGGCTTTCCATCTTCGGTAACCATACTCAGATTGCGGGGTTGTAACTCAAAGCGCAGCCGCTGCGAGGCGCCTGCTTCCAGATGAACGCGCTGAAAGCCGCGCAGTGCCCGTAGCGGCACGCCGGGTATGTGAGGAAAGTTGAGATAGAGCTGGACTATCTCATCTCCCGCGCGCTGGCCGGTATTAGTGACGGTAACTTCAGTTACTACCGGGCTGCCCGCAGTTACCGGGCTTGTAGGAACTGTAAGTCCGCTATAAGTGAAGGTGGTGTAACTCAAGCCGTAACCGAAGGGATAAAGCGGCGTTCCCTCAAAGTAACGATAAGTGCGGCCTTTCATAGCGTAATCCTCGAAGGGCGGCAACTGAGTTACATCCTTATAGAAGGTGACGGGCAAGCGGCCAGCGGGGTTGTTCTTGCCAGAGAGCGTTTCAGCCACGGCAGCGCCGCCCTCCTCGCCGGGATACCATGCTTCGAGGATGGCGTTGGCGTGAGCCTTAGCCCAGTTGACGCCAAGGGCGCTGCCATTGGTGAGCACCACAACCAGAGGCTTGCCGGCGGCGGCCAAAGCTTCCAGAAGTTGCTGCTCGGGTTTGGGCAGGTCGATGCTGGTGCGGTCACCGCCCTTGAAACCTTCTACGTTGATCTGTAACTCCTCACCTTCCAGCTCGCTGGTGATGCCCACCACGGCCACCACTACGTCGGCATCCTTAGCGGCGGCGATGGCTTCCGGTTGCGGCTTAAAATCGACCTTCTTCCACACGAGGCGCAAGGCAAGCTGATGGTTTTCGGTAGCGCCATAGTTAGCCTCCAGCTTAACGGGCTTGCCCGCTTCCAGATGGACGGAGGTGAGTTTAGTCTCGATCCCGTTGGTGTCATAGGAAGTGGACGCCACGTTGCCATCGACGGAGATGCGGAAACCGCCGTCGCCTTGCAATCCGATGTAATACTGGCCAGTCTCACGCGGAGTCAGCTCTGCCTCCCAGTGGACGCTGAGGGGCCGGATGCCACGGACCTGGATTGGCAGCGTGTCGGGGGAGAGATCAATATTTGTTTCGACGCGGCTGGCCAGCAACTCTGGCTTCTTTGCGCCTCCGCTCCAGTCGAATTCCAGGCGGGAATAGGAGGCCTTCACGCCGGGCTTGCCGCCGGTGCTCAGCAATTCGGCGGGAACCGGATCAACATGCTTGCTGAGGAACTGCGTGCCTTCGACATACTTGATGCTGGCGCCTGGGAACTCGGCCTTCATGCCTTCCAGCACGGAGACGGTGTGCGTGGGCGTGCCATTATAGTTGCCCAACAGAGCGAACGTCTGCTCGGCCAGCGGACCCACCAGGGCAATCTTGATGCCGGAGCTTTTCAGCGGCAGCACGCCGTCGTTCTTCAGCAGCACCATCGCCTCACCGGCGATCTTGCGAGCCAGGGCGCGATGCTCGGCGCTGTCCAGCAATTTTTCGTCGATCCTGGTGTAGGGCACCATCTCAGGAGGGTCAAACATGCCCAGCCTCATGCGCGCGGTGAACAGGCGCGTAACCGCCACGTCGATCTCGCTCTCCTTGAGGAAGCCCTGCTTGACCGCATCCAGATACGGCTTGTAGTCGTGATCGTCCTTGACGGCTGTAACAAAGTCGATGCACTCATTGTCCATGCCGCGTTCGAGCGAAATGGCCGAGGCCTCGGGCTGGGTGGGCTTGAAGTGATGGCCGGCGAAGACGTCAATCACGGCGCCGCAGTCGGAGACCACATAGCCCTTGAATCCCCACTTACCGCGCAACTGATTCTGCAACAGGAACTCATTGGCGCAGGCCGGCTGGCCGTTGATGCTGTTGTAGGCACACATCACCGAACCCGCGTTGCCCTCGGTAATGGCGGCGCGGAAGGCGGGCAAATAGGTATCCAGCTCGTCGTGCTTGCTGATGGGCACATCGACTGTGTGGCGTGTAGATTCGGGGCCGCTGTGCACGGCAAAGTGCTTGGGGGTTGAGATCGTGCGGTAGTAGCGGGGATCGTCGCCCTGCATCCCGGTAACAAAGGCCACGCCCATGCGCCCGGTCAGGAATGGATCTTCGCCGTAGGTTTCCTGACCGCGGCCCCAGCGAGGATCGCGGAAGAGGTTGAGGTTGGGCGCCCAGAAGTCGAGGCCCTCGAAGATGTTGGAGTGGCCGTTGCGGCGCACGGCCTGGGCATACTTGATGCGCGCCTCAGTGCTGATGGCCTCGGCCATCCTGTGGACTGCCGCTGTATCGAAGGTGGCGGCCAGGGCGATCGGCTCGGGAAACTCCGTTGTCCCACCGGTCAACACGCCGTGCAACGACTCGTTCCACCAGTCGTAGGAGGACACGTTGAGCCGGGGAATGGCCCGCGCCTGGTTCACCAGTTGAGATGCCTTCTCTGGGAGCGTCATCCGCCGCACCAAGTCCGCCGCGCGCTGCTCGGCGGGCAGGCTGGGGTCAAGATATGCGGGCTTGGCGTCCTGCGCTCCGGCCAGACAGGCTGCCGCGCTCAACGCAAACGCCGCCACAATTCTTCGTAATTCAGTCGTATTCATCGCAATCCTCTTTTAGAAATCAGTGATCCGTGATCACAGATTAGTATAGGCGCATCAGTCACTGCGGTTACAGGTGGGGTGACTTACCGGCATATTGATCGTATGACGCGAAGTTTTCTGCACCAATGCATGTAACCTTATTCGTGACAGAGACGTAAGGTTAAGTAGAAGGGGGAAGGGCGGATGCGGAACGAAGCGAGCGACGTCCTGAACCAGTTTCTGCAAGGGGATGTGGACGCTTTCGAGGAACTCTTTCGCCAGCATCAGCGCACCGTCTACGGGTGGATTCTGCGCATCACGCGCGATCCGGCGACGGCTGAAGAACTGACCGTGGAGACTTTCTGGCGTATCCATCGTGCCCGCGCCCGCTTTGATCCGGCGCAGGGCTTCGAGGGCTGGGCGCGGCGCATCGCTACGCGAGCCGCACTCGATTGGCTACGGACAAGCCGGACGAAGCGCGAACTCACACTGGAAGATTGCGCTGAAGCAGCAGCTCCGGCGCAGGCTGACCCTGCTGTGACGGCGGAGATTCGCAGGAAGACCGCGCTGGCCTTTGGGCGGCTGCCGCTCAAGCTGCGGATTGCGGCGACGCTGGCGGTTATCGAGGAGTTACCGCACAAAGAAGTGGCCGCGTCGCTGGGGATTTCGGTTGCGGCCGTCAAAGTGCGCGTCTTCCGCGCGCTGCGCTTGTTGAGAAATGACCTGGAAGAACAAGGAATTACGCCATGAACACACACGATGAAGAACGCATGAAGAAGCTGTTGCGGCAATCGCTGCCGCCTGTGAAAGGCGACGCCGGTCCGGAACGGGATTTGTGGCCGGAGATGTTACGGCGGCTGGACGCACCAACAACCACGCGCGCTTTGTCCGGCTGGGCCTGGCTCAACGGGGCCTGGTTTGACGGAGCATTACTGGCTGGCTTGGTGGGGCTGATCGCGAGCTTTCCGACGGCGATTCCAGTTTTTCTCTACTATCTGTAACCGCGGACGCCCGCGCCCGCCAACAAACTCGCAAACAAGGAGGAAGCTATGAATACCCATCCCTATCTTCGCGCTTACCTGGCGGGAGCGTTTATTCCCACGCTGGTTCTGCCGCTGCTGCTAACCCTGTTTATCGTGGTGAGGATCGTGCTGCGCGTGCCGGTTCCCATCGAGCAGGCGATGATCTTTCCCATGGCCGTGGTGCCTTTGCTCTTCGGGCTGTGGAACATGCTCTGGCTGGGGTCGCACGGATGCACTCGTCTTTCTATCGGAGTGCATGGGGCGATATTGCCGCTGCTTTTGATGCCTCTGGGCGCAACCACTGCCAGTTGCCTCGGCGTGCTGGTGCTGGGAGCTCACGGCGTGACCTGGTTTCAGGTGGCGCATGTGCCGTACGCGGTGATTGCGCCCATGTTCCTTGCTGCGCTGGCCGGCTACTACCTGATCTGGAAGTATATTGTGGGCTTTTTGAACCGGGTGCTGGGAATTGCGTAAAAGCAACTATCAGCTGACAGCGAACAGCTTGCGGCCTACGCGCCGGGCTTGAAGAAGTTTTCCAGTCCGGCGCGCTTTGCGTGAGCTGCCATGGAGGCTTGAATCTCCAGAGCAAGAGCCAGCGCCTCACGGCCTTGTCGCGCGGTCACCTGTGTTGGACGGCGCGTTCGCACGGAATCAAGAAAAGAGAAGATCTCCAGCCGCAGCGGCTCGCCGGGCGTGACCGGAGGCTTGGCAAAACTCAGCCCACGCTTCGATTCCTCGGGGCTGGTCAATTGCGAGATCAGGGCCGGATCGATCTTAGCCATGGCAGCAAATTGAGCAATCACGGCCGGGTCAATCTTGGCGAGGTCGATCTTGCCTGATGCGATTGCCTCAGCTATGCCCGGCGGTAGCAAGCTGGCAACTTGCGGCGGGAGCGACGCGATCAATTCGGCTGGCGTAGCTTTGTCCGTGTCCACGCGGATTACCAGAAGATCCTGCCTTGCATAGTCAATCGACACGTACTGTCGCGGCTCGAAGAAGCGCAGCTTGCGGACGCGCTCGGTGGAGACACGCGAGGCGGTGAAGTTGGCCACGCAACCGCTCTCGAACTCAACGCGGACGTTGGCGATGTCCACCTTGGGCGAGAGGATGGGCAGGCCCACGGCGCGTACCTCGCGCACCGGTGATGCGGCAAAGGTGAGCACGATGTCCAGATCGTGAATCATCAGGTCCAGCACCACGTCCACATCCAGCGCGCGGGGCGTGAATATGGAGAGCCGATGCGCCTCGAAGAACATGGGGCGGCGCAGCTGCGGCTGGATGGCCAGGACCGCGGGGTTGAAGCGCTCCAGGTGGCCGGGTTGCAGGATGCGCTGGTTACGCTCCGCACGCGCGATCAGATCGTCGGCTTCGACAAGCGAGGCGGCCAAAGGCTTTTCGACAAGCAGGTCGAGTCCTGCATCGAGCAGGGCCGAGGCCACAGCATGATGATGCACGGTGGGAACGGCGACTGTGGCGGCGTCGAGATGAAGATCTACAGCCAGAAGCTCGTCCACTGTGGCAAAGACGGGGATTGCGTATTTCGCCGCGGCGTCGGCAGCGCGGGCCGCATCCGGCTCGACGGCCGCAACTAGCGCGACACCCAGGCCAGCCGTTTCCAGCTCGCGATAGACGCGCAGGTGATTTTTGCCGAAGGCTCCGGCCCCGGCAACGGCAACGCGCAGAGGAGTTTGGCTCACAGTGGGGCCGTCCACCCTTGCGGAGCTCTCATGGCCTGCTCCGGCGCTTTGCCCGACTTCCCAGACTCTCCGCCTTCGACGGCCTTGAGGCAGCGGCTGTAGAGTTCAAGCAATTGATTTACGTGCTCCTCGGGCTTGGGCCCGGCAGCTCCGCTGAAGCCGGTCGAAGGCGCCGCAGGCCGGCCCACGCCCGCCGTAACAGATACAAACTTGAGCAGATCGAGGGCAATGTCTTCATTGCACCGCGCGCCAAGATTCATGTTGGGTTGGACATCCATGGTGATATTTCTCCATAGAGGATGCTAGCAGATTGAGGGTTTGTACCTCATCTCGCTTCTGAATCGGCAGACTGGTGTTGGTTTTAGCGTTACCCTGAAGTGTATGCGGACGGCCTACATCGGAATGGGTGGGAACTTGGCCAGTAGGGCGGGCGCGCCGGAGGCGACTCTGGCGGCCGCGGTTTTGCGGCTGGAATCACTGGGGCGTCTGGTTGGGCGGTCGTCGCTATATAACACGGAACCAGTCGGATTTTCCGCACAGCCGCGATTCGTGAACGCGGTGGTGGCGCTGGATACTGAGCTGGCCCCGCATGAGTTGCTCGATAACTTACTGGCCATCGAAAAAGAGTTTGGCCGCGACCGGGCGACGGGAATCGTGAATGGACCGCGCACGCTGGACCTAGACATTCTGATCTTGGGAGATTTGGAAATCAGTGAACAGAACCTTAGGATTCCGCATCCCCGGCTGGCCGAGCGTGCGTTTGTACTTGTGCCGCTCTGCGAAATTGCAGCGGAGGTTCTTGTGCCCGGCAGCGAAATGAGAGTGACACAATTGCTGGCCAGCTTGCTCAGTGGATCGAAAAACGCTTTCGGCACGGTGGTGCGTCTTCCATACGATGCCTGGGACGCCCGGTAGAATCGTCTAGTGAGCCTTGAATTCAACGTACTGGCGACAACCGCATCCGGCGGGCGGCGGGGGCGGATGCATCTGCCACACCGCATCGTCGAAACTCCGGTCTTTATGCCGGTGGGCACACAAGGAACAGTGAAGGCTGTCTCGCAGGATGTGCTCGAAGGGTTGGGCGCGGAGATCATACTGGGCAATACCTATCACCTCTACCTGCGTCCCGGCCACGAGGCCATCCAACGCATGGGCGGGCTACACCACTTCATGAGTTGGCCGCGAGCCTTGCTGACCGACTCCGGCGGCTTTCAGGTCTTCAGCCTGAGCGGGCTGCGCAAGGTGACTGACGAGGGTGTGCGTTTTCGTTCGCATCTGGACGGCAGCAGCCATTTCTTTACTCCGGAACATTCCATGGACGTGCAGATCGCGCTGGGCGCGGACATTTGCATGGCCTTCGACGAGTGCACGGAATACCCGGCCGAGCGTAGCCGCGCAGAAGAAAGCCTTCGACTGACGATGGCCTGGGCGCGGCGGTCACTCGATCACTTTTGCGCGCATCGTAACGAGGTTCCGTGGCACGAAGAGTTCGGCGGCCGGACACCGAGTTTGTTTGGAATTGTCCAGGGCGGAATGTATCGCGATTTACGCCGTGAGTGCGCCGAACGGCTCGTCGAGATGGAGTTTGACGGCTACGCCATCGGGGGCTTGAGCGTGGGCGAGCCGCGAGAGCTGACCCTAGAAATGATTGCCGAGGTGTTGCCGCTGCTGCCCGCCAATAAGCCCCGCTACGTGATGGGCGTGGGCTATCCGGAAGAGATCGAGCTATATGCACACATGGGCGTAGATATGATGGACTGCGTGCTGCCTACCCGCGCCGCGCGTCACGGGCTGCTCTTCACCAGCGAGGGTCGGCTGAACATCAAAGGCAAACAATATGCCGAAGATCAAGGGCCGCCGGACCCGACTTGTGATTGTATGGTCTGCCGGCGCTATTCACGCGCCTATCTGCGCCACCTGATGCAGTCCGGCGAGGCGTTGTCGGGAATGCTGAACACCTTCCACAATCTGGCGTACTATTTGGGAATTATGGAGCGTGTGAGGAAAAATCTTGCAGCCGAATATAACGCGCGCTCTTTGGATCGCTGACCGCTGACAACGGTTTACTACCCGCAGTTCACGGTTCACTTCACCGCAGTTTCCGCGGCCATCCTCCGCATCACCAGCACAAGCATCGCCGCCGCGCTCACCCAAAGAATCGCGCCTGTCCCCAGCGCGGCCACCCCCAGCACCACATCCCTGCTAAAGAGCAAGGCGCTCATTGCGCCCCAGCCCACCAGCACCGCGCCGGTCACGTAGTGCAACGGGAAATGGAAGAGCCGCGCCAGCGGAAGGTAATGCATTCCCACAATCACGGTGACCGCCGATGCTCCATACGCATCGATGTGCAACCGTGAGAAGCCAAAGACAACGGCCACGATCGCTGCCCACTGAATCGCATTGATCCACGCAAACCTGCGCCCCATCGTGGGATCTCCAGCTACGCGCGGCCAGCGTTTCGCCTTGCGCGCTACGTGCACCGCCACTACGACGATCAGCAGCGCACCCAATTCCACTCCGATCGCAGTCTGCGCCGCGATCTTGCGCATCGCTATCAGCGACCAAAATAGCCAGACCAATCCAAAACCCGCAGCAACAATCGCGCCAATAGCGGTTCCACGAACCTGGTTCGCCGTCAACTCCGTTCGCATCGTCTACCTCCCTGGGGAATCCGTTTGCCCTCAAATCGCCGCGCCCAGCAACTGTTTCAGCGCCGCAATGTATTCCGCGAGTGCGGTGCGGCCGGCTTCAGTCATTCGATAGATGCTCTGCGGCTTGCGCAGGACAAATTTTTTTTCGACTGCGACGTAGCCGGCTTCTTCCAGCTTGGCGAGTTGCGCGCCCAGGTTGCCGTCGGTCGAGCCGGTTTTGGAGCGCAGCCAGGTAAATTCCGCCTCTTCCACGCCAATCAGCAGCGAGAGCAGGGCCAGGCGCAGTTTCCCGTGGATCACAGGATTCAGCTCCGGCAGCTCAGGCATGGTTGGCCTCCTGCCTGCGCGCACGGGCCTCGCAACTCATCGCATAACCACCAAAGACGATCTGGCAGAGGAAGATTGCCGTCATTAAGACCACCAAGCATTGGCCGTCGCTGCCAAAGCAGGCCGCCACAGTTGCTGCCCACCAGACTATTGCGGTCGCGATCTGCGCCTTCCAGCGGATAATCATGCCCGATGCCCCGTTGGCAAAACCCATCATGGCGGCGACAATGGCCACGAAGATGTGCCAGTTGAAGTGGCCGCTGAAGGCGAGTGCCGGGAAAATCAATACCATCGACACTCCCATGGCGAACCAGATGGATGAGATCGCTCGACCGATCGTAGTCCCCGGCCTGTGCTCCGCCTGCTTCTTCTGCTTGCTCCAGATAATGGCCCCGCACAGCAGCCATGCACCCAGCATGGTGACGAGCCAAGCAAATGGCCATTGGTTGTAGGCTGTCCATCCTATGGCGACATAATAGGCCACGCCCCAGAAGACGAATGTCCATCCCCAACTGCTGGTGGTGCGCCGGCCTTCGGCGATCATGGTCTCGATCAGGCTGAGCCTGTCTTTCAGTTCCAACTCTTCATGGCTTGCGGTCATCGTGAATCTCCTTCGAGGTTGTGAATATTTCATTGAGTATGTGGTTTGGCTATGGAGGCGAGGCTCATGCGAACTCCCAACGTCGTGCGATCCTGCGAGAGATAACAAAGAGCACGATGCCGACGGCGAGCAGAACGCTGACTTGCGGCCAAAGCTCCCGAACCGGAAGATCACGCCAGAAAATTTTGGTAAATCCATCGATGGCCCAGGCGTTGAGGGTGAACAGGCCGGCTTTCTGCATGGCCTCGGGCATCAGGAAGCGGGGAAACATGCTGCCGCCGACAGCAGACATGGTGAGAATGAGAAGCGTGGAGAGCGCACCCAACTGCGCCCGCGTGCGGCAGATGCTGGCCAGCAACATGCCAAAGGCGGCCACAGCAAATGCGGTGCACAGACCCATCACCACAAATCCCGGAATATGCGTGAAGAGATCGAGTTTGAAGACTGCCCAGGCCCAGAGAAACATAACGGTAAGTTGCATAAACGCCAACAGGGTGTTGTAAGTCAGCTTGCCTATCAGCAGCGTGGTCATGGTGACGCGCGAACTAAGCACGCGGTCCAGGGTTCCGCTCTCGGCTTCATCCAGCAGCACTCCGGCCGAAGCGCTGGCGGTGAAGAGCAGGAACATGACGCCGACTGCTGCGGCATAGAAGGATACATAGTCCTTATGTTCACCCACGACCGCGCGGGATTGAACGGCGATGGGGCCGTTGAAGGAGCCAGCCTGCGCGGGAGTGGTCCCGGCTGTAGTTTGCCGGTTCTGATATTGTCGTAGTTGTTCGAGGTAGCCATTCATCCGCTTGCGCTGCTCAGGCGTGAGTCCACCGATGAATTGATCGGTGTATTTCATTCCTTGTTCCGCCATGACCTCAGGCATGGAGGTCATGCCGGCCTTTTGCAGAAGGCCCGCGACCATCTGCGGGGCGATCATGTCGCTGGAGTCGTTGAGCAGTTGAATCGATGCTCCGCCTTGATCGCGGCCAAAAGAGATAGGGCTGTTGCCGAAGCCATGGGGAATGATGAGCGCCACAGGAGCGTCGCCTGCCTTGACGGCGGCCTCCGCGGTTAAGGCCGTGTACTCCGGGAGCGCGGCTGATTTGTTTTTGGACGAGGGCCTGGTGCGAATAGCGAGCGACTCTTCGCGTTGCAAGCCGCGTACCAGGTCAAGCGATGCGCGGCTTTGATCTTCGTCCACCAGGATGACGGTGATCTTGGCCGTGGAGTCGTGTTGGCCGCCAAAGATGACTGCAAAGATGCTGAAGAATGCGATGGGCAGAATAAAACTCAGCGCCAGCGCGGCACGGTCGCGGCGCAAGGAGACGATGGCGGTACGGACAATGGGGATGATCAATCGCGTAACTCCCTTCCGGTGAGGTGCAGAAAAACGGACTCCAGATTGGGCCGCCGCAGCGTTATGTCCAGCAGTTTGAGGCCGGAGTGGGCGGCAGCGTCGAGCAAACCGGCAATCAAAGTGGAATCTTCGATGGTAAACTCAGCTACACCATCCAGCAGACGCCCCGCGTGTTGCTCGACCCACACGCCGATCACGCCGGGAGGTCCATCAAAGCGCGCCAGTACCTGGCTGCGCGAGGCAAAGGCGCTTCTGACCAGTTCGTCCTTGGAGCCCTGCGCGATGATGCGGCCATGATCGATGATGGCGACGCGATCACAAAGCCGCTCCGCCTCCTCCATGTAATGGGTGGTATAGATCATCGCGGCTCCTTCGCCGCGCAGCGCTTCAATCATCTCGAAGATGCGATTGCGCGATTGCGGATCGACGCCAACGGTGGGTTCATCCATGAGCACCACACGGGGCCGATGGATGATTCCTGCCGCCATATTGAGACGCCGCTTCATACCGCCAGAGAGATTCTTCGCCAGTTCATCTGCCCGGTCCTCGAGCGAGGCCCAGTCCAGGCACCACGCTACTGATTCTTTTAATTTGCCGCCGGAGAGACCGTGGTAGCGGCCAAAGGCGGCCAGATTCTCCCTGCACGTGAGCCGGGGATAGAGAGCCAGTTCCTGCGGAACCCATCCCAGAGCCGAACGGGCTTCGGATGTATTGGCCGGAAAACCGAAGACGGAGACGCTCCCCGCATCGGGGATGACGCGGCCCACAATGCCGCGGATCAACGTGCTTTTGCCGGCTCCGTTTGGCCCCAGCAATCCCAGGCATTCGCCGCCGCGCAGTTCAAGCGAGATGCCATCGACGGCCTTTACCTGACCGAAGTGTTTGGCCAGCGAAACGACTTCGAGCGGGATCGGTTCAAGGAGACTTGACGAGGACCGGGGCAGAGCCTCTGGTATTGAAGGTGCGTTCATGCGGTTGCCCTGCCCTTCTGCCGAAGTCTTGTGAGAGTGTGATTCCAGAGATTGATAAGGAAGCAATACGAGGTGGTCAAATCCATCATGAAGAGTACTCTAATATATAGAGTACTTAATGTCAAGAACTATTTTTGATCTTTTTTGAGGCTTTATTTTGAGCGTTATGCGGGGATGAGCCGGGAAGGCTGGGACTCCTGCTTCGTGAGACTGTCTGGTTGACTCGATTGCAGCGGCCTTGGCTGTGCCGCGCGAAATTCGCTTAACTGCTTGATTACACGGTCTATAACCTCGAACCAGTCGCCGGGGATACGCTGGCGAAAGAGCCGTATTGTGGGGTACCACGGGGTGGTCTCTCTCTCCTGCATCCAGCGCCAATCCGAGAGGTGAGGCAGCAGAATCCACACCTGCTTGGCCATGGCGCCGGCCAGGTGGGCGATGCAGGTGTCGGTGGTGATAACCAGGTCGAGCGTGTCCATGAGCACGGCGGTTTCGGCCAGGTCGTAGTCGTGGCTGGAGCCGTCCCAGAGAGCGACATCGCCGGGCAGGGCGGCCAATTGTTCCGCGCCCGGCCCTTTCTGCAACGAAATCCAGGTAACGCCGGGGACGCGTAACAAGGGCAGCAGCATGGCCAGCTTAACAGAGCGCAAGCGGTCGGCCTTGTAGCGGGGATTGCCCGCCCAGGCCAGGCCAACGCGGTGCTGCGCGTACGGCGATTCCTGCAGCCGCAAATGAGGAAACAGAAGCCGCTTCTCGGCGACCAACTCCGGGTCGGCAATAAGATAAGTGCCCGGCCAGGGAACCGTCTCGACGGTGGTTCCGAAGACGGCTGGAAGGCTAAGTAGCGGGCACTCAACATCGAATTCCGGCGGCCTGGCGCCCAATAGAACAATTTGCGCCTGGCCGGCGCGGACCGGGGTCAGCGAGGCCATGAGCCGCTCGACCGGCGCCTGCACCTGCAAAATCACCTGTCCGCCGCGAGCGGTAACCAGGTCAGCATAGCGGCAAAACTGGATGGTGTCGCCCAGGCCCTGTTCGGCGTGGAGAAGAATCCGGCGTCCATCGAGAGGCTCGCCCTGCCAGCGGGGCTGTGAAAAGATTCTGGGTCTGCGATTGATGTCGCGGAAGCGCCAGCGGGACTCGTAGCCCGGCCAGCCTTGCCGCCAGTCGCCCAGCCGCAGATGGGTCAGAGAGAGATTGTAGAGCGCGCCGAAACTGGTGGGATCGCGCTTGACCGCAAGTTCCTGCGCTTGCAGGGCCTCGTCCATTCGCCCCAGTTCCAGCAGAGAGTTTCCGCGGTTGGAGGCAGCAGCGTGGCTTCCTAGAGTCTCGGCCTGCTCGAAGAAGGGTATAGCCTCCTCAAAGCGTCCTTCCTGGTGGAGCAGAATGCCGTGCATATTGACGGCCTCTGAGTTGTCCGGCTCGCGGGCCAGAGCCCAGCGCAGCCACTGCCATGCGCCGGCTGGGTCGCGCTCGGCGGAGCGAAACTGACACCATGCCACCAGCGATTCCACCTGCTCCGGGTTAAGGGCAAAGGCCTTGCGCAGATACTTTTCGGCCTCGGCGGGGCGATGGCGCTCCCGCTCCAGGATTGCCAGGTTAACCCAGCCGGAGATCAAATCCGGGCGCAGTTCGACGGCACGCAGCAGTGCGGCCTCGGCATAGACTTCGCGCCCCTGCTCGCGCAGCAGGCTGCCCAGGTTGACCCATGCGGCGGCAAAGTCCGGGCGCAGGGTGAGAGCGCGGCGATAGCGGGCTTCGGCCTCCTCGGGATTCCCCATGCGTGTCTGCACAAAGCCGGCGGCGAACTCAGCCTCCGGCATCCGCGGACAAATCGCCAGCGCCTGCATGTAGCACGCTAGAGCCTCTTCGTTGCGGCCCAGACAGGCCAGCGCATTCCCCAGGCCCATGTGTGCCGCGGCCAGCGTGGGATGGTGCTTGAGGGCCAGATCGAACTCACTCATTGCCTCCTGGCAACGGCCCATGGCAAGCCTCAACTCGCCCAATCCTATGCGAGCCAGTGGGTTCGTGCCGTCCAGGCTGATGGCATGAATGTAAGCGCGCTCCGCCTCATCGTTGCTGTCGGCGGACTTGAGAGCCTGGCCCAGCGCAACCCAGGCGGTGACCATCTGCGGCGCAGCGGCGACCGCGGCTCGGGCCATCCTGACCGCAGCCTCGGATTGGCCGCTGGCCAGCGCCACCAGTGTGATGCCCACCAGCGCCTGTGGATGACAGGGGTTTTCCTCCAACATGCGCTGGCAGCCGAGCGCCACTTCGGTCAGATGGCCGGTCAGTTCTTTGGGAAGACTCGCCTCGCTTGTGTGCGTAGTCATTGGAGTTTGGGAATCGCCCTCACCTGGACGCTAGGCCTATTGCGGCGGGCGCTCAACCGGAAAACACACAAAATGAGCTGCTTGTGATGTGAAAGTTCCCATTATTAGGCTGGTTCGGTTTTGGGAGAGGAAATAAGCGCGCGGGCTTACCTGCGCTGCAACCAGCTAAGGGGAGTGTTCAAACGCATCTCCCCCTCACTGGTTGATTGTTCCGCGCATCAGATAGGCAACACCAGCAGCCCGGAATCCAGCAGTTTTTCCGTGAGCCGGTCCAGGGCCGCGGGAAACTTGTAGGAGATGGTGCGAACGCCCATCCCCAGCAGGGAGGCCGCTTCCGCCTGGGTGTACTCCTGGAGCACAATGCGGCTGAGCATCATGCGGTCAAGAGAGCCCAGCTGGTTGAGGCATTTTTCCACGTCGAGGACGAAGATGACCGCGTCCTCGAAGGTGCGGATGGGACGGCTGGAGCACCAGCCCCGGGCGATGGGATCGCCCAGGATGTTGGGCGCTCTGCCCACCTGCATGGAGGCGTAGAGGTAACGCCGCAAGAGGCTCTCGGTATGCTTGCGGTAGAAGCCCAGGCTGACCACCGGCCCGGCGGCCGGTGCTGTTACGGCTGGATTTGCGGCCGGACTTTGTTTCGACGTCCTCCGCTCTTCATACCGTGTTCGCTGTGAACTGCCTTCTTCCCAAACCGCCGGCAACTGCAGGGCGGCGCTCAATGGGCGCCTCCGGTTGCTTCAGCAACCGCCCAGACTCTGACCAGCGTCTTGCGCGACGGACGTCCGCGCCGTTTGCGGCTTTCCGGAGAAGGAAAGTCCTTCAGTTTGGTCTCACATTCCTTGCAATAAACACTCCCTTGTGTCTGGGCGCGGTACCAAAGACATCCGCACCCTTCGCAAATTTTCAAGTGCACGCGCAAATCCATGACGAAATCTCCATGTTCTTGTTTTCTCCCGGCGGCATTGCTTTAAAGTCTTGTAACCGCGGGTCAGAAAGTACCGGATACGACTGCTCAGGGTTCTTGTGCCCTGATGAGGGATAGCCGCCGGAATTCTCTCGCTTTTTGTCATGCTCATGGCGCGCAGATTCTGGAATTTCGGTAGTTGGCTGCCGCAGGACGCCAATGCAATGCGTTTTGGGGCGGGGAGGAGAAAGCCGGTATAGATCTTCAACGTCAGGCAATGTTCATTAGCCTCTGAAAGGGGGCAAGATATCGCCCGTTTCAGCCTGACGAAAGTGAAGCGTTTCTCAAAAGATTCCCACAGGCCAGCACCGGATTAAGTAAAGCAAATCTAGATAATTGGTTCTTTTACGTCAATCCTCCCCCGGGAACTTCCACTTTCGCACTTTTCAATCGTTCAGAAAGCGCAGAAAATGAAGGCCAATCAGTCCTTCAGATTTTCCCGCAGAAAATGAAAGTTATCCCACTCTATTGCTGGTGGCGGATTTTCCACAGATGAATTTTACTCAAATGCACGAGAGACTCCGCCAGGAGCTGCTGCGCAGGATACAGCGGGGTACGGTGAGCGTCTCGTTGCTGGCGCGCCAGACCGGGTTCGGGCAATCGCACCTGTCAAATTTTCTGCACAACCGGCGGCAGCTCTCGCTGGAGGCGATGGACCTGATCCTGGCGGCGCAGCACATGACGGCCGGCGATCTTCTGCCCGCAGTTTACCAGCGCGAAGTCTTGACGACGGACGGAGAAAGCAGCGCGGTTCCGGTCGTCAGCCATGCCGCGGCCCTGTTTGAGCCGTTCATCCGGCCCTCTGCCGCGCAGTCCATGCTGCATTTGCCCTCGGGGCTGCTGCAGTCGATCCGGACGCGTGTTTCAAATACGCGCCGCGCCTGGCAGCGATTTGTGCCCAACCGGAGATGGCCGCGGACGAATGCAAGCGTGTGTGCAGCCTTCTCCGCGCCGTTGCCTCTTCGTTGCTGCCGCGCCGATCTCGTCGTCCGCCGCGCCTTCGTAACGCCCGGCCCCGCGGAGCAGGAACTCGCACGCCTCGGAGCTACCGCCTACCTGACCTCCTGCAGCAAAATATCGGGGGATTCCGCAAGGACACTGCGGGCTGCACTTGCTGCGTTTGCAGATGCTTTTGTGTCCACTCGACGTTAAAATAAGAATCGGTCTCGTCGTCTATACCCTACGAACTGGCGCTGACCACGCTTGTCAACGATATCGAACATATTCGTCGCAGAACTTTTTTGGCTTCGGCATCACAAGAATTTACTTCCAGCCCAAGGTGAAGATCGACCTTGCCGTGGCGCAGGTGTCGAGCGGCCTCGCAAACCGTTCTAAAAAATCTGCCGCCTGGCATAAACCCGCCGCAGGTCATGGTCTATAACGCCTCGACGGTGCCGGTGATCCAACTCGCCCTCTCCAGCAAAACGCGCACCGAGGTCGAACTCAACGACACGGCGCAAAATTTTATCAGGCCGCAACTGACGACAATTCGAGGCGCCGCAATTCCCTATCCCTATGGCGGCAAGGTGCGCCAGGTTCGCGTCGATCTCAATCAGGAGGCGATTCG
>CAWJDN010000148.1:0-4274 GCA_963840985.1 uncultured Acidobacteriaceae bacterium
GCTGCATCAACGCCTTCGACATGCCCGGCCGCCAGTCCTTCATGGTCATGATGGTCGAGGACAAGCGCGACCTGCAGAACGCCATCGCCATCAACTCCTCCATGGTGAACGTGGCGCGCCTCATCGGCCCGTCGCTGGCCGGAATGTTGATCGCCGTCTCTAGCGAGGGCTGGTGTTTTCTCGTCGACGGCATCAGTTACATCGCTGTCATCATCTCGCTGCTCATGATGCGCCTTCATGCGCCTGTGGTCCAGCGCAAGGCCACGTCGATGCTCGCCGAGTTGACGGCCGGCTGGACCTACGTCTCGGAGTTTTTACCCATCCGCACCATCCTGCTGCTCTTTTCTCTGGTCAGCCTGATGGGCATGCCCTTCGTGGTGCTGATGCCCATCTTCGCAAAAGTTGTGCTGAAGGGCGGCGCGCACACGCTCGGATTCCTGATGGCCGCCATGGGCCTGGGCGCGCTGGTATCGGCGCTCTCTCTGGCGGCGCGCAGGAATGTCCGCGGCCTGGTCAGGATGATCCCCATCGCGGCAGCCGTCTTCGGCGCGGGCCTGATCGGCTTCGGGCTCTCTCACTGGTTCTGGCTCTCTATGGCGACGGTGTTCATCGCGGGCATGGGCATGATGCAGGGCATGGCCGCCAGCAACACCGTCATTCAGACCATCGTCACCGACGACAAGCGCGGCCGTGTAATGAGTTACTATACGATGGCCTTCATGGGCATGGCGCCCTTCGGCAGCCTGCTGGCCGGGACCATGGCACACAATTTTGGCGCTCCCTTAACAGTCATGATCAACGGCGCGGTGGTCCTGCTCGGCGCGGCATGGTTCACAACGCGCTTGCCGGCGCTGCGTCTCCAGATTCGCCCCATCTACCGCGAGATGGGCATTATTCCGTCAGAGGAAGCGGAATCCAACAATAAGCGAAGAGAAATCCGAGGTTGGAAACATCATCGCCGCGCTCAGCTAACTTGCTGCCATTGCTGAAAATCTCTCCCGGCAGCTACGCTTTTTGCTATTGCATCTTGGACAAAACCGCTATAAGATGCCTCAATTGATACCCATGCCCTTTTTTAGCTCCAGTTCGCCTTCTCCCGCGCCCCCGCCCCCCCCTCCGCGGATGCGCCTGAGCAACCTTGGCAAGCTCTGCGTTGCCATTCAGGCCTCCTCGCCGGTGGAGCTGATCGAGCGTGCCGAATCTGCCCTGACGGATTCCAGGTTCCTTGAGTTTCGCCTGGATTCGTTGCCCAAACCAGCCTCGGCCCTGCCCAAAGTGAAGGAATTCCTTGCCGCTCACCGCGACGCAACAGTCCTGGCAACCTGCCGGCGCAAGCATTTTGGCGGCCAATTCACGGGCTCGTTGAAAGCCGAGCTTGAGGTGCTTATGGCGGTCGCCGAAGCTGGATGCCAGATCATCGACCTGGAGGTTGAGTCGGCCGAGGAAGCCACTGCCAAACAGTTGGACCAGCTGCGCGACGGCTTGCGGGCAACTGGCGCAGCGCTGCTGATCAGCTTTCACGACTTCTCGCGCACCAAGAATCTTGACCAGGTGGCCTTGCGCATCGGGGTTTTCCAGCCGGATTTCATCAAAGTTGTCTCGACGGCCAAGTCGCTGGTCGACAACCTGGCCGTTCTCAAACTCATCGAGGAGCACTCCCGCTCCGCCGAGGTGGTTGGCATGGCCATGGGAGAAGAGGGGCTGGTGAGCCGCGTGCTGGGCCTTCGGGCCGGTGCGCCCTTTACCTTTGCCGCCTTCTCCGATAGCCCTGCAACCGGCCCCACTCTGGCCACCGCGCCCGGCCAGTTGACCGCCCGCGCCATGCGCGACCTCTACCGCGTCGAGCAGCTTGACCAGGCCACGCGTATCTTCGGCGTGGCCGGCGATCCCATCTCCCACTCGCTTTCGCCGCTGATGCACAACGCCGCCTTCCGCCGCGAAAACGTGAACGCGATTTTGCTCCCGCTCATTACCCACAAGGTCGCCGAGCTGATCACTTTGGCGCGCGAGCTGCCCCTGGCCGGCTCGGCCGTCACCATGCCCCTCAAGCAGGAGGTCCTGCCGCATCTGGCTAACTCCGACCCGCTCACCGCCCGCATCGGCGCCTGCAACACCCTGCGCACCGGAGCCGACGGCAAGCTTTACGGCTTCAACACCGACGTGGCTGGCGTGGTTCGCCCGCTGGAAAGGCGCATGAAGCTGCAAGGGGCGCGCGTCGTTGTCGTCGGCGCGGGAGGCGCGGCCCGGGCCGCCGTCTTCGGCCTTGTAGATCAGGGCGCTGAAGTTTTCGTCGTCAACATCATCCACGAAGACGCCGTGAAGCTCGCCAGGCAGGCCAAGGCCAAGGTCCTCAAGCGCGATCTCTTCGCCAAGAGCACCTTCGACGTGCTCATCAACGCCACCCCCTGCGGCATGGCCGGCAACAAGCAGCCGCTGCCCATCACGGAAAAGGAACTGAACGCCTCGCTGGTCTTCGACATGGTCTACAACCCGCTGGAAACGCCGCTATTGAAATTAGCTAAAGAGCGCGGCATCCCGACAATCAGCGGCATGGAGATGTTCGTCCAGCAAGGCGCCCGCCAATTCGAAATCTGGACCGGCAAACCCGCCCCCGAAGCGGAGATGATGCGCGTGGTCGAGCTGGAACTGCGCCGGCGCGGGTGAGGACTTTCGAATTCGACTCTCGCGCCCGAAAATGCCCCTTGCGCATCCACGCGATTCTCCTGTAAACCTTACTCTAACGACAGGGAGATCTTCCGCTCTCCCCAACTTCTCCGGAGGTATCGATGTCATCTTTCAAGTGTCTGGCCGTAGTAGTGTCTTCGTTGCTGATCGGAACGGCGGCCATCTCCGCCTCGGCAGCGACTGTGATTCACGCCTGCTACAACAAAACCGCCGGCGGCATTCGCCTCGTCCCCGCGGTCACCGACTGCCACGCGACCGAGCAGGCAGTCTCCTGGAATGAAGAGGGCCCCGCCGGACCCGCCGGGCCTGCCGGTCCCAAGGGCGCAACAGGCGCGACCGGACCAGCCGGACCCGCGGGAGCGCCCGGCGGCGCGTCGGTTCCCGCAAATCTGACTGCTCTATCCGGCGCGCTCAGCACCAACGGCGGCGTTGCATTGATGGGGAACTCTCGCTTTATTTACCCCGCGACAAGTTACTGCACAATCGGCGATATTGTCCTTTCGGTGAATGGTTACGGTGTGGGAGCCCTGCCCGCGGATGGACGCCTTCTCCCCATCAGCCAAAACACGGCTCTATTTTCCGTTCTGGGCACCAATTTCGGGGGAAACGGAACCACGAATTTCGCTCTGCCGGATCTGCGTAAATTTGCGCCTCAGGGATTGCAATACTCCATCTGCGTGGTAGGGATATTCCCGCCCTCCCTCTAGCTAGGTATGCGGTCCTCATGCAACCTACCGCCGATTCTTCTTCCCCGTCTTGCTCTTGGCGGATTTGGGCTTGGATTCGGCCAGGTGGCTGAAAGGGATTGACGCCGTGTCAGAGCCGATGCGCAGCGCGCGCGTGTCGTTCATCTCGTAGGTAATCGTCCGCGGCGAGACCGGGCGCGTGATGCCGGTGGCCGGGTCCGTGGTAATGTCGGTGCCGTTGGCGATCTGGAAGCTGAAGGTGGGCGCGCCACCGTTCGTGGCGGGCGTAACCTTCACCGGCAGATAGCCCTGGATGGGATGCAGCCGGAAGCCCGTCTCGTAGCGATGGTGCCGGGTACTCCAGGTAAAGACGCGCACCTGGTCGAAGTCGAAGGGCAACCCGGCTGTGTTCGGCGAGAGCACAGTTACGTACTGCGTAACCTCATGGTTGGGCGTTGCGGCACTCTTGTCCACAACCTTGTTGAGCACATAGGCGCCCACATACCGCTGGCCTTCGGCATATGCGGCAATCTCGTTAGGCACATCCACATCCATGCGGCTGGAAAGCATCCACCCGCTGTGGCCCTGATCGTCGCGCACCAGCCACCAGTCCTCCAAAAGCGGCGGCCCGGTATCGGGCTGGCCGGGGAGGTGCGACGCGCCTCCAGAGACAGCCGATTTTGCCGCCGATTTGGAACCGGAACGTTGGCTGGGAGTTTTTGCCGGCGCGCCTGGCTTCGGTGCCGTCAAACTTGCAGCCGGCCCATTGCCGGGTAAATCCCTGGCAACCGAGGCGCGCTCCAGTAGCTGAACCTTGGAGTTCGCCTCCAACAGATAAAACCGCTCCGCATCCCGGCCGGGCGTCAGATGCAGGTAAATCTCATCGCGCACAACGCCACTGGC
>CAWJDN010000149.1:0-8280 GCA_963840985.1 uncultured Acidobacteriaceae bacterium
TAATGCGATTCACGTTACTGGCGTCGAGTTCCAGGGGCTATACGAGGATGTCTCCGTCGCGCGGACGCGCATCCTGATGGATTGAAGGTTGAGCTTCAGGGATCGCCTTAGGCCGTATTATTGTTAGCAGAAACTGCTACACGGCTACTGACGCGGGCTACCATCCACTGTTCGTACTCTTCTCTAACAGTAATGCCGGGCTTGCGCAATCTGGAGTCTCGTTTGGCTAAATACTTGGTCCACGCTTCGTGGTCCTCGCCAGTGGCGTTGGCGATGGCATTGGCTATGGCTTCTTTGTCTACGACGACGACTGGAATTCCCTTCTTCTTTACCACCTTCTCCTCCTTCAATATTGAAGGAGGCTTGGCCGCGTTTGCGCTGAACAGCCAGTCGCGTTCAAAGGGGGCCATGGCGGGAATGAAGTAACGAATCAAACCGAAGAATGGAATATAGTGGCGTTCGATAGTGATGCCAACAACAAGACCCACACAGGCCAGATGGGTAAGAAGTGTCGTAAATATGGGCAAAGAGAAGCCCGTCTCGTGTTCCGCAGTGATCACAAGCCAAACGAGAAAGAGGTGATACGAGATAAGAATGTAAGCGAAGATTGCCCATGCGCCCTCAAACAAATATCGAGCCACCACAAATCCTATCAAGCTGCTGACTATGAATGCGGCTCCATTTTTGCTGGCCAAAAAACCCATAACTTCCTCCTGTTTCGTGATTCACGCCTGTTCTAAGTTGTGTCTGTGGGGGTTGAATCGATGATCCCATCTTCTTATTGGCCTGTCAATCGGAATCTGGATCGGGAGAAATTGCCTAATTGTTCAAGCAACGGATGGATTCAACCATTTCCAGCGCGATGCACAGCCTCACGCGGTATCCTCAAGCCATGGTGCGATTCACGGTGCTGGCGTCGGGTTCCAGAGGCAACGCAACAGTTGTCTCTGGAGGACGCACGCGGATTCTGGTGGATTGCGGGCTGAGTTGCCGGGAGCTTTTTCGACGCATGAAGCTCATGGACGAGGAGCCAGAGACTCTGGACGCAATTCTCATCAGCCATGAGCACTCCGACCATGTGGGCGGGGTAGCTGTGACCGCGCGCAAGCTGAAGATTCCCGTGTACTTCACCGAGGGCACACATCGCGCATGGATGCGCTGGCTACAGCCACGGCGGCTGATGACCTACGCGCAATGGCTGGAGCAGATTCGCCGGCAAGCCGCAGAACGCCAGGCCGAGGCTGACAACCCAGCCGAAGAGGGCGAGCCGGATGAGAGCGATCTGGTGGAAGCCGCCGGGCCATCCAAGGCAGCCGAGCCTGACAAGCTGGACAAGGCAAAGGATCCCAGCTGGCTTCCGGCTGTGGAGTACTTCGCGGCCGGGGAGACGTTTGAGATTGGGGACATACAAATCAGCCCCTTCACCACTCCCCACGACGCCGCCGACCCGGTGGGCTTTGTTTTTGCCGCCGAAGGGGTGCGGATGGGCTTTGTCACCGACCTGGGATATATCTCGCCCAACGTCAAGGCACAACTTCAAGACCTGGACCTGCTGCTGCTCGAATCCAATCACGATCTGGAAATGCTGCGGGACGGTCCCTACCCCTGGGCGGTCAAACAGCGGGTTATGTCGCGTGTAGGACACTTGTCCAACGAGGCGGCGGCGGGTTTTCTTGAGGACGATTACGACGGCCAGGCGGCCTACGTGATTCTGGCGCATCTCTCTGAAAGCAATAACCTTCCTGAGCTGGCGCGGGTCACCGCCGAACGCGCCCTGAACGGCCGGGCGAGCCTAATCGCCAACCGCCTGCTGTTGGCTGCTCAAAATGAACCACTTTCTTCTCTTTACTTTTAGGTGACGTACGTTACAATGGATGTAAGACACGGGAATCACTCTGTACCAGGTAGATTGGCAAGGGAGATGCCAGGGCATTCCGCCCTGGGCGATGCAGAGCGGACCGGGCGGCGTAAGAGAGTCCTGCCCGGAAGCTTGAGCATTCAGGTGTTAAAGCCTCCCGCCACGTGATCCGCGCTATACGAAAGCGGTTAAACACATCCTTTGCAAAGTGAGTCTAAACAATTATGGAAACTACCCGATGCACAGACAGAATCGCAGGCAGCATTCTGGCAAGCTGGCGCTATGACATCTCCGGGATTTCTCCGGAGATGCGCAAGGATTACGAGCAGCATTTTGTCGAATGCCCCCACTGCCGCGCGCGGCAGAAGTTCCACCGCGGCCTGGATGTGACACTGACTGTTCTAACATCGCTGGCAGTCTTCTTCTTCCTCTTTGCGTTGGCGGTTCTCAAGCACATCAAGACGCTGGAACATGTGGCCTTCAACTTCTTCGGCCTGGATGTTGAAGACACTTACCATATGCTGGTTTCGGCGGGCGTCGCGGGGCTGATTTTCTCGGCGATTTTGCTGGCGCTGGTGCTGACAACTACGCCTGCGCCGTCGTATCTGGGCGGCATCGCTGTCGAACGCGCCAAAATGCTCGAAGCGCGGCTGCCAGAAGCCCTCAAGGCGCTGCGCCCGCGTTAGAGTAAATTCAACTACACAAACCTCAGAGCCTCCCTGCGCGGGAGGCTCTTGTGCGTTCCGAGCAGGACGGGGATTTCTTGAATGACTACCAGGACGGTTTCAGGGCGGCGGCTGCCGGGACTCAGAATTAACGAGGGGTTCACGCGCCACCCCTTCGACGAGGAGCTTGGTGTGCGCACCAGCGGCCTGGTTGCCGGCCGGCATCTGAAGAGCGGACACCTGCATGACCGCCATGCCACGGCTTACTACGCGGTTGCGCCGTCGGTCTTCCATGCGCTGATTCGCCGTTGGCGGAGAAGCCGTCCGGGCTGGGCGTTGGAGGAGGTCAGCTTCATCGATGTGGGCGCGGGGATGGGGCGGGCAGTTCTGCTGGCCGCCGAGCTGCTCTTTCGCCGGGTTGTGGGGGTAGAGTTGAACCCTACGTTGGCGCGTATTGCGCGGCGCAACATGGCCGTTTGGCGAGCCTCGAAGCGAGCGCTGGCGCCGATGAAGATGATCTGCGGCGATGCGGTCGACTTCCGGCTTCCGGCTGGGCCATGCCTAGTATTTATGTTTAATCCCTTTGGCGCGCCGGTGATGCGGCGGTTGCTGGCGGCCTGGAGAAAGACTCTTGCCAGGCACCCTGCGCAACTCGACATTCTCTATGTGAATAACGAGCAGGAGCGCGTGTTGGAGCGGCAGGCCGGATTTGCGAGGCTGTTTTTGGGCCAGATCCGCCGCTCCCGAGCCGATGCAATTGCCGACCATCGAATTCTGGCCAACCAGCCGGACGGGGAGTATGCCTCGGCGAATTATGAGGATTGCTCGTTGTGGCGCTGGGTAGGGCAAGAGCAGGGACTAGGGAATAAGGGCCTGTGATCAGGTCGTAGTGTCTAACTGGTATATTTTCTATGGAATCAAGGAGAGACAATGCGTCTGCGTGCTTTGGGGTTGATTGCGATGATGGCCGCCTGGTGCTTTGCGGCGGGCGTACGAGGTCAGACGGCGGCTTCCGTTGTAAAGGAGCCGGTGCCTGTGTTCAAGGTTCGTGCCCGCGCTGTAATAGTGGACGTGGTGGTAACCAGGGAGAACGGCGATGCGGTGACGGCGCTACATAAGGAAGACTTCAAAGTGATGGAGGAAGGGAAAGAGCAACCCATCGATTTCTTTGAAGAGCACACCGCAAAGATATTGCCTCCTGGCGCTCTTCCCACGATGCCGAAGATGCCGCCCAATGTTTACACCAACGTCCCGCCGGTTCCGGAGAGCGATTCGGTGAACATTCTTTTGCTGGACAGCCTGAACACGCCTGTCGAGGACCAGAGCTCTGTGCACAAGCAGATCATGGACTTCCTGAAGACGATGCAACCGGGGACGCGGACGGCGATCTTTCTGCTGGGATCGAAGCTGCGATTTGTTCAGGGCTTCACAACGGATACCTCGGTGCTGAGCGCGGCTCTGAACGACAAGAAGAATGCCCCGGAGAAGGAAATCCTGCTGCGCACAAGCTCGGAAAATGCAGAAATTGTAAGAGAGTTGACTTCCATGACGTCGATCAATGGACACCCGACTGCCGCGACGTCGGCGGTCATGGAAGCGAATGGTGATTCCGCTGGATATGAGTACTCCCAAAGGATTGAGATGACGCTGGAGGCGCTGGATTATCTGGCCCGCTATCTGGGGGGCGTGCCGGGGCGCAAGAACCTGATCTGGTTTGCGAGTTCATTTCCGGTCACCGTCTTTCCCAACCATGGGCAGATGGTGACACTAAACAACCTGCAAGTGCCGGCGGGTGATGTTAAGAACACCGCCGACCTGCTGACGGTTTCAAAGGTTGCGGTCTATCCCATCGGCGCACAGGGAATGATGAACGATCATTGGATGGAGGCTGGTGGGGCCGGTCCCGGCAACAGTGCCGGTACCGGCCGCGCCAACGGTAAGACTCTCCTCAACCACATTGCGGGGCCTGGCGGGGAGAACGATACCCGCGCGATGCAGATTACGGCGATGGAACAACTGGCATCCGATACCGGCGGCAAGGCCTTCTTCAACACTAATGACCTTAATGCGGCGGTTAAACGCGCCATCAACGATGGTGCGCACTATTACACGCTGGCCTACACGCCGACCAATAACAAGCTGGACGGCTCGTACCGGCGGATCGAAGTGAAGGTGAGCGCCATGGGCAAATACAAGCTGGCCTATCGGCGCGGCTATAACGCCGACGATATGAAGACAGCCGAGGTCAGGCTGGAATCCAGTCCGCTGCGGCCGTTGCTGAAATTCGGGCTGCCAGACGCCACTCAGCTTCTCTACGGAGTGCGCGTTGCGCCAGCCGCGCATCAGCCCACGCCGAATGACAAACGAGCCGGGATGAACCCCGCTCTGTCAGGCCCAGTGACTCGTTACGCGCTGGACTTCATGATTCGCTGGACGGATGTGAATTTCGATCTGCGGCCGGACGGCACACATCACGGCAAGATTCAACTGGGGTTGCTGGCCTATGACCGCAACGGAAAAGCCGTGAACTGGGAGGACGGCACTCAGGAGATGAATGTGAAGCCCGTCACCTGGTCCGCAATTCAAAAAACCGGCATTCCCGCGCACATGGAGATCGACCTGCCCAATGAGGAGATCTATCTGAATACCGGAGTCTATGATTGGGGATCGAACAAGGCGGGAACGCTGGAGATTCCTCTGATTCCTTCCAGTACTGCAACTTCGCAGAGCGCGACGCCCGCACCGGGGGAGAAGTGAGCAGGAAGATCTGAATCCATTCCGAGTAGAAAACTCTGAAGATTGCGGTCCGGGCGAAATTCGGCGCTAAACTCTTTGAAATAGAAAAGACAGGGATAGCCGCCCCGCCTTCCTTCGCCGCCGAGAATCTGATGTGCAGTTCTGAGAATACCTTCTCCATCTTGTCATCAGGTAGCGGCTTTCTATAGACTGACTCGCATATGCGAAAACTCTATTTTTCTCTAGCCCTGCTCATCGCTTCCCTGCCCTTGAGCTTGGTTGCCCAGGCGCCCTCCCTGGCCATTCAGGTGGATCACCCCACGGCCAAGGTTAGTCCCATGCTCTATGGGCTGATGACCGAAGAGATCAACTTCTCCTATGACGGAGGCATCTACGCCGAAATGGTGCGCAATCGCATGATGACCGACGACTGGAGCGGTGTCCTCTACTGGTATCTGGTCGAGCAGGGAAACGCCGAGTGCAAGATATTGATCGACCACAGCGGCGGTCCCAGCAAGGAGCTGACGCGGGGCCTGAAGATCGAGGTAGCCAAAGCCGACGCGCGGAATCAGGCAGGTGTGCTGAACGAGGGCTGGTGGGGCATGGCGCTGCGTCCGTCGACCACATATACAGGATCGTTCTGGGCCAAGGCGGACTCGGCCGCCATGGGACCGTTGACCGTGACGCTTGTCAGTAACAGTACAGGCAAGACCGTGGCCTCAACCACCGTGAGCGGCTTGACGGCAGAGTGGAAGCAGTTCAGCTATAAGCTCATGACCAGCGCCATCGAGCCTTCGGCTGCGAATCATCTGGAGATTACTGTAGGCCATGTGGGCACATTGTGGCTCGAGCTCGTCTCTCTCTTCCCTCCCACCTACCATGATCGGCCCAATGGCAACCGCATCGACCTGATGGAGAAACTGGCAGCCATGCACCCGAAGTTCCTGCGCTTCCCCGGCGGTAATTATCTCGAAGGCAATCACATCGCCGAGCGCTTCAACTGGAAACAGACCGTTGGCCCGATGGTGAACCGGCCAACTCATATAGGTCCGTGGGGCTATCATTCCTCCGACGGCATGGGGCTGCAGGAATTTCTCAATTGGTGCGAGGACCTGCAGATGGAGCCGGTGCTGGCTGTCTATGCCGGCTACTCGCTCTCTCAGGAGCACATCAATCCCGGCCCCGATCTGGAGCCCTACGTTCAGGACGCGCTAGACGAGATTGAGTACGTCACCGGCGGCCTAGACTCGAAGTGGGGCAAGGTACGCGCCGAAAACGGCCATCCCGAACCATTCAAGTTGACATACGTCGAGATTGGCAATGAAGATAACTTCGACAATTCGAAAAGCTACGATGGCCGCTACGAACAGTTCTACAAGGCCATCAAGGCGAAGTATCCCGCCCTCCAGTTGATCGCGACCATGCCTATAAAGAATATGAGGCCTGATGTGGTCGACGAACATTACTATGTGCGTCGGCAGGAGTTCTTCGCAGACCAGACCCACTACGACAAGACGGATCGCACGGGGCCGAAGATCTTCGTCGGTGAGTGGGCGACGCGCGAGGGTGCACCGACGCCGAATTTCGGCTCGGCGCTGGGCGACGCGGCCTGGATGACCGGCATGGAGCGCAACTCCGACCTGATTATCATGGCCGCCTATGCGCCTCTGCTGGTGAACGTGAATCCCGGCGGGATGCAATGGGAGACGGACCTGATCGGCTACGACACGCTTTCCAGCTACGGTTCGCCCAGCTATTGGGCGCAGGTGCTCTTTGGCAAGTACCTGGGCACGGAGGTTGTGACGGCAACACTCACCAACGCTGGCCCGAGGGTGTTTGCCTCTGCCACACGCGACGAGAAGCAGCGCAAGCTCTTCGTCAAGGTGGTCAATGCTTCGTCGGAGGAGGCGGCGCTTGACATTGCGCTCAATGGCATCGCCAGCATGGGGTACGATGCAACGCTGATCACCCTGAGCGGCAAGACGCCCAATGCCACCAACAGCATCACGCATCCCGATGCGGTTGTGCCGGTGGAGCATAAGATAGCGGTCGCCGGACCGAACTTCAAACAAAGCTTCGCGCCCTACTCTATCAATGTGCTGGTACTGAGCTACTAAGGCCTGAGACAACGATGGATGAGGCACACAGGGCGGGGTTTCCCGCCCTTGTCGTCTATGGGGTGATTGCTGAGCGTCGAAATTCGATGATTGAAGAAAGTGCCCGTTTTTGCACTGGAAAACAAGAGCCAGGAGCAGGTAAATAGGGCGAAGCGCCGCGAACGGTTCACATGATGAGATGAATCGGCGAAAATGGAAGGTGTAGCAGCCGCTACGGCGCATCTTTACGCCAGAAACGGCCTCAAACTGGTAGGTTGATTCTGAAGGGTTTGATTCCAATGATGGCCTCCAATCCGTATTTTTCTCTGGCCGCTCTGTTTGTGGCGGCTCTGGGCTTTGGACTAGCTCCGCTGGGGCTGGCGTGGCTGTGGGCAAAGATATTCTCGCCAGCTAAACCGAATGCAGTGAAAAACGCCATCTACGAGTGCGGCTTGGAATCCAAGGGCGATGCCTGGTTGCAATTCCACTCGGCCTATTACTTGTATGCCATCATCTTTTTAATCTTCGATGTAGAGTCGGTGTTTTTGCTGCCCTTTGCGGTGGCCTTTACCGGGCTGAGCGCCGCAGCCTGCGCGGCCATGCTGGTCTTTGTGCTGTTGCTGGTCGAGGGGCTGGCGTGGGCCTGGGCCAAGGGCGTGCTGACGTGGGCGTGAGACGAGGGAATAAGTAACGGGGAATAGAAAACCTAACGGAGCAAACGATGGCTGTCGATGAGGGCTTGAAGATCGAACTGGGCAAGCAGGGAGTCTTCGTGACGACCATCGAGGAGCTCTACAACTGGGGCCGGCGCAGCTCCGTCTGGCCCATGCAGTTCGGCCTCGCCTGCTGCGCCATCGAAATGATCGCCACCACCATGGCGCGCTACGACTTGGCTCGCTTCGGAGGCGCAAGACCGCGACGGTTC
>CAWJDN010000150.1:0-17876 GCA_963840985.1 uncultured Acidobacteriaceae bacterium
CGTGGCGGTGATCGCGGCACTGGCATCCGGACAATATTTGGCGGCCGCCGAAGCCATGTTCATCATGCTGATCGGCGAAGCCCTGGAAGGCTACGCCGCGGGGCGCACGCACGCCGCTATCCAGCGTTTCGTGGAGCAGCTTCCGCGGCATGCGCGCGTGCTGCGCAACGGCGTGGAAATCGAAATCGACGCCGCGGAGTTGGTCTCGGGCGACATCGTGCTGGTGCGGCCGGGCGAGCGCATACCCGCGGACGGCGTGATTGTGCACGTGACAGTGGCCGATCTGAATGCGGTGGCAAAAAAGTATATCCACTCGGACAAGCTGGCTATTCTGGTAGTGGGCAACGGGCCGGAGATCAAGCCGGGGCTTGAGGAGTTGAAGCTGGGTCCGCCGCAGAAGGTGGACATTACGATACCGATGCCGAAACAGAAATGAGGCCGGAAGTTGAGCGGATTCACAGGTCTCAGAAACGGAGCCTGGGAATCCGTAACTCAGCATGTAAGAGGTATATAAGGTCATGGCTCGAAAGGGTGTTCTTCTAGTTGCGCTAATTCTGATCTTTGCATTGGGGCCTACAACTCCTTCTCTCTCTCAATGCAATAATCAAATCACCCTCGTGCCGCTTAAGGCCATGAAGGTGGCGAGTGAAGACCGCGACTTCGTTCGCTTCAGTTACTCCTTGTCTACTTCCGACTCGCTTCTTATAAAGTCGCACAAAGTAAACGAAACTTCGATCGGACAGTATGATAGTGGCTTTGTGATCACCCGCGGTGGGAAGACAATGCAAAGCGTTGTTCTGCGGAAGCTTACGGAGTTTCAACGCGAGGAGCCTGAGTATTCGGAGTCTTTTAAAACGCTTGCCGTTACCCGCGCCTGTGGTGGCGGAGGTCCAATCTACTTCATTACGATGCAATATATGGGCGACATGACCAGCCCAGCCCTTCTCTTCACATTGATTCCGTCAGCACATGGATATGAGATCTCCACTCTCCCCATGATCTCCGGTGGAGTTCTGGAGGTCTCAATAGCCAATCCGCTTTATATCAAGACTTGGGATAATCTGCACGAAGGCGAGTGCGAAGCTTGTCCAACTGCGTACCAAATTACGGAGTATGAGATTCGAGAGGGCAAGCCAATCCAAACTCGGCAATACCGGACACGGCACCTCTACACTTCAGGGAACTATATCTTCGATGACCGACGACGCATCCGATTCATCCCTTAAAAGACGGAGAAACTACAATAGGCAGTGAAGAGTTTTTGGACGGAGAACAATGCATGGAAAGGAATGGCAAGCTGGCGGTCGTCATCATGGCGGCGGGCAAGGGGACGCGGCTCAAGTCGCGACGCGCTAAGGTGCTGCACGAGATCGGCGGCAAGCCGCTGCTGGCTCACGTGATCGCCGCGGCCAGCCGGGTTGTTGCGCCGGGCGAGATCTACGCTGTCATCGGCCACCAAGCTGAAAAGGTGCGGGCAGCCGTAGCAGCAACAGGCGTCCATTTTGTGGAGCAGAGCGAGCAATTGGGCACCGGCCATGCCATCCAGTGCGCGCGCAAGGCTATCGCCGGCTACGAAAACATTCTTGTGCTCTCCGGCGATGTGCCGCTGATCAGGCTGGAGACCATCGCACAGCTCTGGAAATTTCATCAGGAGCAAAAGGCGGCGATGAGTATTCTGACCGCCGCGCCCGACGACCCCACGAACTATGGACGGATTCTGCGCCGGTCGCCAGAATCACCTGAGGTTGAGTTCATCGTCGAGCAGAAGTCACTGACAGCCGAGCAACGGAAGATTCGCGAGATCAACTCCGGAATTTATGCCTTCAAGACTGCGCCGCTACTGGCTCATCTGGACAAGCTCAACACGAACAACGCCAACAAGGAAGTGATTCTGACCGATATGGCTGAGCTGTTGCGTGCTGCCGGCGAGCGTGTTGTCGCCATTCAGGCAGCTGATGCGATGGAAGTTTTGGGCGCTAACACCATCGCCGAGCTGGTGGCGTTGGACGCGACGTTACGCTTGAGAACGGCTAACCGGTTGATGGCCAATGGCGTCACCATTTACCGGCCCGAGACTTGCACGATCGACGCCGGGGTTGAGGTTGCCGAGGATACGGTTATTGAGCCGTTTGTGCAGTTGCTGGGTGCGACACGCATTGGTAGCGACTGCCTGATCCGTTCTTACTCGGTGATCGAGAACTGCACCCTGGGCAACGGCGTGCTGATTCGACAAAACTGCGTGCTGTCCGAGAGCACCGTCGCGGATGGAGCCAGGATCGGCCCCTTCGCGCACCTGAGGCCGGGAAGCGAGATCGGCGAAGAAGCGCACGTTGGCAACTTTGTCGAGACCAAGAAGGCCAAGCTGGCCAAGGGCGCCAAGGCCGGACACCTCACCTATCTGGGTGATGTCGAGGTGGGCGAGAGAACCAACATCGGCGCGGGTACCATCACCTGCAACTACGACGGTGTGAACAAGTACAAGACAACCATCGGTAAGGATGCCTTTGTGGGCAGCGATTCCACGCTGGTGGCGCCGGTAACCGTGGGGGATGGAGCCTACATCGGCGCCGGCTCCTGCATCACTAAGGATGTACCCGCGGACTCGCTGGCGGTAAGCCGGGCTCAACAGGTCGTCAAAGAAGGCTGGGCCGCGGCCCGGCGCGAACAGAGGCAAAAGAAGTAAGGGCTGCGGTTTGGTTTTCGAGCGGAACCAGAGTAACTGAATCCTGTTGAATTTTGTTCAGGGTCGCCGCTCCCTGATGGTCGCGTCGACTTGAATGCTGTGGTTTCGAGATACATATACTCTGGTTCCGCTATAGCCGCTGCGAAGTTCGACGATTTCTGTGATCGGAGGACTCAATGAACCCATTGACTGCTCATGAAATTGCCACCCATCTCGGCGTTCTGCCTGAGTGGCGAATCGAAGAGGGAGTGTTGACGCGAACCTTCCGATTTGAGGATTTCCCTGCCGCGCTGACCTTTGTTAACCGTGTGGGTGAGCGGGCTGAAGAGGCCGGCCACCACCCGGATATCGACATTCGCTATAACCGGGTGCGACTGGGCTTAGTCACACATGATGCCGGAGGCCTGACGGCAAAGGATTTTGAGCTAGCGGTTGTTGTCGACAGGCTGGTCTGACTGCGCATAGGGCAGTCGTCCGGCTTCTAAACCTGTGGAAAAGACCTGTAAATCCTGAAATATGGATTTTCACCCGAACCCGCTTGGTTAACAGGTCTGGCCGTCTCCCGTCGCCTCCAAACAGCCGTCAACCCTCCGAAAATCGCCCAAGCGACTATAAATGACCGATTTTCTGTTTGCCGGAAAGCTGGGGAGAAAATGCGCATTACATTGACGCAAGTGAAAGATATAAAATAACTTACTATGGATTTATGTGTTGAAAGCTGGCCAGTAGCGCCGTTTTCCCCGCAAAGTGTCTCGAATTGGGACACTAACTGATTCAGCTAATCCTTGTCGGCAGTCATAAAATAATTTCGATTTTTGTATTTGACATCTTTTGAATCTATGCTATGCTGTATATATTCCAGTCACGGAGGAGGCATCCTCCCCTCTGGAAGTAGTTTGCGTCACTGGCCTCCCGGCACGAACAGCAAAAAGTTCGTGCCGTCTTTTTTGCGCCAAAATCGATGCCTGAACACATATGTGCCTGAGGTTGTGGCTTCGGTTTTCGATTCATGCTCGCTCCGTCTAAAATATGTTCAGGAGGGTCTTATGACGAACAACTGGATGCAGCGCCACTGGGTTCTTGGCTTGGTTGTTTGCGCCGTTACTGTCGCAAGCTATGCACAGTGGTCGAACCCGGCTAACGATATTCCCGCCTATCATCCCTCCGCTCCGCTCAAGGTGAGCGCCCTGCCGCCGATTCTCTCCGGCAAACAACTTACCGGCGAACATTTTCGCTATCCGTGGCAGGCACACTGCTACCAACAGGCGATTCAGATCAGCAGCTTGATCTACCAGCTTCCCTGCAACTGCCGATGTGACCGCTCGCTGGGCCACACCAGCCTGCGCAGTTGCTATGAGACCACGCACTCGACCGAGTGTGACACCTGCGCCAAGGAGGGATTCTTCGCCTACCAGCAGACCAGGCTGGGCAAGACCCCTGCCCAGATACGCGCCGCCATCGCGCGCCATGAGTACGAGAGCATTGATCTGGAGAAGCAGTAAGTCGGCGGCAAAACATGAATTGGCGTAGAATGTAAGCAGTAGCACGAGCCAGTTGGCCCGGTACTTCCCTGAATCGGGGGCGTCACGGTTTCGACGGGATCGATTGTGGCAAAGGAGTCATGTCAGGGTGTGGGCACCTGTAATCGCCTGCAAAACAAAAGTTGCCAACGATAATCTGGCACTTGCAGCTTAATTAATTAAGCTGCCGTCTTCCACGGCTTTGCCTATGGGCTGTGAGCGGACGTCATACAGTAGGCTGGCGGGTACGGCTCGGTCCGTGTTGTAACCGTGAGATTATCGGACTAGTTTTCGGCGCATCTTGCCCGTTCTGAGCGCCGGGAGCGAACCCAAAGGAACCGGGCAAAACATGAACACTCCTGGCTGACAGCGATTTCGGACGCGGGTTCGACTCCCGCCGCCTCCACCAGCCTTCGCCTTCTTTCAGAAGGCTACGGCTCGGCATACCAATTCAGTCGAAATATGTAACAACTGTTCGAATGAGGGCGAAGGCTGTCACGCCGGAGCACTGGCGTAGGCGGACTCAAGATGAAATAGAAAGGCTAGCCCATTCAATTTGAAATATAGATACAATTGTCCGAATGCGGGCAATTGCTGACGCGTCGAAGTTTCAGCGAAGGCAGACAAATCATGAAATATGTCTACATCCTCCAAAGTCTCGCTGGGGAACATTTCTATACCGGCATCACCGATAACCTGGATGCCAGGCTTGAGAAACACAATTCCGGCACAGTGCCACATATGTCAAAGTTTCGGCCATGGCATATCAAGAGTTATGTTGCGTTCAGAGACGAGTCGCGCGCAAGCGCTTTCGAGAAATATCTAAAGTCCGGATCGGGGCGAGCTTTTGCGAAAACAAGGCTGTAGCCTCCTCGGCAAGTTCGTAGGTCATGCCCTGCTTGAATGACAACTCAACCGGCGGAACAGATCGGACCGATTACAGCAAAGTATGCCGCTTTGTTCCTAATGCCGACTCAGATGTCGTCCTCCCTCATCGGAACATAGGCACATCGAATCTCTACTGCACCAGCGCGTTTGCAGCGTTCGCGGCAAGCACCCAGCGGCTGGCAACGTTGATTACATACTCGTTTTCGAACCACAGAAAGCCAAAATCGTCGATGCATTCGGGAAAATCAGGCTTGATAACAATGTACCCCGGGATCACGCCGCCCGGAATAAAGGTGTTGTCGGCGCGGTTGTTTCCATACGCCTTCAGCTTGGAGACGGTTCCGACCGAAGAGACATAAGAAGTGCTCGAGACAGGATGTGTGCCGAGAATGTAGTTGACGGCGCGCAACGTGTACTCTGGGCCGACGATATCGGGAAACGCCTTGTGCAGGAAGTACATTCGCACGCCGAGATCGACGACCGTATTCGAGCCGCCCCAACTGCGCAGGCTCGGCGGCACGCCGAACGGAGTCATAGCAAGTTCTTTGTCCAACTCGACCTTGTATGTGCGGACCGCCGCTTCGACTTGCTGCCTGAAGTCTGCGTCCATGTAAGGCAGCGCCATTACGACCATCCAGCCGCTCGTTCCGAAGCGCTTCTTCATTGCGGGCAGCATCTCCAAGAGATGCTTCTTGTATTCATCACCACCGCCGGTTGCGATCAGCAACTCCACGGTGGCCTTCCACTCTTCCGTGCTGACAACATCACCCACCCAAGAGGCCGGAAAGCCCCATTCCGGGGGATACTGAGTCACCGTCGGATGCGCGTGCTCTTCCTGCCACAATCGGATGGCAGTATCCAGACTTTCCTTGGCGAGCGCGTCGTCCCAGCCTTTCAGGGTCTGCGATGCGGCAGCCAATGCGGCCGCGGCCCCCCACTGCAACCGTGGTTCCTTCATGGTGAATGCCCAGCGATCGTCAGGTACACCGGAGTAGTCGCCTTTCACCTCATGCGGTCCAAGATTCGCATCGTAGATTCGCCCATCGGTTTTCGATGCCGCATCGCCAAGGTGAGTGTACTCGCGGAGAGTCGGCTCCATGACCTCTGGGAACGGATGGCCGACAGAGTTGATTTGCGCGAGTACCCCCAAGACTCCGTGCTTCACCTGCTCGACCGCATCGGGAACACCGTCGGGCCTGTGCATCTCCACCGCGCGCGTGGTTTCGTCAACCGTAAGCTCATCCCACTTCAAGTTAAATTCCTTGTAAGCCAGCGCAAGGTCTTCAATCACCGCGTATTGACTTTCAGCGCGGATATCGTAATCGCCCGCGTCATACCAGGCGCCCACGTTCAGCCCCGGTATGTGCTCCCCCGGCTGGAAGGGCGAGTCAGTGGTCGACCCCATCCATGCTCCGTCAAAATGGAGCGTGTTCAGCGGCGCCTGGCGCGCGTCGTCGAGGTGCGAAACACCGTGCCACAAGCGGTATCCCTCGCGCACGGAGACGTGGTCCATCTCCACCGCCAGATATCCGTCGAGCGTAGACTGCCACGTCCGGCTGTAGACATCCTGCGCGATGGGGAACACAGATGTGCGAGCACCGGCGTATTCAATCACGTAGATTCCCGGATCCTTGACTACGGAGAAATCGAACTTCGCATAGGTGTACCGGAGCCACGGCGTCGGCTCAGATAACGGTCCTTCAAAAACCTGCTTGTACGATCCATCCTCAGCCAGGCGCAGCACCTTCGCTGTTCTGGGTGCGTCGAATTTCGGATCGAGTTCAATGATTGCAATTTTGGGGAAGTTGGGCGCATAGCCCACCTGACTGTGCGCGACCATGGGCGGGCGCGTCCAGTTGGGAATCACGATTGGATGGATATGCCAGACGATTGCGCCCTCCGTCTTGCCGGACGGAATCAGCGTGCGCAGCACAAACCATCCGTTCTGCGCGCGGTTGCGGCCATCGAAGAGGAAAACTGGACCGGTTTCGGAGGTGATGCTGACCGAATGCAACGGGTCTTCCGGCGCGATGAGGATGCTGTTGCCGCTGACGATCGGAAGCGGCTGTGTGTAGCCTTTCTCCGCATCCCATTGCTCCTGGTAGGGCAGTTTAGCGGGGTCGTCGGGCGAGGGCAGCACCGGGTGCATCTGCTCCTGCGGGCTGCGAGGGAATATGCCGAAGATGCGGTTGTCGACGGTATAGGTTTTGTCCATGTAAACCGAGGGCAGGAACTCCAGATTGAAGCCAGCGCGACCGGCCAGTTTCTCTGGCAACGGCTTGTCGAGATTCACGCTCACACGTATGCCGCCAGGCTCGGCGGCCACTTCCAGTCGATAGTCCATCTGGTACGTGGGAAATGAGAGGTCAGCGCTGAGACGGTTGTGCTCCTTGTCGGCATGACGGCCCTTCAGCTTAGCCACCAGATCCCATTGTTCGGGCGTTGGCATCAGGCGCACATCACCGTCGGTCGCAATGCGTTCGCCATGGAGGATCATCTGCAGAGCTGCATTCTTCTCGTCGACAAACACCGGGTGGAAGGTGTTGTCGTATAGCATGACATCGAAGCCCTGCGTACTCAGGTAGTCGTTCGCGACAACCTGCATCTGAATTTGCGCATTGCAGGCAGGCAAAGACGAGAGCAGGACCAGAAGGAACGCAACAGAATACAAAGAATTTGCAGAGAATCGATTAAGCATCGACGTTTGAACCTCTTCAGTCGCCAGCATAGTGGAATCATCGGCACATCGCAACATGCGACGCGCGGCGTTCCGACACCGCCATAGAAGCCGACTTCCGCTGCCTCCACTTCCGCTTATCACTAGTTTTATCAGCGACACACCTTTTTTGGGGTCGCCAACCCAGAACCAATCCTTCTGCCTCCGCTTTTTTGGTAGAATTTAAGAACTTACCAGAATCCTGGATTCGCCACCGCAGCGGTACATCTGAGGGCGGCCTGCATTGCTCTTCAGCCGCCATTAGAGCGGAACCAGAGTAAATGTGTCCTGTTCAGTCTCGTGCAAGGTCGCCGCTCCCTGATGGTCGCGTCGACTTGAATGCTGTGGTTTCGAGATACATCTACTCTGGTTCCGCTGTAGCCTCGACGGTGTTTCGAGGAAGTGAGTATTCGATTAATGTCTGACAGGCTGCCTTCTCTATCGGAGGGCTCTCCCTTAGGATGGACATATCAGTGGAAGGCAGGTATCAGTGAGGCGCGAGTTGAAGTTGAGAAGTCATCACGGCGTTGTACCCGCGCCTGGGAAGGTCGCAATCCATCGTTCTCCTTTGAGGCGATGCGTTTCCTGGACCTGGGACAAGATTCGCCGCCTGGGGATTCGCTATTTTGTCTTTTTGATCTTCATGGGAGCGCTCTCTGAAGTTCTAGGCAGGCAGAGCGGACTAGACCCACTCCATTTTCATCTCCGCATAGAAATGCCTCTTCTGCTGGCGCTTTATTGGGCGTTCAATTTCGCGCTTCGTCCGGGAAAGTTGCCATCATTCGTCGCCGCGATGCCATTCGTGATAGCCTATGTCGCCTGCGATGTCTTCTTCGTTGCGTACGGGGACGTCCTGCGCATCATCGACCTCCGAAACCTGCCCGAGCTTCTTAAGGTACTGCCTTTTGTTAAGAAGGCGGGGTTGATGCTGGCTCTGGGCCTGCCGCCTGCTCTGCTGCTTGCTTTCGTCAACTATCGAAGATACTGGCGCGTGCTAATCATAGCGGGGCTGGCGCTCCTCGGTGCCGCGACGGTGGAATACTTCCCGAATGCGGTTCTCTCAGGACTTCAGTTCGCGGGTCTTGATGTGGCGATATTTTCCGATGCGCAGAGTGTGAATAACAACGGCCGTCTCACCATGGCGCTGTATTTTGAGGCATCGCGAAAGGTTGCGATCAGGCAGACCGAAATTTACCGCAAGCGTGGCGAGTATGACCAGGAGGTTCGCGCCACGGCGGATTTCATCCGCAAGAGCGGGAATCATCACAACGTGTATCTGGTCGTACTTGAGAGCTGGGTAGATCCCACTCTCTTTCGCGCGGTCACCTTTTCAAGGGATCCGCGCCACCCCGATTTCGCGCAGTTGGTCGGAGAGGAGCAAGGGTTTTCCATCTCGCCCGTCTTCGGCGGCGGAACCGCCCAGGCGGAGTTCGAGGCGCTATGCGGCGTGCCTGCGTTGAATGAGCTTTCCGAGATAGAGTTCGATGTATTTACCGGGCATGCGGCAGGTTGCATGCCCGGCATCCTGCATCAGGCCGGTTACACAACCTACGTCAGCAACGCTTATCAGCCGGACTACTTCAACAGCACCAAGGCCTATACCGGAATCGGATTCGAAAAACTATACTATCCAATTGAATACTCGCACGATCGCGAGACCTACCTGACGGCGAGCAACGCATCGGATGTCGAGACGTATTTGTTCGATGGGGATCTGTTCAACCAGAATCTCGCCTTTATCGCTCGTACGCTGCGGGAACATCCAGGGCAGCCGATCTTAAACTACGTGCTTACAATGTACGGCCATGAGCCCCACGACATTGACACCCAGCTGCGGCCGCTGGTTCTGTCGATGAAGGCGCCGCATGACGACCAGCAGTTGCTTCGGGCCGCCAACCAGTATTGGTACCGCACTCAGGCGATCGCCAGCTATATTCGCGCCCTAATCAAGCTCGATCCCCAGAGTCTGATCATCCTGGTTTCCGACCATGTGCCGCCACTCAACGAGGGAACGACGAGCTATAAGGATTTTCGTTACCTCGATAACATCGACGATAGTACGCACTTGAACCGTATCTTGGTGGTGGAGGACGGTAAGGTGGTGCGGCACAAAACCATCCACCACTACAACGTTCCCTCGCTCATCTACGACTACCTGACCAACCAGAGCTATTGCGCGCAAAACAATTGCGATCTATCGAGCGCAGAGCGTAAGAACAAGTACAGGTTGCTGATCTCGCGCGCGGTCAGTCCGATGTAGGATCAATCTCCGTGATACTGTCGTCACTTACGCGGGTCGGATCCCTTCAAGACCGCCTCTGTCTGCGTGTTGCGAAACTTATCCAGCCGCTGTGCGATCGTCTTGTCCTCCAGCGCCAGAATCGACGCAGCAAAAAGGCCCGCATTCTTCGCTCCCGCCTCCCCAATGGCAAACACAGCCACCGGAATTCCCGCCGGCATCTGCACCATCGACAACAGCGAGTCAAGGCCATTCAGAGCACTGCTCTTCATGGGAACGCCCAGCACCGGCAGAGTAGTCTTGGCCGCAACAAATCCCGCCAGATGCGCCGCGCCGCCCGCTCCCGCGATAATCACGCGCAGCCCGCGCGACTTTGCGCTCTCGGCGTATTGCAACGTCTTGTCTGGAGTGCGGTGCGCGGAGATCACCTGCGCTTCATACGCGATGCCAAGTTCGTCGAGCACTTTGGCCGCCGCTTCCATCGCCGGCCAATCGGACTTCGACCCCATAATGATTCCAACGTCGATTTTTCTCGTCGCTTCCGCCATCATGCCCTCCATCCACGCAACACTTCTACGAACGCAGCCTGCTCCAGCACCTGAACGCGGCTCTGTAACATCTCCGCTGTATCTCCCGGCATCACCGGGCAACGCTTCTGCAAAACAATTGGGCCGCCATCGACTTCATCGGTCACCTGATGAATCGTACACCCGGTCTCGCTGACGCCCGCGGCCAACACCGCCTCATGCACCTTCAGATTCATCAGCCCGCCAAAGGCAGGCAGCAGCGAGGGATGAACATTCAACAGCTTCCCGCGCCACGTATCTACAAACTGTTCAGAGACGATGCGCATGTAGCCGATCAGCAGCACCAACTCCGTTCCAGTCTCGCGCAACGCTTCACTCACTTGCCGATCATAGGCCTCACGCTTCAATCCTATTGGATCGAGAAAGAGAGCGCGAACGCCATGCCTCGCTGCCCGCTCAAGTATCGGAGCAGCCGGCTTGTCTGACGCAACCAGCACGATTTCAACATCGAGCGTGCCCGCGGCGATTGCGTCGAGAATACCTTGCAGCGCCGTCCCGCGAGTTGAACCAAGAACACCGACCTTCAAGCTCATGTTGGCCGCACCGCCTTCATATGCTCCACGCGCCGGGCAATGGACGGCGCGGTCCCAATATCCGCGCGATGGAAGAACGGCCCCGGAATCAGGCGAACAACTCGTTCGCAGACGGCTTCTGCCTCGGCAATCGTCGCGGCAGTTCCGACAACCGCGAGCGTACGCGATCCTGTCGCAATCAACTTCCCATCCTTCACATCGACGGCGCTCAAATTAATCGTGACTCCCAGGGGCAACTCCGCCGGCAGCAGCACCGCATCGCCCTTGCGCGGATTGTCCGGATAGCCTTCAGGCACGACGTACTTGCAGACGCTGGCCTGCGTCGCGAAACTCACAGCACAGCCGGCCAGCTTCGTGTCCACGATGGCGCGGCAGATCTGTACGAAATCCGTCTCAAGCAACGGCAACAGATTGAGCGATTCCGGGTCTCCGAAGCGAGCGTTGTATTCGATCAACTTTACGCCATCGCACGTGGCCATGAATCCGCCGTAGAGAATTCCCTTGTAGGGCTCGCCACACTCCTCAGCCAGCGCCGCGGCGACTTGCTGGTTGATCTGCTGCGCCGCCGTAATGTCAGCATCCCGCAGAAATGGCAGCTTGTGGTCCGCGTCCGTGTAGGTTCCCATGCCGCCGGTATTCGGTCCTTTGTCACCCTCGTAAGCGCGCTTGTGGTCTTGCACCGCAGGCATGTGCCGCAAAGTTTTGCCATCGCAGAAACTCATCAGCGAAAATTCTTCGCCCTCAATTTTTTCTTCAACGACAAACGGATGCCTGCGAGCAGCCAGTTCGCGACAAAACGCAAGGCTGTCATCGAGCGAGAGCAGATGATCGCCGCAGACCTTGACGCCCTTTCCGCCGGCCAGTCCATCGTCCTTGATGACGTGCCGGTTCGGATAGCGCGCGAAAACTTCTTCGAGCCCATCGAGAGATGAGAAACGCTGAAAGAATGGGTTGCCCGGAATTTTATACTTGGCCAGCAACTCACGCGCAAAGCCTTTGCTCGACTCGATGCGCGCCAGGCTCTGCGTGGGGCCAACGACAGGAACCTTCGCCGCCCACAGCGCGTCCGCAACCCCCGCCGCCAGCGGAGCCTCCGGACCGATCACGGCCATCGTTGCGTGATGCTCGCCGGCGAACGCTGCCACCTCCGCCGGATTTGTGATGTTTCCAATTCCATATACGGAAGACAGGCTCGCGATGCCCGGATTGCGCGCGCTGCTGAAGCACACCAACTTCGGACGCGACGACGAGCGCGCCAGCGCGGCGGCGATTGCATGCTCGCGCGCTCCCGAACCAACAATGAGAATCGTCTCGCTCATTTCGCCAGACTCGCCAACACGGTTGCTTCCAGCGGCCGCAGGTCCGGCTCAAATGCCGTGCCCGTGATTTTCTCGAACAGTTGAATGTATCTGGCCGCAAGCTCCGCGATCAGATCGTCTGGCGGCGTCGGCAGCAGGGCATCCTTATACGGGTCGCAGCGCTCGCGGAACCACAGCCGGAAGAACTCCTTGTCGATCATGTTGGGTTCCTGCCCCGCAGCCAGCCGTTCCGCATAGCTGTCGGCCAGCCAGTAGCGGCTCGAATCCGGAGTATGAATTTCATCAACCAAGAGAATCTCGCCATTGTCCGCCACGCCAAACTCATATTTTGTATCCACCAGAATCAGCCCGCGACTGGCGGCAACCTTCTGGCCGAATGCAAACAACTCGAGTGTCTTGGCCGAAGTAAATTCCCACTGCTTTGCCGTCAGCCAGCCCTCGTCGACGATTTCCTTTGGCGTAACCGGCCGGTCGTGGGTCGTCTCCTTGGTGGTTGGCGTGACGATGTTCTTGGGCAGAGGCTCGTTCTTCTTCATGCCCTCGGGCAGCGCATGGCCACAATAATTCCGCACGCCCTTTTGGTACTGTGTCCAGATCGCGGTGTCGGTCGAGCCCGTCATATACCCGCGCACCACAAACTCGATGGGCAGCACAGTGCACTTGCGCGCAATCAGCGCATTGGCATGGGGGCTCGAAATCACATGATTGCCGACAATTCCGCGCGTCTGCTCAAACCAATACAGAGACGTGCGATTCAGCACCTGCCCCTTGAATGGAATCGCGCCCAGCAAGCGGTCGAAGCCGCTCTGCCGGTCGGTCGTCACCAGCAGCAAGCGCCCATCGCCTGTCTCATATGTGTCGCGCACTTTGCCCGCGTACTTCGCCTTTAGCGGCAGATCGGTCGCCGTCAGGCAATGTGGAATCGCATCGAGCAGCACCTGTCGTTCCATCTCAATTCACCTCGCCAAAACGCACGCCGGATGCATTTGCCTCCACGCGCCCAAGTTCCCAGACACGCAGCGCGGGAAAGGCCGCGATGGCAGCCGCCAACTTGCTCTGCAACCCCGGCGGCGCAATCAGCACCAATCCCACTCCCATGTTGAAGGTGCGATGCATCTCAATATCGTCGATATTTCCCAGCCGCTGCATCAACGCAAAAATGGGCTGCGGCGTCCAAGTCGCGCAATCGATCGCGGCGCCCAATCCCTCCGGCAAAATGCGCGGCACATTCTCCACCAGTCCGCCGCCGGTGATATGCGCCATGCCCTTCACCGGAATCCCGGCGCCAAGAATGTTCTTCACCGGCGCAACATAGTTTGTGTGAGGCGCGAGCAACGCATCCGCTATCGATTTCCCTTCGAGCTCCTTGGGCCGCGCATCAATGGCATAGCCGCCGATCTCGAAGATCAGTTTGCGCGCCAGTGAGAATCCATTGGTATGCAGGCCGCTGGAGTTGATCGCATACAGCGTATCGCCCGCAACGATATTCGCGCCTGTCAGCAGACGCTCGCGATCAACCACGCCAGTCACAAAGCCAACCACATCCAGATCGCCCTCCGCATACACCGCGGGCATCTCCGCCGTCTCTCCGCCCACCAGCGCAATGCCGGCCTCAATGCACGCGGCGCTCATGCCGCGCACCAACGCCTCCACAATCTCCGGTTCCGTCTTGTGAAAGCCAAGGTAATCGAGAAAGGTAAGCGGTGTTGCTCCCATCACCACGATGTCACCCGCGACAGCAGCCACCAGGTCGCGGCCCAACTCTTCATAGCGGCCCGCCATCACCGTTACCTTGCTTTTGGTGCCGACGCCGTCTGTACTCTGCACCATCACCGGATTCTTCAAGCCCTTCAGCGCATCGCCCAGGGAGAAGAGCGATCCAAAGGAGCCCAGCCCGGTGAGCACCGCCGAGGCATGCTGCTTGTGGGTTTCGGCCACATGCGACTTGATGCGCCGCACCGCTTCGTTGCCGGCTTCGATGTCCACTCCCGCGGACTTGTAATCCACCTTTGAACTCACACTCTCTCCTAGCCAACCCACTTGCGCGCGTTGTCAAACATCCGTTGCCACGGGCTGTCTTTCGGTTCGCGCATTTTGTCCCGCACCCAGGTATGCTGCACGCCCAGAAAGACTCGCTCCGGATGGGGCATCACAATCAGCGCGCGCCCGTCCGCGCTGCTCAATCCCGCGACACCCTGCACGGAGCCGCTTGGATTCAGCGGGTAATGTTCGGTGACCTTGCCAAATGTATCAATGTAGCGCAGCGCGACACGAGAGTCCGCCGCGATACTGCTCACATGGCCCTCGCCATGCGCAGTCACGATGGGTACGCGCGCACCGGCCATGCCCGCGAAGAACAGCGACGGAGACTCCTGAATCTCCACCATGCACAGCCGCGCCTCAAACCGCGCAGACGTATTGCGCCCAAAGTGCGGCCAACTCACGGCTCCCGGAATGATCTCGTGCAGCTGCGTCATCATCTGGCAGCCATTGCAGACGCCCAGTGCAAAGCTGTCGGGGCGCGCAAAGAACTCGGTGAACATCTCTTTCAGCCGGTCATTGAAGAGGATGGTTTTTGCCCACCCGCTGCCCCCGCCGAGTACGTCGCCGTAGGAAAATCCGCCGCATGCAGCCAGCCCTTTGAACTCCGCAAGGCTCGCGCGCCCCGTGAGAAGATCGCTCATATGCACATCGATTGCAGCGAAGCCCGCGCGATCAAAAGCCGCGGCCATCTCCACGTGCCCATTCACGCCCTGTTCGCGAAGAATGGCAACCCGCGGCCGTGCGGTATGCACAAACGGGGCACTTACTCGCTCCTGCCGATCGAACGGCACCTTCACAAATAGTCCGGGGCGCTCGGCATCTTCGAGCAGCGAGAACTCCTGCCGCGCGCTTTCCGGATTGTCGCGCAGTGATTGGATATGAAAGCTCGTCTCCGCCCACATAGCGTGCAGCGCGGTGCGCGTGTTGCGATAAGCGATCTTTCCGCCGCCGCGAATCACGATCTCGTTGCCCAGCGCGCCTCGCCCAATCACTCGCGCTGCAAGGCCGGCAGCGCTAAGTCGTGCAAGCACATCAGCGACATTTTTCGCATCAACCTGCACCACAACGCCCAACTCTTCGCTGAACAGTTCTGCCAGGCCCGCAGCTGGCAAATCAATCTCCAGCCCCATTCGCCCGGCAAAGGCCATCTCCACCAGCGTCACTAACAGCCCGCCATCGCTGCGGTCGTGATAGGCCAGCAGCTTCCCTTCGCGGTTGAGCTGCTGCATCGCAGCGAAGAATGCCTTCATCACCTCAGCTGACGGCGCATCCGGAGCCACGTCGCCAATCTGTCCGTACACCTGCGCCAAACACGATCCGCCCAGCCGATTTTTTCCCTGGCCAAGATCAATCAGAAGCAGCGACGCATCGCCTTCGCACAACTGCGGCGTTATCGTGCGGCGCACATCGCTCACCGGCGCAAACCCCGACACGACGAGCGACAGCGGCGAAAGCACAGTTTTTGTCTTGCCGCTTTCACCGGCCCATTTCGTCTTCATGGACATCGAGTCTTTGCCCACCGGGATCGTCATTCCCAGCGCCGGGCAAAACTCCATTCCCACCGCATGAACGGCGTCGAAGAGCTTCTGATCCTCCTGCCCTTCGCCCGCCGCCGCCATCCAGTTTGCCGAGAGCTTGATGTCGCCGAGTTTTCCAACTCGCTCGTACCCGATCGCTACGCCCGCCATGTTAGTGATCACCTCACCCACGGCCATGCGCGCCGAGGACGCCGCGTTAATCACCGCCAGCGGCGTTCTCTCGCCAATGGCCATCGCCTCGCCCCACAAAGAGTCGTATGCGCCCAGCGTGACCGCACAGTCGGCAACCGGAACCTGCCACGGCCCTACCATCTGGTCCTGCACCACCATTCCCGTAATGCTGCGGTCGCCAATCGTAATTAAAAATGATTTCGACGCAATCGTTGGCAGGCGCAGCAGCCGCTCCACTGCTTCCGCAACGGTTACGCCCGCAAGATCGAGCGGCGCGGCGGCAATTTTCGTGCGCGCAAACTCGCGCTCCATCTTCGGCGGTTTTCCAAAGAGCGCGTGCAGCGGCAGATCGATGGCTTTTCCGGATGCCGCATGATCGCTGAGGGTGAGATGGGGCTGCTGTTCCGCCGTTCCAATCACGGCGAAGGGACACCTCTCGCGCTCGCAGAGGTCCGTGAACAGTGGCAGATTCTCCGGCGCAATCGCCAGCACGTAGCGCTCCTGCGCCTCATTGCACCACGCCTCCAGCGGACTCATCCCCGCCTCGCCGCGCGGAATCGCGTTCAAATCGAAACTTCCGCCGCAGCCACCGTCCTTGATCAACTCCGGAAACGCATTCGACAACCCACCCGCGCCAACATCGTGAATAAACGCAATCGGATTCGCTTTGCCGCGCTGCCAGCAGCGGTCGATGACCTCCTGCGCGCGGCGCTCCATCTCCGCGTTATCGCGCTGCACCGAAGCAAAGTCCAGATCCGTATTTCCGCTGCCCGCGCTGCTCGAGGCTGCGCCGCCGCCAAGTCCAATCAGCATCGCCGGCCCGCCCAACGCAATCAGCGCATAGCCGGCCTTGATGTAGCCCTTCTCGATATGCTCGGCGCGAATATTTCCAAGCCCTCCCGCCAGCATGATCGGCTTGTGATACCCGAAGATCGCATCTTCGGAGTTCATGCTCGACTTCTCATAGGTGCGGAAGTAACCGAAGAGCGCCGGCCGGCCGTATTCATTGTTGTATGCAGCCGCGCCCAGCGGCCCATCGATCATGATGTCCAGCGGCGAAGCAATATGCGCAGGCCGCCCATACGCGTGCTCCCAGGGTTGCGGCGCCTGCGGCAGATTCAGATTCGACACCGTAAAACCGCACAGCCCGGCCTTGGGTTTCGCTCCGCGCCCGGTCGCTCCTTCATCACGAATTTCGCCGCCCGATCCCGTCGCTGCCCCCGGCCATGGCGAAATCGCCGTGGGATGATTGTGCGTTTCCACCTTCAGCAAAATGTGAATATCTTCTTGGTGATATGCGTACGCCGCGCCAGCCGGATCGGGAAAGAATCTTCCGCCGCGCCCGCCGCGAATCACCGCCGCATTGTCGCGATAAGCCGAAAGCACATCATGGCCCGACACCTCATTGGTATTGCGAATCATCTGGAAGAGCGTTCGCGGCTGCTTCACACCATCGATTGTCCAGCTTGCATTGAAGATTTTGTGTCGGCAGTGTTCGCTGTTAGCCTGGGCGAACATATACAACTCGACGTCGGTGGGATTGCGCTTGAGCCGCTTGAACTCCGCGACCAGGTACTCGATCTCATCAGGCGCAAGAGACAGTCCCAACTCGCGGTCCGCCGCGGCAATCGCCGCCGCT
>CAWJDN010000151.1:0-6210 GCA_963840985.1 uncultured Acidobacteriaceae bacterium
GAGACCGCGACCTACGCCCAGGTGTCCACGGAGAGTACCGGGCACGCCGAATCGGTGCGCGTGGTCTACGACCCGTCGAAGATCACCTATGGACAACTACTGCGGGTGTTCTTCTCCGTCGCTCACGATCCCACTCAACTTAACCGCCAGTGGCCTGATGCAGGCATCTCCTATCGATCCGCTATTTTCTACACTAACGACGAACAACGGAAGATCAGCCAGGCCTACATTGCGCAACTCGACGCGGCGCACGTGTTTCCCAAGCCGATTGTGACCCAGGTTGTGCCGTTGAAGGGCTTTTACGACGCCGAGCAATACCATCAGGACTACGCGCTGCACAACCCCGATAATCCATACATCCAGGTCTACGACCGGCCCAAGATCGAAGCGCTCAAGGCGCAGTTTCCGGAGCTATTTCAGGATTACCAGGGGAAGTGAAGCTCATCCGGCTTGAGGAGGAACCCGGGCCTTCGGTGGCAGCAGCCAGAGCACCGCAACGATCCCGATCAGCGCCAGAGATGCAGCAGGACGATAGTAGGCCACGGGAATCGCTGTAAGATAAAGCGAAACGGACGCGACCTGCTTACCCCAACTTGCATGCGCGGGGGTCGCGCTTTGCGACCGTACCTGAATCCACAACACCATATATCCGAGCCCCGGCAAAATACAGACTGCAGCATAGAGCGCGGTGGTGAACGACGACAACCCCTTGACACCGATCCAGTCTGTCGCGAACGGAAACAGCGAGAGACAAAAGAGAAAGACCAGGTTGGCCCACAAAATACCATGGCTGACCTTCTCCACCTCATCAACGAGATAGTGATGGTTCACCCAGTAAATTCCGATCTGCACGAAGGTGAGCAGGTAGAGGATGATGGTAGGCAACACCTCGAGTAGACCGGCTACACCGTCTGGCCGGGGAACCTTCAGCTCCAGCACCATGATGGTGATGATGACCGCGATGACGCCGTCGGAGAACGCCTCTAGACGTGCCGGACTAAGGCCTTTTCTACTCATCCTGATTCTGTCCGAAAGTTAGGATAACTCACTCCGCTTAAGCCAGCTTCATAAAGCGCATGGCTGCCGAGTTCATGCAGTAGCGCAGGCCGGTGGGGGGCGGTCCGTCATTGAAGACGTGGCCCAGGTGCGCGTCGCACCGGCGGCAGGACACTGCGGTGCGGTCCATCCCCTGGCTAGAGTCGATGCTTTCCAACACGTTCTCGGGCGCAATCGGCTGCCAGAAGCTAGGCCAGCCTGTGCCGGATTCGAACTTGGTCTCCGAGCTAAACAGGGCCGTGTCGCAACAGATGCAGCGGTAGATGCCGTTATCATGCAAGTTCCAGGTTTCGCCGGTGAAGGCGCGCTCGGTACCGTAGTGACGGGTTACCTGGTATGAGATCGCCGAGAGTTGCTGCTTCCACTCGGCGTCAGTCTTGACGATGCGAGGAACGGTCACCTTGCCGGTCATCTTGCCATTGGCCGCAAATTCCACGATGGTCACGTTCGTCGGAGCACTCGCGGCGTCCACCGTCTGCGGCTCAGTGAGAGTGGTCTTGCGCAAGATCCAGAAGGCCGCTCCGCTGACTGCAGCTGCCGCAGAAACGATGAAGGCGCGTCTGCCCAGGCGCTGGACGCGGGCACTTGCGGCGGCTTCTTTGGGGTGTGATTGCTGTTGATCTCCATTGTTCATAGGGGAAACCTTTTCTGAAAAATTTGGTCGCGGTTCAGTTTGAAAAACCGTCTCTCAAGGGCTAAAACCCGCGTTTCTCGCTCCAACATAATGTACCCACGCCGGGCATATTGCGCTAGTACACATGTATCCAGATTAGTTACGTTGGCTGGAGGACTCAGATTACGTCGGGAAAAATATAGATTTCGTACCACAATAAGCCTGGTGTCGCCGATTCATCGTTGAATTTGACAATCAAGGGATGGAGCAGACGATAATGCTGAGACTGTGCAATGCCAGCATCACGGCAGTCCAGGGGGCATATGAATCGGCTCATTCGGCGGGATTTTCTTCTCGGTTTTCTGGTTGTGTTTTCGTTGTGCAGCGCCTGCCTGAATGTGATTCTGGTGCTGCGCATCTCCCATCCGTCCATGTGGCGGGAAATCCAACTAAGCTGGCATCACCCTGCGGCGATCGGCTCCAATGATCACGTGCGCGGCAGCGCGAATGCGCCTGCCACGATCATTGAATACGCGGATTTTCAATGTCCATATTGCCGGCAGTTGCACGTTACCCTGCAGACCGCGGCGAGCGAAGGCAAGATTCGCTGGGTGTACCGGGATTATCCGCTATCCATGCACGATTTTGCATTCAGGGAAGCTGAAGCCGCGCAATGCGCGGGGGCACAGGGAAAGTACTGGGAATTCGCAGATGCACTCTATGCGAACCAGGCCGAAATTGTCTCATCGAAGGCTATTGACCAGGAGCTCAACTCCCTATCGCAAGGGATACACGCCGATCCGGCCGCATTGATGCAATGCCTTGATTCCGCGCGGTTCAGAGGCGTTGTTCAGGACGAAGCAAACGAAGCCGATAAGCTGCAAATCGCGGCGACTCCCACCATTTTCATTGACAACAAGCGTCATGAGGGATCTGTGTCCTACAGGGAACTCATGAAACTGATCGCAAATCACTAGACATAAAAACAGATCAGTAGTCCTTAATCGTTTCTGAAGAGTGATTTTCCACCCAGCCTCCGACAATGCGCGCCGCTTCTTCAAGAAAGCTGCGGTCGATGGCGGAGAAGGCGGCAGGAGTGTGGCTGTCGATGTCAATTTCGCCAATGATGCGGCCATGAGCGCGAATGGGAACAACGATCTCTGATTTTGTGCGGATGGAGCAAGAGAGATAGCGCGGGTCGGCATTCACGTCGTCAACAACGACGGTCTCTCCGGAGGCTACGGCGGCACCGCAGATGCCTTGATTGACGGGTATGCGCACGTGCGGGGTAGGCTCGCCATTGAATGCGCCGAGGAGCAGCATCTGCGAGTCGCCGGGGTCGAGCATGTAAAAGCCGGTCCAGTTGTAATGAGGAAACTCGGCGGCGATGGCCGCGACGATGGCTTTCTGCAGGGCATCTAGAGAGAGCGCGCTCGCGGCCAGCTCGCGGATGCGGGAGAGCAGGGAGAGCAGTTGCGGGGTGAAGGTGGGCATCGTCTTCAATACCGCAGCTGGAAGTCGGGATCGACGGGGTTCTCGAAGAGCGAAGCGTCGCGGGTGACGATGGTCAGCCCTGAAGGTGTGACGAAGTAGCGCTTCTTGTCCTCTACCGGGTCGTAGCCGATAACCGTGCCCTCGGGGATATGGACATGACGGTCGATGATGGCTTTCCGGATGCGGCAATGGCGGCCGATGTTCACGTGCGAAAAGATGATGCTGGCGTCCACGGTGGAGTAGGAGTTGACGCGCACATCCTGCGAGACCACGCAATTGGACACCGTGGCGCCGGAGATGATGACGCCGGCGGTAATAACCGAATCAACCGCCATGCCGGAGCGGCCGGGCTCGGCAAAGACGAATTTGGCGGGCGGATACTGGCGCACGCGGGTGCGGATGGGCCAGTTCTTGTCGTAGAGGTTGAAGACCGGCGAAACCGCGCACAGGTCCATGTTGGCGTCGTAGTAAGCGTCGAGCGTGCCCACGTCGCGCCAGTAGAGCGCCTGCTGCTTGTTTTCGTCCACAAAGTTGTAGGCCATCATCTTCTTCTTGCCCAGCATTTGGGGCAGGATGTCATGGCCGAAGTCGTGCTTGGAGTCTGGATCCTCAGCGTCGGCGATCAGCGCCTTCAGCAGTATTTCGGTTGAGAAGATATAAATGCCCATGGAGGCATCAACGGCACTGGGGTTGAAGGGTGAGCGGAAGCTGGTGGAGGCCGGCTTCTCCTGGAATCCCAACACCTCGCCCGTCTTGCCCACCTCCACCACACCGAAGCGATTCGATTCGTCGGGCGAGATTGGCAGCGTAGCCAGCGTTACCTCCGCGCCAGTCTCCATGTGCTGTTCCAGCATGCGGCTGTAGTTCATCTTGTAGATGGCGTCGCCCTGGAGAATGATCATGTACTTGGGTTGTTCGCTACCGATCGAATAAATATTCTGGTAAACCGCATCGGCGGTGCCCATGTACCAGTTGGCGCCGGTACGCTGCATGGGCGGCAGTAGCTCAAAGAACTCTCCCAACTCCTGGGCGACAACGCCCGTCCACCCTTCGCGGATGTGCCGGTTGAGCGAGAGCGCCTTGTACTGCGTGAGGATGAAGACCTTGCGCAGGCCGGAGTTGATGCAATTGGAAAGTGTGATGTCGATGATGCGGTAGTGCCCGCCAAAGGGCACGGCCGGCTTGGCACGATCGCGGGTAAGGGGAAAGAGCCGCTCCCCCGCTCCGCCGGCAAGCAAAACTCCAAGTGTGTCTCTCATAGCTGTTCAATCCTGATTACGCCCGGAACATCAAACCGACATCCAATCCGGTAGATTCTCCGGGGACTCTGATTCTACAGGCATTGCCGAGGGGAGGAGAAGACCCCCACGTTTAACCTGGCAGCAGCTTTCACTTTATAGAAGATGACAGACCCAAGGGCAAAACGAGGGCAGCCGACGCAATATTCGCGTCCCGGAAAATTCTGTTTCGGGAAGATTGCCGTTTAAGTGCGGCGGACTTTTACCGCTTCTTACTGAACTTGTACTCGACACCCACCGAGAGAGCGAAGTTGACATCGAACTGTGAGTACGCGGGAGTGTAGGGCATGGTGTAGTGGGTCATGACCGCGTCGGGCGTGATGCGGAAAACCCAGCGCGCTGAGCGATTCAAGTCAATATGGCCGCCGATGATGGCCGCAGGAGCCATCTGGTTGTAATAGAAATTTTCCGTCAGCGGCGAGACATTGCCCAGATGCGCATCAAAGTACGCGCCACCAAACATGGCGTGAGCGATGACTGCGCCGTGCTTGTTGTGCGGTCCCAGCCATTCGGGACCGGCGACAAACAAATACTGGCTGACAAACGGCCCGTGGAGAGCCGCAGGGTTCGTCGTACCGGCGCCGCTACTGCCCAGGTAAGCGCGGCCCGAGCCTTCAACGCCCAAGTGCTTGAATAACCAATAGGAGGCGGAGAGATCTGCCCCGCCCAGATTGGCCCCTTGCAGCACGTTTGCCCCGGCCTTCATATGGTCATAGGCCATGCCCAGTGAAATATCGAAGCGGTTGTCGTAGCGCACACCGGCCAGCGGGTCGCTGGCAACGTAGGTGCCATTGCCGGCTGTTGGAGATGCGGTGCTTTGCGCCTGGGTGCAGGTTCCGGAAGACAAAGCCAGGCAGGCTACGGCGGCAAGAAGGGCGGAAAAACTAACTGAAATACGCATTGTTTTCAGCTTACAGGAGGATACCGGCAGAGGACAACGCCAACCGGGCGAGAATTATCGTGTTACGGCTGGCAGCGCTCTCTCCAGCGCGTCCAGACCAGATAGCGCACGGTCTTCAAGGTTTCGACGGATGCTTCGGCCCAATGGTAGGCCGCATGCTCCGGAGCGGATTCCGGCTCTAGCGGCGGCGCGGCGTGGGTGCGCCACTCCAGGGGCATTTCACTGAAGATGATGCCGGCGCGAGGCAGGTGGCTGGCTCCGGAAACCACCTCCGCAGACTGCCAGCCGTGCTCCTTCATGATGAGGGTGGCGTAGCAGGCGTTCTGAATCGTGTCCCTGGCCTGAGGCTCTACAAAGATGGCCGACTCCGGAATCCCCTGTGCATGGGCGGTGGCGGCCATCACTCGCGCCTCGATAAAGCCATTGCGTACGGCTGCTCCAGTCAGTATCAGCCGTGGCGCTATGCCTCGCTCATACTCATGGACAGCCTCGGTGACGCGGGCCAGCATCTCCGGCGAGGGGTTGCCGTCACTGTCGGCGGGGTAGCCCAGCACGATGATGGCGTCAAAACGGGTGAGCGAGGTGTTGGAAGTAGGAGCCAATAGTAGGGAGAGTATTCCCCAACCCAGAAGACAAAAAATCAACAAGAGAACGGCCAGAATCAGATGGATGCGCCAACTCAGGCGTGGCCATCGCGAAGTAGTGGGCTTGTGTCTGGCCCGACGTGCGGGCCTCTTGCGTATTGGGCGCGGTTCGGGCAAAACAAATCCCCGCATACACTTTAACGCGAAAGGCAGGGATGCGGCGGGATTATCCCAAGTTTGCCGGCTCGCCCCAGGCCGATAAGA